>JBJOOU010000141.1:0-18714 GCA_046051105.1 Bacteroidota bacterium
ACGAATTGGTAGCCAAATCACCTTATTTCAAAGCCACTGCGAACGATGTAGACTGGTTGAAAAAAGTACAAATGCAAGGTCGTATCCAAAAATGGGTAGACCACTCTATTAGTGTAACCATCAACCTTCCATCAGACGTAAGCGAAGAACTGGTTGGAAAATTGTATGAAGAAGCATGGAGATGCGGCTGTAAAGGCGTAACTGTGTACCGCGATGGCTCGCGTGCCGGCGTTCTGATTGCTGTTGACAACAAAAAAGAAGAAGAGAAAAAAGACGAAAAGAAAATTTGTTTTGCATACGACGAGGCCAATCAGAGTCGCCCCAAAGAACTGGATTGCGATATCGTTCGTTTCCAGAATGCAAAAGACAAATGGATTGCGTTTGTAGGTTTGAAAGATGGTCGCCCATACGAAATCTTTACCGGGTTGGCTGACGACGAAGAAGGAATTCTTCTTCCAAAAACTGTTACTCAGGGTAAAATTATCAAAACTGTTGACGAAGACGGTGCTAAACGTTATGACTTCCAGTTTGTAAACAAACGCGGATTTAAAACAACTGTAGAAGGACTGTCGCACAAATTCGACAAGGAATTCTGGAACTATGCAAAACTGATTTCAGGCGTATTGCGTTACGGTATGCCTATCGATCAGGTTATCAAACTGGTTTCAGGCCTGCAACTCGACAACGAATCTATTAATACCTGGAAAGTGGGTGTTGAACGCGCACTAAAAAAATATATTCCGGATGGTACCCAGATCAAAGAACAGGAATGCCCATCTTGTGGCCAGAAAGCACTGGTTTATCAGGAAGGTTGCTTAACCTGTAAGAGCTGTGGTTACTCTAAATGCGGATAAATCTGGTAGAAAATCACAACAACCAAAAACATCCGGTCTCATCATGAGGCCGGATGTTTTTCATTTATATGATAAAAAATTAGCGGATGCTATTCAACATCCGCTTTTCAATTTACGCCACTTCAATTTCGGGCAGGAACAATTTCAAATCTTCGTCTACACTTCCGATTGGTGCGATGCCGAAGCTTTCTACCAATACTTTGGCTACGTTTGGCGAAAGGAAGGCTGGCAAGGTTGGGCCGAGGTGAATGTTTTTCACGCCTAAGTAAAGCAGTGCCAACAATACGATCACGGCTTTTTGCTCGTACCATGCAATGTTGTAAGCAATTGGCAATTCGTTCACGTCGTTCAGTTCGAATACTTCTTTCAACTTCAGTGCAATTACGGCCAGTGAGTAGCTGTCGTTACATTGTCCGGCATCCAAAACGCGTGGAATTCCACCGATATCGCCCAGTGGCAATTTGTTGTAACGGTATTTGGCACAACCGGCAGTCAGAATCACAGTATCTTGCGGTAGTTTTTCAGCGAATTCGGTGTAGTAGCTACGGCTTTTCATACGTCCGTCGCAACCGGCCATCACAAAGAATTTGCGGATAGCGCCCGATTTTACGGCGTCGATTACTTTGTCGGCCAACGAGAATACCTGAGCGTGAGCAAATCCACCAACGATTTCGCCGGTTTCGATTTCGGTTGGCGCTGCACATTGTTTGGCATGTGCTATCAGTGCCGAGAAATCTTTTGGCTGACCGTCTTTACCTTCTTCGATGTGTTTGAAGCCGGGGAAACCAGCTGCACCGGTAGTATAAACGCGGTCGGTGTAAGTGGCAGATGCTTTAGGAGGCACGATACAGTTGGTTGTGAACAGCACCACGCCGTTGAAAGTTTCAAAATCAGTTACCTGGCTCCACCATGCACCACCGTAGTTACCCACAAAATGGCTGTATTTTTTGAATGCAGGGTAATAGTTGGCCGGAAGCATTTCACTGTGTGTGTACACGTCAACGCCTGTACCTTCGGTTTGTTTCAGCAGCTCTTCCATATCTTTCAGGTCGTGTCCACTGATAAGGATGCCCGGATTTTTAGCTACGCCGATGTTTACTTTGGTGATTTCAGGATTACCGTAAGCCGAAGTATTGGCAGCGTCGAGCATGGCCATTACGTTGACACCGTATTTGCCGGTTTCGAGGGTAAGAGCCACCAGTTCGTCAGCCGAAAGAGCGTCGTTGGTAGTAGCAACCAATGCTTTTTGAATAAATGCGTGGATTTCTTTGTCGTCGGCACCCAGATTGTTGGCGTGTTGCAGATACGCAGCCATCCCTTTCAACCCGTACACGATCAACTCACGCAACGAACGAACATCTTCGTTTTCGGTAGAAAGAACGCCTACTTTTTCGCCCAATGCTTCCATTTCCGATACGGTTACAGCCGTCCAGGTCAATAATTCAGTAGCTTCCAGTTCAATTTTGTTTTCAGCCAAAACAGCTTTCAGTCTCGAACGAAGTTTAAATCCTTCGCGGATGTAGGTAACAAAACGTTCGTGGTCGAAGTTGGCGTTGGTGATGGTCATAAACAAACCTTCGGTGATAAAGCGATCAGCAGCTGCATCTTCGATACCGGCAGTACGCAAAGCATTGGCATAATGTGCAATTCCTTTGAGCTGATACACTAATAAATCTTGTAGTGATGATACTTCGGGAGTTTTTCCACAAACTCCCTTGATCTCGCATCCGGTTCCTTTGGACGCTTCCTGACATTGAAAGCAAAACATGTTCATAATTTTATTTCTTTTTGACCCCCACCCCCTAAAGGGGAGCTGAAGAACCCCCAGCCCCTAAAGGGAAGTAAGAGAAGTTAGTATTAATTTTTTATTTATCGAAGTATTTTATTTTTAAATACAAAGCCTTTAAGCCCCTTTAGGGGTTTGGGGTTTGTAGGGATGATTTTACACCCACTCTTCCTGCAAAATGTCGCCCTTCACTCCTACTATGATGAGTTTTACGGGAATCTTTTTGCCGGATTCGGCTACTGCTTTTTGTGCCAACCGGAACAAGCCACCACAGCATGGAACTTCCATAATAACCACTGTCAGTGTGTTGATACCCGAGTACACAATCATGTTTTTTAGTTTTTCAACGTAGATTTCCTGACTGGAATCCAGTTTCGGGCAGGCAATGGCCAGGGTTTTTCCGGCCAAAAAGCGTTGATGAAAACCGGCATATGCAAAAGCTACACAGTCGGCAGCCAACACCACATCCGCACCACGGAAATAACCTGCTTCGGGATTCAATAAGTGCAACTGCACCGGCCACTGACGAAGTTCTGATTCAGGTTCTGCACTTCCGGCACCCGCCATGCGGAATCCTGCTGCTGGCTTGGGTGCGCCAAAGGTCATTTCACGACTTCCCGGACATCCGCCACCATGAGCATGTTGAGCAGGAGCTGCAGCTGCTGGTTTGCTGGCACATCCGGCTCCACCGTGATTATGCACTTCGGCAAAGTTGATGTTGATGCCATTCGCACGGAGATAACCCACTCCTTGTTTCAAATAATCTACCTCGCCGTGATCTTTCAGGTGTTTCAGGTGTGCAATAATGGTTTTTTCGCCTTTCGGAATCATGCGTTCGATGGTCGCAATTTCGTCATAAGGCTCAGCCTCACGCTCTTCGAGTTCAATCGCTCCTACCGGACACTCGCCGATGCAGGCACCCAGTCCGTCGCAAAACAATTCGCTTACCATGCGCGCTTTCCCGTCAATCATTTGCAAAGCTCCTTCGTGACAACCCTGTACACAAGCCTCACAACCGTTGCAAAGCTCTTCGTCTATTTTTATTATGGTACGTTTCATAAGATCTACCCCTAACCCCTAAAGGGGAATTAAATTAGTATTGTCTTTTTATTTTGGTGACTCCGTTTTGTACCCCTTTAGGGGCTAGGGGTCTATTTAATCATTATCAATAACATCTTAAACTGCTCAGTAGCAACTACCGCATGGCGGATATTGGCTGGCATAATGATGCTTTCGCCTACGCTGAGTTCAAAAGACTGTCCGTCGATGATCACTTCGCCTTTTCCGTCCAGTACTTGAACAATAGCATCAAAAGGTGCTGTGTGTTCACTCAGGAATTCGCCTTTGTCAAAAGCAAACAGCGTAACGTTGCCCCGCTCGTTGCGAATGATGATTTTACTCACTACCGAACCTTCAGCGTATGCCACCTTGTCGGTCAAACTGAATTTCTCAGCCGTTGGGAAAGCGTTTCCACGGCCACTGGTTGGCGTTGTTGCTTTTGCGTATTGAAATTTATTGTCCATCTTTGTATCGGTTTTGCCAAGCTTCTTGGCGGTTATCGTTGTTTTGATGATGCAAAAGTATAGCATCCCAAAAACAAAAAGTGTCACATTTGTTACACTAAGAATTTTTTTCTCGAAAAACGTGATTTTTATACTCTGGAATAACCATCTGGTAAATGAACTTCTAAGTTCATGGGTGGTTTAATGGTAAAACAATTGAAAACAATGAATCCGGAATGGAATAAATTTGGGAATCCAGACGATGAGTTATTTCCCGACGACTTACAATACACTGTAAAAACATATACTAAAAACGAATTGATTTTTCGGCAAGGCGACCTTTGCGATGCCCTGAATATACTGATTTCCGGATCGGTAAAAACCGAGATGATTACCGAAAGCGGCAACCTGATGGGGATAGAAATCATTAAAGCTCCCCGCCCACTCGCACCTGCATTCTTGTTTTCCGATCGCAATCGTTTCCCAGTGGACGTCACCACATTAGAACCTGTTGAGATATTGAGAATCCCCAAAGACGAAGTGATGCGACTAATGACTTCGCGACCCGACTTTATGCAACAATTCCTGACGCACAACGCTAATCGCACTCAGTTCCTGACCAACCGGTTGCAGCTACTTTCTATAAAAACCATCAAAGGAAAACTGGCTCATTTTCTCTTGGAAAATGCCCCGGGAGACGATAGTAGCTTTAGCATCAACCGCAATCAAACCGGGTTGGCTGAGTTTTTCGGCGTAGCCCGCCCCTCACTGGCGCGTAGTCTTTCCGAAATGCAGCAGGAAGGAATTATTGAAATCAACAAGAAGGAATACCGGATACTTAATTATAAAGCTATGCGGGAATTATTAGTATAGGCTAACATTGCCTTTCAGAATTCCCACATTTTACTATTTGACATCTGATGAATCTGAGTATCTTTCAACCAGATTTCCATACATCCTAAAATCACACATAATTTGAACTCACACAAATAAAGATGAAACATACAAAGGTTCATTTCAGACTCTATTTGAATTCTATTCTATCAATTATATTATTCATCATCACCTACATTTTTTTGATTGGAATAGTTGTGGCTCTCGCTATCTTTCTACTTACTTTCAGTTTTAAATTACTGTGTAATTCTTTTTCTGAATTTCATTTCACTCTGGTTATTGGAAGCCTTATTATCAGTGTATTGCTTTTTGTATTCTTATTCAAGTTCTTTTTCAATAGCTCAGAAAATGATAATACAGATTTGATACTTCTTGATCCCTTAGAAGAACCTGAATTATTCAAAATTCTCTATGACTTATGCGCACAATGTAATCTCAAGTTACCTGCTAATGTATTTTTAGCTTCAGACACCAATGCATATGTAAAATTCAAATCAAATTTTTGGAGTCTTTTCTTTCCGGTAAAAAGAGATTTAGTTATTGGATATGGATTATTAAACTCAGTCAGTACAGAGGAATTCAAGGCAATACTCGCTCATGAGTTAGGACATTTTCAACAGAAAGGATTACATATCAATAGCTACATCGCTTATGCGCATAAAGTGATTTACGATATGGTATACAACAGCTCAGAATTCAATTTCTTTGCTGAAATGATCGCTGAAACGAAGTGGATTATACGATTTTTTGTCGCAATTGCATTATTATTAAGTAGTGGAATTAAAATATGCCTTAAAAGTGTATTTCTAATCTGCTTCAAGAGTAATTTAAGCTTGAGTAGAGAAATGGAGAAAATTGCAGATGCTTTTGCCATAAAATATACCAATAAAGAACATTTCTCAAACGCATTATTACATCTTGATTTTGGAATGCAAGCATTTCAACTAGTTGAACAATGCTATAGTGATTATCTTTCAAACGAGGTACTTACAAAGGATATTTACAGCAAACACCGCTTAGTAATGGAGAAAATGGCAACCTATTATTTCTTCGAGTCAAAAAACGGATTAACGGTGCTCCCCCCTCTGAAATATTTCAATTGTTTGTATACGCAGCAGAGTTCTATCTGTGATTTTTCGTCTCATCCATCTACCTATTGGCGAATTAAATCATTAGAATCGTACACCCCAAACATAATTAGTAGTTATACCAGAGCTACAAGCATACTACATAAAAATGAATCTTACATCGAAGTTCTGTCTATGACACTTTTTCCTGACAGGAGAGTTACATATAACACTACTTATCAATCTGATGACGAATTCATGAACAAGATAAATGACTATTATCAATCACCTTACAATACTTTATTCAACAATTATTTTGACCAAGCGGATGTACATAAATTTGAAGTTCATTCGCCGTTAGATGACTTCAAAACAGATATTGCCAGCCTATTCTCTGAAGAAAAAGTTCTTCGGAATATTGAACTCCAACTAAAGAAGCATAGTTTGAATTTCATCTCCACTATACACCCAAATAATAAATATTTAATTGATTTTCAAGGAGAAGAAATTTCAGCATCACAACTTCCCGAAAAAATCGACAAGCTAAAAGAAGATATTGATAAACTTCAAAATGAAGTAGATGAAAATAATCGAAAAATCTATACTTATTTCAGACAAAAGGCAATCCAGCAAAACTGCTTAGCTGATTTTGAAATACTTTTGGATCAGCACATACAAACACGTGAATGGATTGACATGCTGTCCATTAAAGTTGCAAGTATAAGTATCAATACTAAATTTATCTCAGAAGAACTAAACATTATAAAAACGATCTTAGCCTTTCAGCAAATGCGAGATTCAGAATCTGAATTCAAATTAGCAATAGAATATTTACTTGAAGATGAAGATATTAGCAGATCACTATCAGAAAAAGATGCTAATAAACTAATCTATTTTAGTCAGAATAATTTTGTCTATTACGATTTCTACAACAAGTATTATCAGGAAGAAATTGTATTATTAAAGGAGTGTATTCAAATAGTGATCGAGATTGTGCATAAAATTGAACAGAATAATAAAAAGCAAATACTAAAATTCTATGAGCAGTTAGAATTAAATTAAACAGAACAACGGGTGGTCTAACCTGACGTTATGACCACCCGCTGTACTACTAATATATTACTAACTTTCTTTTTATTGAAACTGAGGCTGAATATCGGCCACCCAAGCTGCAATTCGCTCATCGGTCTGATCCGATTCGTTATCCTCATCAATCACCAGTCCGGCAAAAGTTCCCCCCAGATCGGCCCGA
Organism: Bacteroidota bacterium; assembly: GCA_046051105.1. Taxonomy (GTDB): domain Bacteria; phylum Bacteroidota; class Bacteroidia; order Bacteroidales; family Paludibacteraceae; genus Paludibacter. Next base: position 7,356 of record JBJOOU010000141.1, read on the forward strand.
GACGAATCGTATTCATAACCTTCAGTGGAGGTTTGCCCGATCAAAGTTACTCCTTTTTCCTTAACCGTTTCGTGAAGGATACCCAACGAATCGACAAACGAATCGGAATAAGACGAAGAATCTCCCAAGCCAAACAAGGCTATGGTTCTTCCTGCGAGATTTATTTTTTTCAATTTAGGAAGAAACAAATCCCAATCGTCCTGCAAATCTCCAATGCCGGTTGTCGACGTTCCCAAAATCAGATTCTGATACCCATCAAACACTTCCGGTTTTACAGTAGCTACATCAAAAAGCTGTACGTCGTTTCCGCTGAGCTGAGCTGCTATGCGTTTGGCCACATCCTGCGTATTTCCGCCAGTGGAACCATAAATAATTGCTATTTTCATAATCGTTGTATGTTAGTTTAAAGAAAATTCGTAATTCACTGTAGCAAAAATACTTTTATCAACAGATTTCAAGTGAGTATTCAACAAATATTTCAGTTCTTCCAGCTCCGAAGCATGAAAACAAAAGCTGGTTCCTTTGAGCTGTGTAGGCAATTGAATCTTACGCGTATGCTCAGTTTTATGGTTCACACGCGCCCAATATTCGCCATCAATTTCGTTGATATATTTTCGGAAAACAATCAATTGTTTTTCAGTAAAGTTGAAGCTGAGATTTCCAAACTCGAGGTGATACACCTGACAATTGTTGCAGAAACGGATCGTGCCGTGAGCTGATTTTTTGTAATACTCCATCTTTGAATTTTTATTTTTGATACAATGCAAAGATAAAGCCGAATCCCCACCCACCATATACCTATTTATGGGTGTTTTTTAATGCTGATACTAACAACATATAGGTATAAAAAAAGTCCGTATCAGCTGTTTTAGCTCATACGGACTTTTTTTAATCAATATATGATTTTTTCACATTTTATCTTTCAAAGAGTATACATACCCATAAATAGCACCCACCAACAACGAACCACCAGCAATATTCCCCAGCGTAGCCGGAATCAGGTTATTGATAATAAATTGCGACCAGGTTACTGGAGAACCATAGAAAATAGCCGTAGGAATAAAGAACATATTGGCAATGCTGTGTTCGTAGCCAATGGTTACAAAAGCCATTACCGGCACCCAGATTCCCAACATTTTACCCGGAATATCTTTGGCAGAATAGGCCAACCACATGGCCAGTGCCACCAACCAGTTAGCTCCTACACCTTTCAAAAATACTTTGTAAAAAGGAGCTGCCGTTTTCTTTTCAGCGATGTGATAAATGGCATCTGTCCAGGGAGCTGATGCAAAAACATCGGTCAGATAAGTCATAAAATAAGCGACAAAAAGCGAACCGATAAAATTGCCGATATACACCAGCACCCAGTTTCGGATCATATCCGTCACTTTTAATTTACCCGCCATTACCGGAGGAATAAAATAGGCTGTATTTCCGGTAAACAGATCGGCACCTGCAATGGCGGTAAGCATAAGCCCGAGGGGAAAAGCTGCTCCCATCAGAAAGCGCTGAATACCAGGGTTAGTTACACCTAGTCCGGTAGCTCCACCGCTAATCACAACGGCCAGCAATCCGCCAAGCGCAATATAAGCACCAGCCAAAAAGGCCAGCAACAAGGTTTTAATGGTCGACGTTTGGGCTTTACCCATTGCCGCCTCTCCTACCTTAGTCACTACTTCGGCCGGAGAATAATAATTTACTTTGTGTTCAGACATCTTTATTTGTGAGTAATATTTATTTACTAGTGTTATACTATACAAGCTTCAATTAATAATAACTTCGGCAATATACTGCTTAAAAATATCGTTGGCTACCTGAAGTTGCTCCTGTGAGTTCTGATCCACTCCTTCGAGCTGATAAGGCCACCCAAGGGCTTCGTATTTATGAACGCCTAATTTATGATAGGGCTGAATTTCCAACTTAGTCACATTCGTCATCGGTTGAAGAAATTGTCCCAGGCGATGTAAATGTTCGGTATCGTCGGTGTACCCCGGAACCAGTACGTAGCGTACCCACACAGGGACATTCCGCTCATTCAGTCGGTGCGCCATTCGCAATGTTTTTTCATTGCTTCGTTCTGTCATTTTCTGATGAGCAATTTCATCTATTTCTTTGATATCCAACAATACAAGATCTGTATAATTCAACAATTCTTCCACGTCATCATTGAGCACACTGCCATTGGTATCAATACAGGTATTGAATCCCTCTTCTTTCAGGGTTTTGAACAACGGAACAAGCTCTGCAGCCTGCAAAAGCGGCTCTCCACCCGAAACTGTAATGCCTCCTCTTTTTCCAAAAAACGGACGTTGGCTACGTGCCAGAGTCATGATGTCTTCCACCGACTTTTCCTGTGCTTTATCTCCTTTTATCGTATCGGGATTAGCACAATACAAACAGCGGAAGTTGCAACCCTGTACAAATATCACCATTCGCACTCCGGGACCATCAAATGTTCCTAATGATTCAATTGAATGAACTCTTATCATAAAGTCAGGTATAATGTTGCCTTTATCTCTAAAAACAGAGAAAGGCATTGTTTCGGATAACTTTCACCTTCGATAAACTTATCTGCTCGGTTATCCGGTCTTTTAGTTTTATGTAAATGAACCTGTTATATCATAAGAATAGGAATCCAGCGTAAAGATGGATTCCTATTTCAAACGATAACTATAATTTTGCTTAGAAATTACATAGATTCGTGGAAACTACGCGAAATTACTTCCAACTGTTGCGAGCGGGTCAGGCGAACAAAGTTCACTGCGTAACCAGACACACGAATTGTCAACTGCGGATAGTTTTCGGGGTTTTCCATTGCATCCTGAAGCATTTCGCGGTTCAGCACATTCACATTTAGGTGATGAGCATTTTTAGCGAAATAGCCATCCATGATACTTACCAGGTTTTCGCAACGTTGTTCGTCGGTTGGACCCAGTGTTTTTGGTACAATTGAGAAAGTATTTGAAATACCATCCTTTGCACTGCTATAGTCAAGTTTCGATACAGAACTTAAAGAGGCTAAAGCACCATTGGTATCGCGTCCGTGCATTGGGTTAGCACCCGGAGCAAACGGAATACCAGCAGCGCGACCATCAGGTGTTGCACCCGTTTTTTTACCATATACTACATTCGAAGTAATGGTAAGGATACTCAAAGTATGTTCTGCATTTTTATAAGTTGCATGCTCTTTCAACATTTTGTCGAAATAGGTAGGAATTTCCTGCGCAAACATATCTACACGGTCGTCATCATTACCGTAACATGGGAATTCCCCTTCAATTTTGAAGTCGGCAGAAACACCCTGTTCGTTGCGAATCACACTTACTTTAGCATATTTGATGGCCGATAGTGAATCAGCCACAATACTTAAGCCAGCAGCTCCATAAGCAATATTGATACTTGGATTGGTATCGATCAATGCCATTTGAGCTTTTTCGTAGTAATATTTATCGTGCATGTAATGGATGATATTCATCGCTTCAGCATATACACGAGATACTTCGCGCATAGCAATTTTGAAATTCTCCATTACTTCATCGTAATTCAATACATCTGATTTCAATTCAGGCACGCCATTGATCACTTTTTTACCAGAAAGCTCGCAACGTCCACCGTTGATAGCCAACAGAAGCGTTTTAGCCAGATTACAACGGGCTCCGAAGAACTGAATTTGTTTACCAATTTCCTGATAAGATACGCAACAAGCAATTCCGTAGTCGTCACTGCAACGGGTGCTTTGCATCAAATCATCGTTTTCGTATTGAATAGATGAAGTATCAATCGAAACTTTTGAGCAGAACAATTTAAAAGGTTCTGGCAAACGTTGCGACCAAAGTACAGTCATGTTTGGTTCCGGAGAAGCACCCAGATTATAAAGTGTTTGAAGGAAACGGAACGAAGTTTTGGTTACTTTGTGGCGACCATCGGCCATTGTACCACCAATTGACTCAGTTACCCAGGTTGGGTCACCGGCAAAAATATCGTTGTAAGCATCCATGCGCAGGTGACGCACCATACGCAGTTTCATTACAAACTGATCTACAAGCTCCTGAGCGTATTCTTCGGTAATTACACCATCGTTCAGGTCTTTTTCAATATAAATATCAAGGAATGAAGACACATTACCCAACGACATGGCAGCACCATCCTGCTCTTTTACAGCAGCAAGATAACCCATATACACCCATTGAACAGCTTCGCGGGCATTGACAGCCGGACGAGAAAGATCCAGACCATAAATCTGACCCATTTCTTCGATGTGTTTCAATGCTTTGATCTGCTCAGCCACTTCTTCGCGCAAACGTATGCGTTCGTCGCTCATCGGGCCGGTAAGTCCTTTCAAATCTTCTTTCTTAAACTCTATCAAACGAGCTGTACCGTACAAAGCCAAACGACGGTAATCGCCAATGATACGTCCACGGGCGTAGTTGTCAGGCAAACCGGTAAGGATACCTTCGCTACGGAATGCACGAATTTCGGCAGTATACACATCAAATACACCATCGTTGTGAGTTTTAGCGTATTTTGTGAAGGTTTCTTTTACTTGTGGCGATACTTTAAGTCCATGTTCCGAACATGCTTTTTCCACTACCGCAATCCCTCCATAAGGTTTCATGGCGCGTTTCAACAACATATCAGTCTGAAGACCTACAATCAGCTCGCTGTCTTTGTCGATGTAACCTGCTCCGTGCGACACAATAGTAGAAACTACTTCGTTGTCGATAGCGCGCACACCATTGTTTTGACGCTCTTCGTTGATGGCGTCAAGACAGATTTTCCACAAATGCAATGTTCTTTCAGTTGGCTTGCACAGGAACGATTCATTTCCATCGTATGGAGTAATGTTGCGGGTCACGAAATCGCGCACATCGATTTTTTCCTGCCAGTTTCCAGCTTTAAATTCGCTCATAAAAAAGTGTTTTTATAAAATATAATATTGAAGTACTATCAAAAAGTCAGTTTTTCGGCTGCAAAGTTACTGAAGGTTTCACTTGCAACCAACAAAAATCCAGTAAAAATATGTTTTTTAGCAGCTTTTTTGTTGTTATTTTTTCAATTGAGTTAAAGCAAAATTCAAAAATCCTACTTTTTATGAAATATTGTATGCATTATGCATATTTCAGAACGAATATCAGACGTAAGCAAGTTGCAAAACATACTCACAAATACCCACAACTTATTCTTAAAAATATTGTTTCCAAAAATAAAATCATTACAAATACATATTTATACATATTTTGGTATTTACATACAGAGTTCTACATATGCTTAATATGCCAACTTGGTACGAAAAGTTTAGCCAATCGAATCACAAGTCGCCATATTGTACGACTAACAATACCGAAATACTCATTTAAAAAAGTGACAGAATTCCAGCCTTCAAAATTCAAGAATCAGGCAAAATAGTTAAAACAGCATCAGGCAACTTTTCACATCATTCCAAGCTAACAATTATATATACTTTTGCAGAAGAATACTTTTAGAATAAATACATTAATGAAAAAATACTTTTTGATGCTATGGGCTCTCTCTGCCAGCATCACAGCCATTAGGGCTCAACAAAAGTTTGATTTTACAGTCGCTACAGATGGAAGCGGCGATTTTACGACTGTACAGGCTGCTATCAACGCTGTTCCTGACATGCGGGCAAACCGCACTTTTATCCACATCAAACCGGGCATCTACAAAGAAAAACTAACCCTGCCTGCCAATAAAACAAACATCTCTTTTATTGGTGACGATGCATTGAAAACAATACTCACTTTCGATGATTACGCCCAGAAAAAGAACCGATTTGGTGAGAATATCGGAACTTCAGGTTCATCTTCATTTTTTGTATATGGCGATGGCTTCAGCGCCGAAAATATAACCTTCGAGAATTCAGCCGGCCCCGTAGGGCAAGCTGTGGCTGTGCGCATCGACGGCGACAAAGTTTGCTTCCGCAATTGTCGGTTTTTGGGTTTTCAGGATACGCTTTACCCCCATGGTGATCGGAGCCGTCAATACTACAAAAACTGCTACATTGAAGGCACAGTAGATTATATATTCGGATTTTCTACCTGCTATTTCGAAGAATGCACCCTGTTTTGCAAAACTGCGGGATACGTTACCGCTGCTTCCACCCCTTTAACCAGCAAATATGGTTTTGTTTTCAAAAACTGTTCGATTGAAGGAAATGCTCCTGACGGTTCCTTTTACTTAGGAAGACCCTGGAGACCTTATGCCAATGTTGTATTTCTCGATTGCAAAATCAGTAAAGTGATTCACCCACAAGGCTGGAACAACTGGGGAAATGCTGAAAACGAAAAAACAGCCTTCTATGCTGAGTATAATTGCACAGGAGACGGGGCAAATACATCAAAACGAGTGACATGGGCTAAACAACTAACTGCAAATGACCTACCAAACTACAACAGAAATGCTGTCTTAACCGACTGGAATCCCGACAAACAATAATTCATTAGTAGAGATTCAGAAAAATGTGCATCAAAGAAATTTCTTTGCTCACTTTTTTTGCATTCAGCGGTCTGAAAAATACATATCGACATAAAAATCCTGTTACAAATTCGTTTTCTTTTGAAAATCGAAAAAGCTCTCCGCACTTTAAATTGTATCTTTGCGGATATTTTTCAAATAAAAATTCAAAGAAAATATGATCAAAAAAATAGTACTCATGTCGCTGATAGCTGCCACAGGCCTACAATCAGTGGATGCTGAAAAAATAAAACCTACCCAAAATGTCATCGTGATGATTCCAGATGGAACATCACTAAGTGTACTGTCAGCATCACGCTGGCTGAAAACCTACCGTAACGAGGGAAATACGCTGAATATCGATCCATATTTGTGTGGAACTGTAACCACGTTTTGCTCGAATGCCCCGATTGGCGACTCCGCTCCCACTACTTCGTGCTATATGACCGGCATTGCTCAGCAAGCAGGAAACGTGGCCATTTATCCGGTAGCAACCCCCAACGATTTGATTAAACTCAACCCGGATAGTGCTTACCAACCACTTGCAACCCTCTTGGAAGCTATGAAAATCAAACAGAAAAAAGCGGCTGGATTGGTGGTAACCTGCGAATTTCCACATGCTACTCCGGCCGATTGCTCAGCCCATACTTACGACAGAAACAGCTACAAAGTCATTGCACCACAAATGGCTTTCAACAACCTGGATGTGATGTTTGGAGGAGGAAATGCCTATGTCACCGATGTGATGAAGCAGCATTTTCAGCAAAATGGAACAACTTATATCAAAAACGATAAAAATGCACTTTTAAACTTCAATGGGAAAAAAGTGTGGGCGCTGTATGGAGACGAAGATATACCTTACGATATCGATCGAGACAGCTCATCTATCCCTTCATTGGCACAAATGACTGGAAAAGCCATTGAAGTATTGCAGAAAAATAAAAACGGGTTCTTCCTGATGGTAGAAGGCAGCAAAGTGGACTGGGGAGCACATGCCAACGACCCCGTAGCCATTATGAGCGAGTTTTTGGCCTTTGATAAAGCCGTGGGAGTTGTAATGGATTATGCCCGTAAACAAGGCAATACAACTGTAATCATCATGCCCGACCATGGCAACAGCGGATTTTCGATCAGTCGCTACGATCTGAAAAATTATTCGAAAGCCAGCATCGAAAAACTTTTTGGCACTGTGTCCAAAATCAAAAAAACCGCTGTGGGCATCGAGCAGGTTTTAAAAACAGTTCCACATGACTCTATCAAGAAAGCCTTTTTCGACCTGACAAACATCGAGTTAACAGCAGAAGAAGAAACTGCGTTTTTGCAGGCAAAAAGCTTTAAAGCAGCTGATTATACCGAAGCTGCTAAGAGCGAAAACCTCACGAATTTGATTATCAAAACGATTAACAGTCATACATACTTTGGATTTACCACCAACGGACATACAGGTGAGGAAGTTTTTCTGGCGAATTACCATCCCAAAGGAAACCGACTGACTGGTAACGTTAGGAATAAAGAAGTAAACACCTACCTACAGCAGGCGGCGGGACTGAAACAACCGCTTTCGGAGCTCACTTCGGAAATTTACAGTCGCCATACCAACGTGTTCAAAGGCATGGAAGTACGGATTGAAAAGAAAAATGACAATGTAACACTAATCGTAAAAAACGGAGCTAAAACGCTTAGCATTCCAGCTTACAGTTCAGTGGCGCAGCTAAACGACAAAAGTATCGAAATAGGCTCTGTGGCTGTATATGTAGATAAAACCGATCTGTTTTATCTACCCAAAGCATTAGCCGAACTAATGAAATAAACGATCAAAACACAATTACAAACAAAGGCTCACCGTTTATGAACAGTGAGCCTTTATAGTATCTATACTTGCCAGGAAGAACGTTATGGGTGTTCAGGATGTTCAGGCCTCTCAAGGTACGAAAGTTTATGCTGCGGCACCAAAAATACCGATGGTTTTTGAGTAACCGGATTGGTTTGCGTAATCACTACGGTTTTGTACACTTCCTCAATAAGCTGATATTGCAGCACATCGGCTGGTGCTCCGTCTTTGTACAGACGCCCTTCATTCATGAGCAACAAGCGATTGCAATAGGTACTGGCTAGGTTCAAATCATGGATAATCATCAGTACAGTTAAGCCCAGCTCGCAATTGAGTTTGCAAACCAAATCCAACACCTGCACCTGATGGCTGATATCCAGCATTGACGTAGGCTCGTCCAGCAACAGGAGTTGGGGTTCCTGAGTCAGAGCCCGCGCCATGGCTGCCAACTGCTGTTCGCCCCCACTGAGTTTGGACAAAGGCACGTCGCGATACTTTAAAATACCCGTCATTTCCATATAATGCTCGGCCTTGCGGATATCTTCGTTTCGTTCGAAGAACTGAAACATCTGTCGATAAGGTATACGTCCCAGCAGTACATATTCCAAAACAGTCATGGAGGTTTCGGCTATGCGCTGATTAACCACAGCTATGGTTTGCGCCTTGCGGATGGCAGGCATCTTATGCAACTCCTGCTCCTGAAAATGGATTGTACCTGCAACCATTTTCAAATCGCCAAGAATCATTTTCAGCAGCGTTGATTTCCCTGAACCGTTAGGTCCGATAATCCCCGCAAAATCGCCTTTGCGAATCGTAAAGTTGATATCTTCGAGCTTAAAACATCGATATCCACCGTGTACATGCTCAATGCGAAGTAAGTCGTTTATTTCTCCCATTTCATCTCCTTTCGGCTTAATAGAAGGATAAATACAATTCCTCCGGTAATGCCTGTAAGCACTCCTACAGGTAGTTCGTTAGGGGCTATCAGAGTTCGGGCAAGCACATCACAAACGATCAGAAACAAGCCACCACCCAGAAAACTGGCCGTGAGCAATATCCGAAAGTCCGAACCAACCAGTTTGCGCATCAGATGCGGTATCACCAGCCCTACAAACCCTATAATTCCGGCTATGGACACACAAAGCCCTGTAAGTAAAGATGTAAGCACAAATAAACTGCGAATAGTAAACAGCACATTAATGCCCAGATGCGATGCTTCGTCCTCACCCAACCGGAGCGCATTGAGCGCATGTACAAAAAAGTGAGCAATGATAAAAACCAGCAAGCTCCCTCCCACCATCAGGCGAATCAGATTTTCGTTGGGTTCTTCGAGCGAGCCCATGGTCCAGAAAATAATATTGTGCAGGCTTTCGGAAGTCGAAATCGACAGTAGAAACATTAGCATGGAGGAACAAACAAAGCTGATCATCACTCCGGTAAGCAGCATGCGATTAATATTGGAACTCCGTCGTCCCAACCCGATAACGTACACCAGAAAAAACGTTAGGAAAGCGCCTGCAAATCCGGCCAAAGGAAGTAGCAAAGCTCCCAAAGACATTGTCACACCGGATACGATGACCAATGCAACCCCCAATGAGGCGCCACCCGATATTCCCAAAGTAAAAGGTTCAACCAGTGGATTCCGGTAAATACCTTGCAGAATCACTCCCGAAAGGCTCAGCGAAGCGCCAACAGCAAAAGCCAATAACAAACGCGGCAAGCGAAGTTTCATCAACACAGTATACCCCATGCTATCAGGTTGTTGCAGTGTTGCAGGTAAATCTTTTAGCTTCAAATCAATATCTCCTGATAACAATGACCAAAGCGATGCTGCCAGCAACAGTAGCAGTAACAGACTTATGGCAAGACTGTTGCGAGTCTGAAAAATACGGTTCATCGGATTTTATTTGGCGTATTTATAAATAATTGCCATCGTCTCGGCAAAAGTGACCGGAGTAGGCATGCAAGCCTTTTCGGAATCGATAATCACCACTTTATGGTTGCTGGCAGCTGCCAGATTGGGAAATGCTTCCCATTGCTTCTTTTCATCACTGGCAATAATGCCCATTGTGACAATAAAAATCACATCCGGATTACGCGCCAGTACGGCTTCGCGGGTAATGCTGCCTGACGTCATGCCTGCAGTGATGTTTTTGGCCCCCAAAAAGCGAATATAGTCGTTCATAAAGGTATTGGGGATTACTGCAAACAAGGGATTAGCTCCCAATTGAATAAACATCTTTTTCGTACCGGGTTTCAGCTTTAGTTTGTTGACCTGCTGCTGACTGGTGGCTATCACTTTACGGGCCTGAGCTTCCTTTCCCACCAGTTTACCGAGTTGCAGAAACTGTTGGCAGATTTCATCGAAACTATGCGGTATAGGGAAAACGACCACGTTGATTCCGACTTTTTTGAGCGCTTCCAGGGTTTCGGGTGGAGTCATTGTGCTGGCTACCACCAACTCAGGTTTCATCGAAACAACCTTTTCCACATTTACTTTGATAGCTGATGCCACCACCGGAATTTTGCGGGTGGTTTTACAATAGCTGGTGCAACCTACCAGGTCGGCTTCGTCGCCCAGATAGCGCATATTTAGCGTCAGCGAAGGAGAAAGAGAAATAATGCGACGGGCTGCCCACGATTGTGCAAATGCCCCCATTAGAATAAGCAAAAAAGCTACTACAGAAAATCGTTTTTTCATGCGAATGTTGAATAAATAATGATTCATCCCGATAATTATCAATATCAATACAATCGCAAAAAGCAGGGAACAGTAACAGGCAGAAACAAGAATGAGACTGATACTTCCGACCAACTTTATCCCGAAGTTTCGGCAATTGTACGGCATCAGGCTGGTCTTCTGGCTTACTCCCGTATTTGAACGCCTTCCCGATTCTCCGACAACGGCGATCAGACTACAGCCAACAGATTTCAAAATCCTAGTCAGTCGTCCTCCGTCAGTTATCGTTCCTGAAACAGTGGCAAAAGTGTTGTTCAATACGTTACTAAAGAGCTTACAGCAGCGGGACTGTTCAGGATTTACACCTGATTCCC
>JBJOOU010000142.1:0-17320 GCA_046051105.1 Bacteroidota bacterium
AATCCGGAACGTTGCTGGGCGATTGCGATGTAGGTTATACCATCCCTGCCGAGTTTGTATATCCAAAATACTATCACAAACGGGGGGCTTTGGCCGCTGCCCGCGAAGGCGATGATAAAAACCCGAAGAAAGCGTCGTCCGGTTGCCAGTTTTATATTGTGCAGGGCAAGGTTTTCAACGATCAGGCGCTGGAAGATTTAGAGAAAAAGCGACAAAAATTTGTAGAGCAGGAGCTTTTCAATCAGTTGATGGAAAAACGAAAAGATGCTGTCGCCCGTTTTCAAAAAGATCACGACGACTATCAACTCAACCGTTTGCAGGAAAAAGCAATGGACGAAGTGCAACTGAAACTGCAAAAGGACACGGCGCTCTATAAGTACAACAACGATCAGTGGGGCGAATATTGTACCAACGGAGGCACACCGCATTTGGACAATAACTACACCGTTTTTGGCGAAGTGATCGAAGGGATGGACATTGTGGATAAAATAGCCGGAGCGCTCACCGACAAAAATGATCGGCCTGCCCTCGATATAAAAATCATCAAAGCAGAAATTATCAAGCCCTGATACAAAAAAATCCCAAAGCGTATGGCCTTGGGATTTTTTGTTCTTTGTAAAAAGGATTGCTTACTGATGTTCGGTGCGAAGTAAATCGTTCACCGTTTTTACGGGATTGAAAGTAGCGATAGGCACTTCCACAAAAATAGTGTTCCAGTCGCTCATCGCACCGTTCCAAAGTCCGGGCAATTCCAGTGCTTTCAATTCTTTTCCGTTCTTCGATTTGGACGAAATGAAGCCCGTGTTTTTATCTACATACTTCAGCAAATCAAATTTCTCACCTTTATAGTTTTTTACGCCACACACCAAATCCACCGGATTGAAGTGAGTTGATTGTTGCATCTTAGCTACATCGTCGGCATTGTTCATATTTATTTGCGAGCTTTCCAGAATTTGTGGAGAGACAGTTCCGTCTGCATTTACAGTCAAAAACGGACCACCACCTGGCTCTCCCACGTTTTTCACCATACCACACACTCTGATCGGGCGATTCAGCTTGCCAATCAGATACTTGCGCAACGCTTCGCCCTTCAACGCAGCTATATCGTCGTTGATATTGTTGAGTGCTTGTTCGCAAAATGCCGAAATTTCAGTCAACTTCTCTGCCGAAATAGTGCTGTCTTCCAATTCGGCAAGGTAGGCAAAAGCTTTTTTCTGCAGTTTTACCAGCAATCCGGCAATCACTTTCTTGTAAGTAACGGTTTCCGCTTTCAGCGAATCCGGCACCACATTATCGATGTTTTTGATGAAAATAACGTCGCCATTCAAATCATTCAGGTTCTCGATCAGCGCGCCATGACCACCCGGACGGAACACCAGTTCGCCTTTGTCGCGGAAAGGATTGTTCTCTGCATCAGCTGCGATGGTGTCGGTCGAAGGTTTTTGCTCCGAAAAGCTTACTTTGTATTGGACGCCAAACTTCGCTTCGAAAGCCGATAAAGATTCATTCAAATGTTTTTCAAACAATGAGCGGTGTTCTTTGGATACCGTGAAGTGAATGTTTACCACGTTCAATTTGTTGTTGGCATACAAAGCTCCTTCCACAAGGTGCTCCTGCATTGGGGTGCGTTTTGCGTCAGAATAAGAGTGGAAGCGCAAAAGCCCTTTGGGCAAAGCTCCATAATTCAGTCCTTTGTCCAAGAGCAGATTAGCAATAATCGCTTTGTATTCGCCGATGGCAATCAGTTGTTCAATGCTTTTGCCTTCATTTTTTGCGCAAACAGCATCCAGTTCTTCGAAGAAGGCAAACTTGCGTATTTCATCGAAAAATTTAATTTCGAACTTGCTCGCAGGTTCATTGTTGGCACCTTCAAGAAATTCGAACAGGTCTTTGAACATGCGGCTGGCAGCTCCCGAAGCCGGAACGAACTTTAGAATGTCTGCTTCGGTTTGCAAATAGTTGTCCCACTCTGCCAAAATGCCTTGTAGCTCAGCGTCGGCAATCTGTACAATGCCTTTGCCGGGTTCGGCAGCACTTCTGATTTCGAGATAAGGAAAACCGGTTACGAAAGCATTCAGTTGAGTCTGAATTTGTGACGCAGAAATACCGCGGCTTTGCAGTATTAGTTCATCGTTGGGTGTAAGCATGATTATGGGTTTTGATAGTTAGTTTTTCTGTTACACAAAGTTACGGAAAATATCACTTTTTTCCGTCAGCCGGATGTCTTTAAACCATAAATGCATAAAAAAAGGCTGATTTTCATCAGCCTTCAGAATGTTTTAATCTTTATTTTTCTCCCAATTGTAATTTGAGTGCTTCTATTTCAGTATTTCGTAGCACCAGGTCTTCCAGATATCGTGATAGCTTGGTGAAAATAGTGTTGTCGGTAAAATAAGAGTTGCCATAATAAACAAGCGCCTCTTTTTGTAATCCGATTGCTTTGGGTAAATCTCCCGTTATTTCATAGGCCACGGCCATGTTATTGGCCGCATACGCTTTCGTCATTGAGTTGCTGCTGCGATACGCTTTTTTCCAAATATTGATAGCGGCCGTCCAGTTTTTTACATACACTGAGTCCAGGCCCTGACGAATAAATTTGTTACTGGATTTAAAGATATATCGATCCACTTTGTCCCAGTAAGGAACAATTCTCCCTGCCGATTTCTTACCGGCATTCAAAGCGCCATCAATCACTCCATCCATTCGGTTTGGGAGGTTTTTCATTACATTTTTTCTGGCATAAGAACTATTCTCCCAATAAATTGTGTCCTTAAATTGAATTGTTTTTACATCATTCGAGTTGGGGTAGTGGATGCTCCAGTAAGTATCATACCGTACTTCGAATACGGCCAGAAAAGAATTCGATTCATTCAGATAATATTCTGAAATATCATCGTTTACTTTGATTTTATCTAGTGATAGAACGACGTCGGCGTTGTAGTTTTTGCAAAGTTGCCCCACCGTTTCATTTTCAAGAGGGTTGATCGTTAGGAAATTACTGCTCGAGTTCTGAGATTTCTTTTCCATTTGCACTGTCTTGAAGAATCCTTTGCTGTCGAGTTCTTCCGTGAGCGATGCCAGGCAAAACAACGGCAAACTATCTGTCTCCAGTGTGATCGATTTGGTTTTTTGGTTGAGCAACTCCAATCTATGTCCCATATTCATCGGTTGAGGAGTCGTGTTGTTAACTACCAAAAGATGGTTGGCCGAAGCTGCAAATTCAACTTTTGCAGGTCGTAATACATCCAGCGATGTATAGAGCATTTCGGTGCAGGAACTGGTAATGAGTACTGCAATAACCGGAATAAAATGTTTCAATCGTAGTGTTTTCATACACAAATCTGGTTAACATACATTTAGCAATGCAACACCAACCCGTCGTATGCTAAATGAATATTTTCTGGTAATGTTTTTTCTATTTCCTCATGTAGTCCCATGTCGTGACTCATGTGTGTGAACCATGTCGCTTTTGCTCCAATTTTATGTGTCAGCTCCAGCGATTCGCTCAATGATAAATGAGAATGATGTTCGCGTATTCTCAGTGCGTTTATAATCAGTAGATCCAGGCCTTTCAGTTTGTCGACTTCCTGTTCGTCTATTGTTTTTACATCTGTCAGATAAGCAAAGTTCCCAATCCTGAATCCCAGTATGGGTAATTGTGCATGCATGATTCTGACAGGTGTTATTTCAATGTCCTTTATATAAAATGGGTCGGTGCCAATCGGATGCGTATGAATCACCGGAACGCCCGGGTATTTGTTCTCAACAAAACTATAGGGCATATTTCGTTTAATCACATCCAAGACTGCGTCCTCTCCATAAATATTTGTTTCACCCAAAGGTCGCACATCGTCCAGCCCGCCAATATGATCAAAATGTTCATGCGTGATCAATATTCCGTCTAGATGCGTGATCCGGTGATTGATTAATTGCTGTCGCAAATCTGGCCCACAGTCAACTAGTAATTTTCGGTCATTTACTTCAATCATTATCGAAGCCCTCAATCGGTTATCCTTGGGGTCGGAGGAGGTACAAACCTTGCATCCACAGCCAATTTGTGGTATCCCTGTGGAAGTGCCCGAACCCAATATGCTGATTTTCATTTTCCTCTTCTCTAATTTATAGATTCATTCTAATGCGCCATTCCTGCGGATAGAGGTTGTTGCAACGGTTTCCCATGTTTTTCGCCCATCCAAGTGCTTGATCTTTATAGGTGATTAATAAAAATCCTTTGGGAGCGTCGGGCAAATACAATGCTTCTTTCTTCAGGTAAGCAATGGCAGTTTCATAATCTACTTCAACTGTTTCAACCGATTCTTTGTTCAGATTTTTCGAAAAAGCCGCACTTTGAGCCGGAATAAAATCTTTTCCTTTCATTTCGCCCAGCACAATGCCTGTATGCAGGCACTTCAACTGTTTGTTGATGGTTTGGAATTCCGCAAGGTGGTCTTTGTCGTATGCTTTTATCAGATTTTCTTCAGCTATGTAGGCCCATCGCTCCGGGTGCTGTAGCTGCAAAACTGTAATGTTTTGATTTGTTACAAATTTTGTGCCTTTTTTGTCGTCTTTCTTGGCTTTTGGTGGATTCGGAGCGCTTGACGTTTTTCGCATCACGCTCAGAAAGAACCCTTCGCCTTTGGTTTTGTGCGGATAAAAGCGATATCCGCCTTCTGTGACTGTTATTTCAGGGAACTGGCTACTATCTATGCTGAGTATTTCGGCGCCTAATTCGTTGCATATCCATGCTACATTTTCTTCGTTTTCTTCCCGGTTGTAGGTGCAGGTGCTGTACACTAGTATTCCATCGGTTTTCAAACTGTCCCACACGTCCGTAAGAATATCGCGCTGACGGCTGGCGCAGGTCATCACATTTTGTAGCGACCATTCGCTGATGGCACCTGCGTCTTTGCGAAACATTCCCTCGCCCGAGCAGGGAGCATCCACCACTATGGCATCGAAAAAAGAGGGTAGCTTACCAAAATCAGCGGGTTCGTTGTTGGTAATCGCTATGTTGGGATTGCCCCACTTGATCATGTTTTCGGCCAAAATGTAGGCCCGCGAGCGTACGATTTCGTTGCTGACCACTAAGCTGGTTTCCGGTAAAGTTTGCGATATCAGCGTGGATTTACCTCCGGGCGCCGCACAAAGATCCAACACGACACCAGCTTCGGGGAAGTGTTGCCTGATGGCCTGATACAGAAACATCGAACTGGCTTCCTGCACATAGTAAACCCCGGCATGAAAAAGAGGGTCGGCAGTGAAAAGTGGCCTTTCGGCGAGGTAGTAACCCGGTTCGCACCAGGCTACCCGCTCGTCGGAAGGTTGATAAGATAGTTTGTCGTTTACACGAACGCTGGTGGGCGGAGCGGTTTCCAAAGCAGCTACGAAAGCGGCGAATTCTTCGCCCAGTATTGGTTGTGTGCGTTGTGTAAAGACTTCTGGTAATGTCATTTAAATGGATAAATAGTGTGAGACGTAGGGGGTTACAACTGCGCTTTTAGTTTATTGATAGTTGCGTTGTATTCTTCATCACTAAGATACACTTTTTGTGGATTCATTTCAAATATCCCACCAAATTCAAATTCCCCTTCGTATTTTGGTACGATGTGGAAGTGCAGGTGAGGTAATTTGTCGGAGTATGCTCCGTAGTTGATTTTGGCAGGGGAGAAGGCTTTTTGAATAGCACTTCCAACTTTGCAAACATCAGCCATAAATGCATTGCGTTCTTCCTCAGTTAATTCAAACAGTTCTTTTGCGTGGTCTTTGTATCCAACAATGCAACGGCCGGGATGGCTCTGCTCTTTGAACAGAAACAAGGTTGATACACTAAGGTCACAGATTTCAATCATCAGACTTTTCTGAAGTTCGTTGCGCTGGCAATACAGGCAATCAGGAGCTTTTTCCATTTTTACTTTTCGTTTTTTTGTGGGTTGTTATGTAAAAAAGAAAGCAGTGAGTTACTATATCACTGCTTTCTGCGTTATCGAAATTGAGTTTTTAATGCTATGATTTGTGTTCGGAAATGATACCCATGGCCAAATCCAGAATTTGGGTATCGTCCAGCATTACTAAACCTCCATCAGGGCCTGGCTCAATGTGCATACCACAGCTTTTGCCATCTTTAAAGTCGTGTCCGCCAAAATAGTTACGTACTGTTTCTTTTTCCAGACCAAGTTCTTGAGCGATCTTGGTCATACTGCCGCTTGGGAGCAAATCCTTCACTCTACGCAGTTCGTTGAATGTTATCGTTTTTGTCATGGCATTAAGTATTAGAATAATTTGTAATTGTGATTTCTAATTGTGCAATAAACGTAGTGCATTCTTTTTATATGGCCAAATAAATTAGCAGGTTTTTTTATTAAAAAACTCTAATTGATTCGTGGATTTCGTTCTGAGTTTTCTGAAAGGGATTCGTCTGTGTGTAACTGTTTAAAAGACGGTGTTTAGTTTTCCTTGCAATATTCAATGTAAAATCGAATAATTGTTTCAATTCCTTTGTGGAAAAGCTCCAGTGGGAAGTTTTCGTTGGGCGAGTGAGTGGCGTCGGCTTCCAGTCCAAAACCCATCAATACGGGCTTTACTCCCAGCACTTTTTCGAATACCGGAACTACGCCAATACTACCACCGCGTCGGACAGGTAGAGGTTTTACGCCAAAAGTTTGCGTGTAGGCTTCTTCTGCTGCTATGTAGGCTTCCGAGTCGATAGGGCACACATAACTCGCAGCACCATGCAATGCCGTCACTTTTACGTCGACAGCCGGCGAGGCAATGCTGATAATGTGGTCTTCCATCAATTGGGCAATTTTTTCGTATTCCTGATTGGGAATGAGTCGGGTAGAGAGTTTTGCAAATGCCTTGGAGGGTAATACGGTTTTAGCTCCTTCGCCGGTGTAGCCACCCCAAATGCCACAAATGTCGAGAGACGGACGAATGCCGGTGCGTTCCAGGGTGCTGTAGCCTTTTTCGCCCGAAAGCATTTTTACATCCAGATTCTTTTTGTACGCTTCTTCGTCGAAAGGGATTTCAGCAATCAGCGAGCGCTCGTATTGCGTAACACGTTGTACGTCGTCGTAGAAATGAGGAACGGTGATATGTCCGTCTTCGTCGGTGAGTTGTGCCAGTATTTTGCTCAGTTCCATGATGGGGTTGGCCACCGCGCCGCCGAAAATGCCCGAATGCAGATCGCGGGAGGCGGAGGTAACTTCAATTTGCCAGTAAGCCAATCCGCGCAAACCGGTGGTGATGCTGGGCGTATCGGCGGCTATCATGCTGGTGTCGGACACAAGGATAACATCGCACTTTAGCAGGTCTTTATTGGTAACACAGAAAGCCTCCAGGCTAGGCGAGCTGATTTCTTCTTCGCCTTCGATCAGGAATTTTACGTTGCACTTTAATAAATCGTGTTTAAGCAGATATTCCAGTGCTTTGGCATGCATAAACGACTGTCCTTTGTCGTCGTCGGCACCTCGCGCAAAGATTTTTCCGTCCCGTATTTCCGGTTCAAAGGGTGCTGAGTGCCACAATTCGAGAGGTTCGGCTGGCATTACATCATAATGACCGTACACCAACACGGTGGGAAGATCATCGCCCAGATGTTTGCTGGCAAATACCACCGGATTGCCGGTGGTTTCCATCGTAAGGGCTGAATCTACGCCACTTTGAAGCAAAAGTTCGCACCATTTTTCGGCACACTGACGAATTTCAGGCTGTCGGTGAGCATGCGAACTTACGCTTGGGATGCGAATCAGACTGTAAAGTTCTTCCAGAAAACGATCGTTATTTTCTGATATGTAGTTTTTTATTGAATTACTCATGATGTATAAAACAGGATTAAAATTGTGGTATAAAAATACAAGTTTATTCGAAAATGACCGGCTTCGAAAGTCATAAACTATTTTAATGTGCAATTGTTTTGATGATTATGTGGAAACGTGGAAACTCTTGTCATTTTATAGTTTCCTCTTGCTGGTGTGTAAATGTCAGAAAAATAGAGTGAAATGAAAATGTAAAGAATGTTTTTCTGGATTTATATGCAATTGTCTGGTTGAATTTGTAATTTTGTGGGGTTTAATTAAAAATGATCAGAGATGGAGTCTCAACAGGAACTAATTATTAGTACCGCAAGTAGTTTGTTTGTACAGTTTGGTATCCGCAGCGTTTCAATCGACAATGTGTGCAATGAGCTGCGTATGTCGAAAAAAACGTTCTACACTTTTTTCGCGCAGAAAGAGGAATTGGTGGAGGCGGTGGTAGTTTATCAGCGCAAGCAACGCAACGATCGGTTTGAAAAGCTTTTTAAAAACAAAAATGCGATTGATTCGTTGATCCTTAGCATAAAAGAGTTGCGGAAAGTAATGGATCAGGAGTCGGCAGTGATGTGCAACGACTTGGAAAAATATTATCCACGGGTCAACGAGAAGTACGAACAAATCTCGCGTGAGGAAATTCGTGCCGGTTTCGAGAGTTTCCTAAATCAGGGTATTGCTGAAGGGTATTTCAGAGAAGATCTGGACATTGAAATGATTGCCTTGTTTCATTCGGTGCAACTGAAATACATGATTAATCAGATGGCTCAGTTTCCGCAAAAGTATTCGCGCAAGCGTATCTATGATTTCTTTATCGACCTGATGATTCACCTGATAGCGAACGAAAAGGGGCTGCAATATTTGGCTGAAAACTACAATAAAGTAGAATCACCAGCGGTAGTTTAGCTAATTTATCCATCGTTTTATCGGGGAAAATCCGTTATTCGACGGAAATATTTATAGTATATAATAGTAGAATTCTACTTTTGCAACAATTAAAAGAACAACACAAATAAACATCAAGAACAGGATGAAACAGTTAAGAAGAAAATTTACTTTGGCGGCAGCATTTCTGTGTTTGTTGCCCACGGTTTTTCTGAAAGCGGAAGATACGCTAACGGTGTCGCTGCCCAGGGCCATAGAGATAGCGATGAGCGAAAGTCCGACCATTAAAGTGGCGAACAAGGAAATTGAACGCGTACTTTATTCGAAGAAAGAACGTAAAGGAGGCTTGCTTCCGTCGGTATCGTTTTCGGCAGCTTATCAGCGGGCACTGAAAAAGCAGAAAATGTATCTGGATGGTTTTAGTACTTCATCGATGTTTCCGCCGGTAGTGAGTTATGCTTTGGAACAAGCGGTGAAGGATGTGTATCCAACCATTCCGGCTTCGGTTTTGCAGGCTCAGAATGCTTACGAGCAGTCGTTGAACACCGGTGACGGAAGTATAGAGGTAGGGCGCGATAATACCTTTACTACAGGTATTTCGGCATCGATGCCACTGGTAGCACCGCAGTTGTGGGCATCGCTGAAACTGAGCGAAATTGAACTGGAGCAGGTAAATGAGTCGGCGCGTTCGTCGAAAATTGCATTATACAATGAGGTTACCAAGGCTTATTACGGTATTTTGATGGCGCAGGATTCGTACGAAGTGATCAAACACAGTTATGACAATACGGTAGAAAATGCCAAAATCATTTACAATAAATATAAACAGGGAACTGTGTCGGAATTTGAGTGGATCAGGGCCGATGTGCAGGTGAAAAATGCGCAATCGAATCTGGTATCGTCGGCAAGTGCAGTGAATCTCAGTAAATTTCAGCTAAAGATGCTGATGGGCATTGATATGAATACTGAATTGAAAGTAGAGGGGCGGTTGGCCGATTTCGAAGCCAATATGTATGGTGATGTTATGAAGATTGATACCACAACGCTGAAGAATAATTCAGATTTGAAGCAATTCGAAATTCAGCAGCGTCAGCTTATCCAGTCGATGAAGATACACGAAGCCTCATTGCTTCCGGTATTGGCAGCCAGTTTCAATTATCAGTTTATGTCGATGGCTAACGATTCGGGTACTTTTGCAAAAAGCCAGAAATGGTTTCCGATGTCCACGTTGGGAGTGAGCTTATCTATTCCGATTTTTCAGGGAGGAAGCAAGTATTATAAAGGTAAGCAAATTAAAGTGCAGTTGAACGAACTGGATTTTCAGAAAGCAAATCTGGAGCGGGGCATACAACTACAGGCCATTACCTGTATGGAAAATATCAAGAAATCGTTGAAAAAAATTGAATCCAATAAAGAAGGACTTCGGCAGGCCGAAAAAGCAGTGGCTATATCAAAGAAAATGTATGAAGTTGGTTCGGGGACGTATCTCGACTTGTCCAATTCGGAATTAGCCAATCTCAACGCCGGCTTATCTTACAACCAATCTATTTTCGATTACCTTTCAGCCAAAGCAGATTTGGAAAAACTACTTGGCAAAGACTCTAAATAATCATCAGCATAAAAAATTAAAATACAATAGAATATGAAACGAATTTACGGAATCGGATTGCTTACGCTTGCTTTGATGCTCGGTATTACTTCGTGCAAAAAGAAAGACGCAGGTGCAGCTAACCCAGCTACAGAAACACCCAAAGTACGTGTGCAGACTACTACGGAGCAGAATGTTGAACAAATTGCTGAAATCACGGCCACGGTTCAGCCCGATGCAAAAAACAGTATCGCACCTGCTGCGCCGGGTCGTATCCGCCAGATATTTGTGGAAGTAGGGCAGCACGTGGCCAAAGGACAGAAATTGGTGCAAATGGATGCTGCCAACCTGGCCAATCTGGAAACACAAATCGACAACCAGAAACGCACCTACAAACGTGTTCAGGAGTTGTTTAATGTAGGCGGCGCTTCGCAACAGGAGCTTGATAATGCCAAAATGCAACTGGATGTGGCGCAAACAACGCTTAAAAATATGAACGAAAACACCTATTTGCTCAGTCCTATTTCGGGGGTAATTACTGCCCGTAACTACGACAACGGCGATATGTACAGCGGACAAAATCCGGTATTGACGGTGATGAACATCAGTCCGGTAAAAGTGCTGATCAACGTATCCGAAGCCTATTATTCGCAGGTGAAAACAGGTATGCCGGTGGATGTAAAGTTCGACGTGCTGAACGGACAATCGTTTCAGGGACGTGTGAACCTGATTTATCCTACCATCGACGAACGCACCCGCACATTTACGGCCGAGGTGAAGCTGGCCAATGGCGGTGGCAAAATTCGTCCGGGCATGTTTGGCCGTGTGACGCTGGAGTTTGGCAAGCAAAACCGTGTAATGGTACCCGATCTGGCCATCGTAAAGCAAGCCGGATCAGGTGGAAAGTACGTGTATGTGTACAGCAACGGCAAAGTGTTGTACAAACAACTGCAACTGGGACGCCGCATTGGTGCTGAATACGAAGTGCTTTCGGGCATTGCTACCGGCGAGGAAGTAGTGGTGGCCGGACAGGCCAAACTGGCCGACGGAATGGAAGTAAAAGTGATCAAATAACTTTTTGAATCAATTCGTCCGGATGGATGCCGTTAGGAAACGGCAAGATTTGAATAGAAACGCTGATGAAGCGAATACAGCGGATAGGAGCTGTTTTATTTTCAACAGATTTCAAACGGATGATTTTCGATAAATCGAAACGGATGAATCAACAGTACTTTCATCCGCGGTTTTCGAAGAAAACATCATCAGAATAAAATCCGTTGATATCGGCTAAATCAGTCTCATCAGCGTTGCTATTTTTTCGATCATCCACCATCACTTTTCGGGGATTTATCAATTATCCATTATTAATTGTCATTTAAAAAAACACTATGAGTTTATACGAAAGTGCAGTGAAAAGGCCCGTCATGACCTCGATTCTTTTTATCGCGGTGGTGTTGCTGGGGCTTATTTCATATACCAAACTACCCATTGACCTGTTGCCCAAGATCGAAACCAACACCATTATGGTAATGACTACCTACGATGGTGCCAGTGCTTCGGATGTGGAAACAAACGTAACCAAACCGCTCGAAAGCTCGCTGAGCACGGTTTCGAACCTGAAAGATATCAAATCCACTTCGCGCGAAAACCGCTCCATCATCACGCTGGAGTTCGACTACGGGCTGGATTTGAACGTGGTGACCAACGATATACGCAACAAGCTGGATCTGGTAAAGTCCTACATGCCATCGGGTGTGGGCGATCCGATTATCTTTAAGTTGAGTACCGACATGATTCCGGTGATTATGATGTCGGCAACGGCTGATAAGAGTTTGCCGGCCTTGTACAAAATTCTCGACACCAAAGTGGGCAACCCATTGGCACGTATCAACGGGGTAGGAACGGTGTCGGTGAGTGGGGCACCTCAGCGCGAGATTCAGGTGTTTGTCGATCCGGTAAAACTCGAAGCCTATCACCTCACGGTGGAGTCGCTGTCGCAAAGCATCCGGATGGAGAACCTCAATACCCCTGCCGGATCAATGGATGTGGGTAGCGATACCTATGCGTTGCGTGTACAGGGCGAGTTTAAAGATCCGTCGGAAATCAATACTATCATTGTGGGCACCTCGGGAGGCAAAACCATTCGCCTTTCGGATGTGGCTACCGTAAGCGACAAGCTGGAGGAGCGTGCGCAGGAAAGTTTTAGCAACGGCGCTCAGGGAGCAACGATTATTGTACAGAAACAACCCGGTGCCAATACCGTGGAAATTGCCCGCGCAGTACAAAAAATGCTGCCCGAAATTCAGAAAACGCTGCCTTCGGATATCAAGATTAGTGTGATCAACGACTCGTCGGACAATATTATCCGCACCATCGACAGTTTGGCCGAAACGGTGATTTATGCATTGATCTTTGTAATGATAGTGGTGCTGTTCTTCCTCGGACGCTGGAGAGCCACCGTGATTATTATCCTGACGATTCCTATTTCGCTCATTGCGGCCTTTATTTATCTTACGCTGACGGGTGGAACGCTGAATATTATCTCGCTTAGTTCGCTGTCGTTGGCCATCGGGTTGGTGGTGGACGATGCCATTGTGGTACTCGAAAACATTACTACCCACATCGAGCGGGGTAGCCGCCCCAAAACGGCCGCTATCAATGGTACCAACGAGGTAGGACTATCTATCGTGGCCTCCACGCTCACCATTATTGCGGTGTTTCTTCCGCTGACAATGGTAACGGGTATGGCCGGGGTGATGTTTGCCCAGTTGGGATGGATGGTCACCATTATCATCACTGTGTCGATGATTTGTGCGCTGACGCTGACGCCGATGTTGTCGTCGAAAATGTTGCGCATGGACCCGAAACGCAGCAAGGCCTTTATGATCATTTACACACCTATCGAAAACTTCCTCGATACACTCGATAACCGTTATGCGCAGCTGGTGAACTGGGCTGTACGCCACAAAAAATCCATTATCGGATTGGCTACTGTCTTTTTCTTCGTCAGTTTAGTGCCCATGATTGTAGGGTGGGTGGGTACCGAAAACTTCCCGGCGCAGGACAGCGGTTATGCGTCGGCTACCATCGAAATGCCGGTGGGTACCCGTATGGAAATTACCCGCGATGTATGTATGCGCCTTAATAATCAGTGGATGAAGAAATACCCCGAAATTGATATGGTCAATTTCAATGTGGGGCAGGCCAGTAGCAAGAATATATTCGGGTCGCTGTTTACGAAAAACTCCAGCAATATTGGTACGTTTACCATTCGCTTTTTGCCGCTGGATAAACGCAACCGATCCAGCTTTGCGATTACCGACAGCATTCGTAAGGACATTGCCAATATGCCCGAAATCCGCAAATCTACCGTGCAGGAAGGGGGCGGTATGAGCATGATGGGCGGACAGTCCACCGTAGATGTGGAAATTTACGGTTACGATTTCGATGCTACCGACAAAGTGGCCAAACAACTGGCAGATTCTATTCCGGCTAATATCGAAGGATTGGTGAACACCACCGTGAGCCGTGAGGAGTACACACCCGAATATCAGGTGGATTTCGACCGCGAAAAACTGGCGCTCAACGGCCTCAATGTAGCTACTGCTTCTACCTTCCTGAGCAATCGCATCAACGGAATGACGGCTTCGCTCTACCGCGAGGACGGCGAGGAATACTCCATTGTGGTGGGTTATGCGCCCAAATACCGCGAGTCCATCGAAGACGTGGAAAATATCCTGATCTACAATTCGCAGGGACAAGCCATCCGCGTGAAAGACCTCGGTAAAGTGGTGGAACGCTTTACGCCGCCTACCATCGAGCACAAAAACCGTCAGCGCATCATCACCGTGTCGTCTACCGTGTCAGGGACAACGCTGGATAAAGCCGTGGCGGGCATCAACAAGGAACTGGCCAAAATCGATATGCCATCGGACGTGACCACCAAAATTGCCGGTTCGTTC
Organism: Bacteroidota bacterium; assembly: GCA_046051105.1. Classification (GTDB taxonomy): domain Bacteria; phylum Bacteroidota; class Bacteroidia; order Bacteroidales; family Paludibacteraceae; genus Paludibacter. Next base: position 14,241 of record JBJOOU010000142.1, read on the forward strand.
AAGGATCAGCAGGAATCTTTTGCCGATCTCGGATTGCTGATGCTCATCATCATTTTACTCGTATTCGTAGTAATGGCCTCGCAGTTCGAGTCGGTTACCTATCCGTTTATCATCATGTTCTCGGTGCCGTTTGGTATTTCGGGGGTGATACTGGCTCTTTGGATCACAGGTTCTACTTTCAACGTAATGACCTTCGTCGGGCTCATCATGCTGGTAGGTATTGTGGTGAAAAACGGTATTGTGATGGTGGATTACATCAACCTCAACCGCGAGCGGGGCAGTGGCATCATCCGCGCCGTAGTCACCGGAGGTAAATCCCGCCTTCGTCCCGTATTGATGACCAGTCTTACCGCCATCCTGGGTATGCTTCCATTGGCCATCAGCCGCGGACAAGGGTCCGAAATGTGGAAACCTATGGCCGTGACCGTTATCGGAGGGCTGTCGGTATCCACTTTGCTCACCCTGGTGGTGGTGCCCGTTATTTACACCCTTTTTGCGGCCAGCGGCGTAAAGCGCAAACACCGTAAAAACAAAAAGAAAGCCCTTAATCAGTAACAGTCAACGGAGCCACCGCTTATTTCGGCTGGCTCCAGTTTCGCAAACTATAAAAATAGTAGAGTATGAAACGAGCATTAAAACAGACGTTTAAACCAAAAGACCATGTTCATTGCGAGTTCCATGCGACAATTAAAAAATCAATTATAAACGCATGAAACGAACCTGACAAAATTTAAACAATTTTGACCCGCAGGGGAATGTTTAAATTTTGTTAGGTGAGTTCCATCTGACAATTAAAAAAATCAATTACAAACAGATGAAATCCATATTTATCACTTTCGATCAGGCCTATTACGAACAGGTACAAACCATCCTCACGCTCAATCACGTGCGCGGTTTCACCGGTTGGGAGTCCGTTATCGGTCGCGGTAGCAACACCGGCGAACCTCATTACGGCACCCACGCCTGGCCATCGCTCAACACGGCCATCATCACCGTGGTGCCCGACGAAAAAGTAAAACCCATCCTCGCCGAGCTCCGCCAACTCGACGGCACCTCCGAGCTGATGGGCATCCGCGCCTTCGTCTGGAACATCGAGGACGGCATCTAATCGCCCAATCCTCCACCCATCATAAAACTCCGTGTCCGCACCCTTGGGCACGGAGTTTTTTTATGCATCCGAGTGAGAGTGCGACTCAGAGGTGTGCCCTCGCTCATCAATTTGTGTTTTTGTGACCAAAATAAGACTGAAAAAACCATCATCTTTGGATGACTGGCCCAACGAGCGGATGAACAGCCGAGCATCCTTGGATGATTGGCTCAACGAGCGGATGAACAGTCGAGAATCCTTGGATGATTGGTCCAACGAGGGGACGGACAGTCGAGCATCCTTGGATGATTGGTTTTTGATCTCTGTAGTTTTATTATTTTCGGGACAACAGCGGAACTGAAGATTTCATCAGATAGTTTTGTGCTAAGATAAACATCTGCTTTTCGGATAAATAATGTATGAAATTGGTCCTTCTCTCAGGATTAAATCTACTGTTTTTTAAAAAAATGAATTATCTTTGGTGGCGATAATTAATTAAATCGATAATATGAACCTACAAAAATGGATACTAATATTGGTACTGGCAACAGTAACTGCCACCGCGCAATCGGAAATTAAACAGTCGAAACGTGTGGTAGGACAGCAGCAAGCCACCGCAAAGGATATTGAGGCGAATGTATTGGAGTTTGATGATGTCTTGTACAGATGTAATCAGGATGGAACTCAACCAGGCATCGTGTTGCAGCTTCGCGAAGGTAATAAAGCCGGAACCAGCTTGTATTCTCGTGGCCAATTGATGTATTTCGATACCCAAAAATCGGAAATGCGCTGGACTCGCACCGTTCGTTATGACGAAGAGGCTCTTCAATGGTGCGGTGATAAAATGATGTTATGTTCTCCATATAGTACGAGCCCCATCAATAGTAATACAGGTGCAGATGAATGGGTTTCATCAGTATTGCCATTTATGACTATTACGGGATCAAATCTGATGTTAGGATATAAAGAGGGTTCTCTTTATGGTGTAGATCTTACAACGGGTAAAAATCGTTGGCGTAGATTTGTAGGAGCGAATGCAGGTATTAATGATTTTATGATGAAAGATGACAGCACTTTATTAGTGATGGCTTCGGGGGTACATCAATTGAACGTAAATTCAGGTTATGGCTGGGGATATGAAGCCAAAATGGTATCAAACGATTATACTCGAAGCATCCTTACTTCTGTTGCAGGAGCGGCTTTTGGAGCATTTACAGGGATGTATTTTTATCGGATTGGTGCTGATGTGTTGTCGCAGCAATGCAGCAATTTGTTGAAAGAATCTTCGTCACTTTACTTTGCCTCGCGCGATAGTTTATACAAACTGAATTCTTCAGGGAAAGCCCTTTGGAAAACCTCGTGGGGGCGTAAAGCAAGTAGCTCGGTGTTGTGGATGGATAGCACTCAAATCTATTTCTTGAATTTAGGCATTGCAAAATACAATGGAGCTACCGTAAAAAAAAGCACTACCTGGTTGTCGGCCTGCGATAAAAAGAACGGGCAAATGAAATATTGCAATTTTATTGGAGCTGAGAATTCAGCGGTAATGGGTTATCAAAAAAACAAAGACTCAGTGGATGTTTTTACTTCAGACCGATGTGTTCGATTTGGATTAAAGAATGGTGCTATCCGTTCTGCTAATTTTGATACTGTCCCCAATGGTCCTATCCATTATATGTTGGATGATAAGCTGTTTTATCAGGCCACTAACTCGGGATTTCAATCATTGGCAGCTCAAAATCCAACAGGATATTGGCTAACAACCACCCGCAAAGAAGTAGTAATGCTCAACCATGATTTCCAGCGCGGACAAACTGTGCCTTTATCTTCCTTATTCATGCTGAAAGGGACTTATAATGGATATCTGCTCCTGATTCAGGGCGACAAAACAGTAATTGCAACTCCCGATGGAAAATTAGTCGCAGAACTATCTATGGGCGGAGATATCATTCATATTGGAAATGTACTTTACGGGGTGGATAAACGTGCGTTG
>JBJOOU010000143.1:0-10334 GCA_046051105.1 Bacteroidota bacterium
ATTCTGGAAGAAAAATTATTTTTGTAATGCTTCGATGTGAGTAATAGCGTCACCTACTGTAGAAATTTTTTCAGCCTGATCGTCTGGAATAGAGATACCGAATTCTTTTTCGAATTCCATGATCAATTCTACTGTATCCAATGAGTCAGCTCCAAGATCGTTAGTGAAACTTGCAGTTGGAACCACTTCTGATTCTTCTACGCCTAATTTGTCTACGATAATTGCTTTTACTTTAGCTTCTACTTCTGACATAATTTTTACTTTTAAATTTGTAAATAGAAATTGTTTTATAATTTTGCGGTGCAAAGGAAACAAATTTTCTCGACATAACCTCGTTTTTGCTGATAAATTTCGTTATTTTTGCACAGATAATACCTTTTTGTGCAGATAAACAACCCCTACTATGGCTATACGTATTGCCCTTTGGGCTTCAGGTTCCGGCTCTAATGCCGAGAATATCGTCCGTTTTTTTCGGAACGATTCCAGATTCGAATTTCCGGTAATTATTTCCAATAAATCGGCTGCTTTGGTGCACGAAAGGGCATTGAAATTGGGAATTCCTTCGGTAACGTTCACTCGTGATGATTTTGCCGATGGGCAAAAAGTGCTGGATTTTCACAATGAATATGGTATTGATTGCATCGTTTTGGCGGGTTTTCTGCTGAAAGTGCCGGATGAAGTCACTAAAGCGTTTCCTGATAAGATCATTAATATTCATCCTTCGCTTTTGCCTAAATATGGTGGCAGGGGGATGTATGGTCAGCATGTACACGAGGCTGTGGCAGCTGCCGGCGAGTCGGAATCGGGCATTACTATACATTATATAAATGAGCATTACGACGAGGGAAATGTGATTTTCCAAACCACTTGTCCGCTGCTTCCTACCGATACACCCGAAATGATCGCGGAAAAGGTACACGCACTGGAATATGAGTTTTATCCCAAAATTATTGAGCAATTGTGGGGGTAAATGCATTGGTAGTTAGTGGTTTATTCTTGGCTGATGCTCGTGACTACTGGCTTACTTTTTCCCTCCGATTTTTTGTCGTACCTTTGTGCCCGTTTTTAAGTGCTTTGTCAACTTAGTACTTTCAAACTATATAAAATCAGAACTTTACAAACTTTCAAACTAAAAGAATATGGCTCTTCAATGTGGTATTGTGGGTTTGCCTAATGTGGGTAAATCTACTCTATTCAACTGTCTTTCAAATGCGAAAGCACAATCCGCAAATTTCCCATTCTGTACGATCGAACCTAACGTAGGTGTGATTACGGTACCTGATGAACGTATGAACAAGCTGGCAGAATTGGTGAAACCACAACGTATTGTGCCCACTACGGTTGAAATTGTAGATATCGCAGGCTTGGTAAAAGGTGCCAGCAAGGGCGAAGGTCTTGGAAATAAATTCCTGGCCAATATCCGCGAAACGGATGCCATTCTTCATGTACTTCGTTGTTTCGACGACGAGAATATTACTCACGTTGATGGTAGTGTAAATCCGGTGCGCGACAAGGAAATTATTGATACTGAGCTGCAATTGAAAGACCTTGAGACCATTGAAAGTCGCATTAGTAAAGTGCAGAAGCAGGCGCAGACCGGTGGCGACAAGCAAGCAAAAGCTCAATATGAAATTTATGTACAATACCGCGAAGCATTGTTGCAGGGAAAATCAGCCCGTACCGTACAATTGGATGAGCTGGACCGTAAGCTGGTAAAAGATCTTTATTTGCTGACAGACAAACCTGTGATGTATGTATGCAATGTAGATGAAGCTTCGGCGGTAAGTGGTAATGCATATGTGGAAGCAGTTCGTGAGGCCGTAAAGGAAGAAGGCGCTGAAATTTTGATTGTAGCTGCGGCTACCGAGGCAGATATTGCTGAACTGGAAACTTACGAAGAGCGTCAGATGTTTTTGGAAGCGGCTGGTTTGGCTGAGTCCGGAGTGGCTCGTTTAATTCGTGCGGCGTATCATTTGCTTGATTTGCAAACATATTTCACTGCGGGCGTTCAGGAAGTGCGCGCATGGACCTTCCATCGTGGCTGGAAAGCTCCTCAGTGTGCCGGTGTTATTCATACCGATTTCGAAAAAGGCTTTATCCGCGCCGAAGTGATCAAATACGATGATTTTGTGACTTTAGGATCGGAAGCTGCTTGTAAAGAAGCAGGCAAAATGAACGTAGAAGGAAAAGAATATGTGGTAACGGATGGTGATATTATGCACTTCCGCTTTAATGTATAAAATGACCCCAAACCCCTAAAGGGGAGATATAAAAAATGCCGATAATCATTAGATTATTGGCATTTTATTTTTAAAGAAAAGTCTATTTTACTCCTCTTAAGGGGTTGGGAGCTATTTATCCAAACATCTCTACGTCTTCGGCGCTGATGTTGCTGCCGCCCAAAATAATCAGGCGTTCTACCACATTGCGCAGTTCGCGGATGTTTCCGGTCCAGGAGCGTTTTTGTAGCAATTCGATAGCCGCCGCTTCGAATGCTTTGGGCTGAATGCCCTGTTCGCTGCAAATCAGTTCGCAGAAGTGCGTTACCAGCAAGGGTATATCTTCTTTTCGGTCGTCCAGACAGGGCACATGGATGGGGATAACGTTCAGTCGATGGTATAAATCTTCGCGGAAATTGCCCAGTTCTATTTCTTTCTTCAGGTTTTTGTTGGTGGCAGCCAAAACGCGTACATTTACTTTGACGCTTTTGTCGCTCCCCACGCGGGTAAGTTCATTTTCCTGTAGTACGCGCAGCACTTTTGTTTGTGCCGACAGACTCATATCGCCAATTTCGTCCAAAAAAATGGTGCCGGTGTCGGCTTGTTCGAACTTACCGATGCGTTGTTTGATGGCCGAGGTAAAAGCGCCTTTTTCGTGACCAAACAACTCACTTTCAATCAATTCGGAAGGTATAGCGGCGCAGTTGACTTCCACAAAAGGGGCCGAGGTACGGTTGCTTCCTTCAAAAAGCAAGCGTGCTACCACTTCTTTTCCGGTGCCGTTTTCGCCGGTAATCAGTACGCGGGCATCGGTCGGCGCCACACGGTCGATCATCATCCGTACTTTTTCGATAGCTGCCGACTGGCCGATCATCTGATGGCGTTTGGCTACTTTCTTTTTCAACGTTTTGGTTTCCACTACCAGGGTGTTGCGTTCCAAAGCGTTTTTTACCGTGATCAGCAGTCGGTTCAGGTCGATGGGTTTGGTGATAAAATCAAAAGCCCCTTTCTTGATGCATTCCACAGCTGTGTCGATATTGCCATGGCCTGAAATCATTACCACGGGCGCCTCAATGCCGCTTTCAATCAAATGTCCCAGCAGTTCGATGCCATCCATTTCGGGCATTTTAATGTCGGAGAAGATGATGTCGAAGATGCTGTTTTGAGCCGCTTCGAGTCCCAGCTTGCCATTTTCGGCCAGAGCTACAGTGTGTTTTTCGAACTCCAGAATATCTTTCAGGGTATTGCGGATGCTGCGTTCGTCGTCGATGACCAGAATTTTTGCCATAATCTATGATGAGTTGTAATTGATCGGTTACAAAAGTAGTTTTTGTATTTTAAATTTCAAGTTATTGTTGTCCGGTAAACTTTCTTTATGCTGAAAACTTTATGATATTTCTCACTTCGTTCGAAATGACTGATTGTCATTTGTGTTTTAGGAGGGGCTGGTTGGCGGCTTCGCCGCCAACCAGCCCCTCCTATTATCCGCATGTATAAGTCTTTGTCATTCTGAACGAAGTGAAGAATATAAAAATATTTACCGGACAATAGTAATTTCAAGTATAATTTCGGAAGCAAATAAAGTGCCAGATACAAGAAAACCCATTTTGCCGGAACGACAAAATGGGTTTCTTTATGGTTTGTTCCGAAATGTTACAAATCGAATCCGATATCGCTACGGAAATATTTTTTCTCGTAAGCAATAGTTTGTGCGTTGCTGAATGAAACTTTCAACGCTTCGTTTTTATCATTTCCGTAGGAACTGATGGCCATCACACGGCCGCCGTTGGTGACGATATTGCCGTCAATTTCGGTAGTGCCCGCGTGGAAAACGATACTGTCTTTTACAAGATTTAATCCTGTGATTACTTTGCCTTTTTCGAAAGCTTCGGGATATCCGCCCGAAACCAGCATAACGGTAACAGCAGCACGTTCGTCGAATTCTACCGTTTTTTCGTTCAGGTTGCCTTCGGCTACACCTTCGAGCAAATCGACCAGGTCAGATTTCAGACGAAGCATTACTACTTCGGTTTCGGGGTCACCCATACGGGCATTGTATTCGATGGTGTAAGGCTCGCCATCCACTTTTATCAGGCCAAAGAAAATAAATCCTTTGTAGTTCACACCTTCGCTGTACAGTCCTTCCACGGTAGGGCGGATAATGCGGTCTTCTACTTTTTGCATAAACTCAGCATCGGCAAACGGTACCGGCGATACGGCACCCATTCCACCTGTGTTCAGTCCTTTGTCGCCTTCGCCAATACGTTTGTAGTCTTTGGCTTCGGGAAGGATTTTATAGTTTTTACCATCGGTAATTACAAAAACAGAGCATTCGATACCTGAAAGGAATTCTTCAATCACTACCGTTTTGCTGGCAGCGCCGAATTTACCATCCAACATCATTTTCAATTCGCTGATGGCTTCTTCCAGATCGTTGATGATCAACACGCCTTTTCCGGCCGCTAAACCATCGGCTTTTAGTACGTAAGGTGCTTTCAGCGTTTTCAGGAATGTAATACCTTCTTCGATGGTAGCAGAATCTACGCTTAAATATCCAGCAGTTGGGATATTATGGCGGAACATGAATTTCTTCGAAAAGTCTTTGCTTCCTTCCAGCTGAGCTCCGAATTTATCGGGTCCTACTACGGGAATATTGGCGATCGCTTCGTCGGCCAGGAAAAAGTCGACCACACCTTTTACGAGCGGATCTTCAGGGCCTACGACTACGATATCTATGCTGTATTTAAGAACGGCTTCTTTTATTGCAGGGAAGTTGTCGGCAGCAATTGGAAGGTTTGTTCCAACGTGTGCAGTACCGGGATTTCCAGGCGCAATAAAAAGCTGACTCAGTTTAGGGCTTTGAGCTATTTTCCAGGCCATTGCATGTTCGCGTCCGCCTGAACCAAGAAGGAGAATATTCATGTATACTAATGTTTGTTTTTTCGCGCTGCAAAAGTATGGATTTTTGGGCGGTTTTCAAAATAGGCCGATGTCAGCGTTGTTATCATTTATGAAAAATGATTTCTGTCAAATCAGGTATTGAAATAAATCTGGCTTTTCGTTGATGTATTCGTACACAAAGCCATACTTTTTCATGCGCTCCACAAGTCCTTCGAAATCGTGTTTGTCGGTGAGTTCTATTCCCACGAAGGATGGTCCTTTTTCGCGGTTGGTCTTTTTTGTATATTCAAAATGGGTAATGTCGTCGTGCGGACCCAGTACTTTCTCTACAAAGTCGCGCAAAGCACCCGGACGGTTGGGAAAACGGATGATGAAATAATGTTTCAGGCCTTCGAAAAGCAGCGAGCGTTCGCGAATTTCTTCGGTGCGCGTTATGTCGTTGTTGCTGCCCGAGACCACACACACTACATTTTTTCCTTTAATTTCGTCGGCATAATAATCCAGCGCTGCAATGGAAAGCGCTCCGGCAGGTTCTACTACGATTGCATCACGGTTGTACAGATCGAGAATTTTGGTACAGATATGACCTTCGGGCACTAAAACGATATCGTTGATAACCTTTTTGCAAATTTCAAACGGAATATCGCCAACGCGTTTCACCGCAGCACCATCCACAAATTTGTCGATTTCCTCCAGCTCCACCACTTCTCCTTTTTCCAGCGATGCTTTCATCGAAGGGGCACCGGCCGGTTCAACACCAATAATTTTAGTATTGGGGCTCAATTGCTTAAAGTAGCTTCCCACACCTGCTGCCAATCCGCCCCCACCGATCGGGATAAACAGATAATCAATCGGATAGATAGAATCCTGAATAATCTCAAGCGCAACTGTGGCCTGGCCTTCAATAATCAGAGGATCGTTGAAAGGATGAATAAACGTTTTGCCGTTTTGAGTACAATCTTTAGTCGCTTCGGCGCTGGCGGCATCGTAAGTGTCGCCGGTAAGTACAATTTCAACAAATTGTTTCCCAAACATTTGCACCTGCTTAATTTTCTGGCGGGGTGTGGTGACAGGCATGTATATTTTACCGTAAATGCCTAGTTTCTGACATGAGTAAGCCACTCCCTGCGCATGATTTCCTGCACTAGCACACACAATTCCTTTGGAACGCTGTTCCTCGGTCAGGCTTTTGATTTTATTGTAGGCCCCGCGGATTTTGTATGAGCGCACCATTTGCAAATCTTCCCGTTTCAGCATTACATTGGCCTCAAACTGTTCCGAAAGATTCAGATTTTCGGCAAGCGGTGTAGAGTTTAAGATTTCATTTAATGTGAGCTTAGCTCTGTTGACATCGTATAGCGATGGGAAATATTCATTCGTCATATCAGTATTGCTTTAAAAAAACGAACAGAGAATGCTTATAAAAACATTCTCTGCAAAATTAATATATTCGGTTTTATTTCTTGTATTCTTTTAATCCTGAAGTGAGATAGGCTGCAAATTCATCCGCGTTGTAATTAGCCCCCTGCGGTTGGACCAGTAGCTTTTCGTCGGGCGAAAGCAAAACATAGAATGGCTGCGAATTGGCATTGTACTTCGAAGCCTGCAAATCGCTCCATTTATTACCAATGGTTTTGATGGTTTTGCCACTAAACTTGGAAACATATTGTTCGTTGGCCGGAAGCTCTGTTTTGTCATCGACATACAGCTGAATCAATACATAATCATTACTGATAATGCCTAATACCTGTTTTGTAGACCATACATCGGCTTCCATTTTGCGGCAATTGACACAGGCATGGCCTGTAAAATCGATCATCACCGGTTTGTTCACCGATTTTGCATAAGCCAGTCCTTCTTCATAATCGAAATATGCATCCAGATTGAGCGGTGCATGGAATTTGTCGCTGTACTTGTGCGCTGTATGTGCTTTTGCATTGTTTCCACCTCCCAGACTATTGGTATACAAATCAAAATCTTGCGTTTGCTGTGGAGGCAGAAATGCTGCAATGGAACGAAGCGGTGCGCCCCATAAGCCGGGAATCATATAGATGGTGAACGAAAGGGTAATGATAGCCAGAAAAAGGCGTGTGATGGAAATGGTTTTCACTTCGCTGTCGTGTGGAAAGCGCAGTTTGCCGAGCAGATAGAAGCCCATCATTCCGAAGATAACGATCCACAATACAAGGAACACTTCACGGTCGAACCAGTTCCAGTGGTAAGCCAAATCCACATTTGAAAGGAATTTGAGTGCCAAAGCCAGTTCCAAAAATCCGAGCACCACTTTGATGCTGTTGAGCCATCCGCCTGATTTCGGCATAGAGTTGAGCCACGAAGGAAACATAGCAAAGAGAGTAAAAGGCAATGCAAGTGCCAAAGCAAATCCAAACATTCCGATGGCTGGCCCCATCAATTGACCCATTGTAGCAGCTTGTACCAGTAAGGTTCCGATAATAGGCCCTGTACAAGAGAAAGATACCAGCGCCAGTGTGGCAGCCATAAAGAATATTCCCGAAAGTCCGGTTTTGCTGCTTTGCTCGTCGGTTTTGTTTACCCATTTCGAAGGCAATGTCAGTTCAAAAGCGCCTAAAAACGAAGCAGCAAATGCCACCAACAAGGCAAAGAAAAAGAAGTTGAATACCCCATTGGTAGAAAGACTATTAAGTGCATCTGCTCCAAAAATGACACTTACCAACAGGCCAATGGCTACATAAATAACAATAATCGAAACAGCATAAATGAGTGCTTTGCCAATGCCACCACCTTTGGCTGATGATTTGGTAAAATAGCTCACGGTAAATGGCACCATCGGGAAAATGCAGGGCATCAGGAATGCGGCAAATCCTCCCAAAAGTCCGGCCAGGAAGATGGCCCAAAGCGATTTTTTTCCGTCGTCGGTAGAAGTTGCTTGTGCAGTCGCTGTTGTGTCTTTGGTCGAAACAGTACTATCCGGAGTAGTAGCAACCGTTGTGATTTCAGGAGTTGCACTGGCTGAGTCCGTTGACACTGAGGCGACTGCCGTGGTAGCTGTCGCAGTCACTTTGTCGTTCTTTACGGCTATTTCGAAAGTCTTTTCGTCTGGCGGCAGGCATTGCTCGTCGTTGCAAAGCATAAAGTTGACTGCACCCTTAATGCTGATCTTTGCTTTTTTGGGCTTGATTTTCTGAACAAATACGGCCTTGTTGGCAAAGTAAGCAATCTCCATATTAAAGGCTTTTTCGAATGCTTTGGTAGCTTTGGTTACTTCCTTTACCTTACCCACCAATTCGTAGTCGGCCGATGGAGTAAATTTGAATGAAGTAGGCACCGGACCCCCTTCGCCTATGAATTGAGAATACATGTGCCAGCCATTGTCGATGGTGGCCGAAATCACCAGCTCCGACTCGTCGGCCCCGGTGTTGCGGCTGCTAAAGCTCCATGTTACCGGATTTTCGATTTGTCCAAAGCTTACTATTGCGATAGCAATGAATGTGATAGATAAAAATAGTCGTTTCATTTTTATATCTGTGTGTTCTTATTTGTTTGTCATTATTTCCAGAATCAATCTGTCAGTTTCGTTCATGCCGTCCCGGCCTATCTTAGTAAGATTCAGGATGGTTTTGTCGACATCTTCGTCTGTAATTCCTTCGATGGCTGTCACTACCTTGTTGTCCATGGCCATCAGTGCCGACAAAGTGGCTGTAGAGACTCCGTTGGACACTTTTAGCGCGCAGCTGGGCTTGGCTCCATCACAAATCATGCCCGTAATGTTGCCAATCATATTTTTGATGGCGAAGGCAATCTGCTCGCGACTACCCCCCATCAGGTAAGTGATTCCGCAAGCCGCACCGGTGGCGGCCACAATAGCGCCACACAGTCCCGAAAGGCGCCCCAGGCTTTGTTTGATGTAAATGGTCATCAGGTGGCTCAGGGCAAGTGCTCTAATTAGTTCTTCTTCTGATTTTCCACGCTCTTCGGCAAATACAGTCACAGGTAAGGTGGCTGCTATTCCCTGATTGCCACTGCCCGAATTACTCATTACCGGAAACATGGCTCCACCCATACGAGCATCACAGGCGGCAGCTGTTACCGAAAGCATACGGGTAAATACATTGTCGCCTAACTGTCCGTTGGCCAGCGTGAGTGATACCCCGTGTCCGTAATTTCCTTTTACCGATTCGGTGGCTGCTGCTTTGTTCAGCTCGCTGGATTGCTTGATGAAGGCAATTTCCTCTACAGGCGTTTCCAGTGCAAAACTGCATACGGTAGTAAACGAAAGTGTAACGGAGTTAGTTTTTGCCTCGGTGTGATGTATGTCACTAAGTTGATATAAAGTTTGTTTATTATACTCAATGAGTGTAAATAAACTGTGTTCGCGGCTGATGATTACTCGGGAAGTATTGTTGCCTGAAGTCGCAATGACTTCGATATACAGCTTCTCGGAAATATTTTCCTTCAACTGAATATTGATTTTAGCCGATTGCAAATACTCTTTTCCGCCGCTGATGCTCTCGGGCGTGACGTCGCGCAATACTTCCAATCCGTATTCCGATTTTCCTACCTTAGCGCCCATGGCAATAGCGATGGGTAGCCCCACCATTCCGGTACCGGGTATGCCCACGCCCATGGCATTTTTCAGGATATTGGTGCTCAGAAATACATCTATCTGATCAGGTAGTTCTCCTAAAACTTCTTTTGCTTTGGCTACTGCCAGAGCTACCGCTGTAGGCTCGGTACAGCCAATGGCCGGTGTTACTTCTTTTTGAAGAAGGGCTATGATGTTTTTTCTGTCCGAAATTGTGAGCATACGAAAATGGATATTTTGAAGGCTTTTTGTATCAAAATAAAAATTAAATACAAATTTAAGGCTTATTCTGACTAAACCGCACGAAAGGAGCAAGATTTAATACCCCTTACGACTTTTCATGACGATTTGTATTAAATCAGATTATTTGGGTTTTAAATATGGTATATTGGAGCTGCAAAGCTTATTATCTCCCACTTTGCTAGAGTGGCGGACATCGGCAAATGGCCTGCAAAAACGGAAAAAGTCGGACAGCACCTCGCCATCCGACTTTTCAATATTTTATAGAGTGATTAAACGTACCCTTATAAAAACACGAAAGGTAGCTTAGTCTCCCGACTATCTACCAATCTTTTTGTTAACCTTAAATCTAATACTATGAAAAAATCACGTCACAAAGGTAAAGCGTATTTTCTACACTTGCAAGCGTT
>JBJOOU010000144.1:0-16022 GCA_046051105.1 Bacteroidota bacterium
CTAAATAATACGGCTAAACACTCTTGTGCCACCGAAATTCAAATAATTACAGATTACAGCAACGGTATTTTTTCTCTTCAAATTGTGGATAACGGTATCGGGTTTGATACTACCGATCCGAGAAAATCAGATTCATACGGATTAATGGGAATGAAAGAAAGAGTGGTATTGCTCAATGGTCATCTGGATATATTAAGTTCAGCGGGAAAAGGAACAAAAATTAAAGTCAGCTTCCAAGTTTAAATTTGTGTATCCTATGGTTATTTCGGCAAAAGTGAGCCACCCGTTTTGAGTAACCTGACGCTACGAGTTCAACCAATCGTCATCGTGGCTGTTGCAAAACTGTATTAAAATATCTTTCTGTCCCTCGTTGTAAACGAGGGGTAGGGTGAAACGGAGACTTGTGCCTTATTGTAGTAATGGAACTGACAGAAAAAGAAATGCTTCGCTTATAAAGTGATAAACGACAATTGGTTGAAAAAGTATGGCTTTTCGACTAAAGAGCAACTCGAAAAGACTTAAAGAAAATGCTTAGCCCCTAACAATTTGGCTTTCTGCGGTCGGAACGACCCAGCATGGAAGCGTCGGTTGAACCGTATTCCCTAACGAGAAATGCTGGGACTTAAAGCCCTATGCGAGAAATCTGTTCAGGTGGATGTAGTTTTCAAAAGTACTCTTAACCTGACCACGCAGGGCAACCTGCTGTTCGAGGGTACGGTACACACGGTCGAAGCCGGCAACACTTGCCATAGCACGACCAATAACAGTAAAATCTTTGGTGGTTTTCATGATGTTGAACATTAAAATGAATAATCGTTTTAATGGGAACTGCGAACTCCCGTTCAACATCGTGAAACGTCAAATAGACATATAAAGTATTAATAAACAGAGCAAATTAAAGCCCTTCCCGAAGGGAATTTAGTTCAACACACGCCTCGTATGTTCATTGGCTGGCTGACGTGCATTTTGGCAGTCCCGATAGGGATCGGGAGCGCCCGCATTAGCTTCGCTGATCTTCGATTCACTTTGTCGCTGTGGGACAGTGAACGCTCCCGCAAACCGCCCGTGCCCACAGCCTCGGGCGTCAAGCGGCAGTGTAAAAAACAAAAAGAGAGCAGAACATTGGCTAAGATTCTGACAAAATTAATTTCATGCTTATCAACAAGACACGAAAGAAAACAAGATTAAACGAAGATTATGGAAGAAGAATTGAAAACAGTAAAATCTTATTCACGAAAGAAATTACTTGCATTTTTATTATCTGCATTAGTTCCAGGACTAGGTCAACTTTACAATGGTCAACCCCGAAAATTACTATTTTATACTACTGGAATAATAACTCTTTCTATTGGTTTCAACCTCTTAGAGCTTAAGCAGTATTTCTGGGCTTACATAGTGCTTATCGGCTTTATTTATTTACTGAAATTAGTAATTGCAATTGAAGCAGCTATAGCAGCACGTCATAAGAAAGAGTATCAACTTAAAAGTTATAACAAATGGTATATTTACATTGTAATTATACCTGTTTGGTACCTTGCTGTTTTCGCTGGAGAAAGCCTTACACAAAATACACGTTATAAAACATTCAGAGCAAGTTCTGATTCAGGAAATCCAAATTTAACTGTGGGTGATTATGTATTGGCTGACTTTGATTTTTATAATTCGAGACTACCTGACTATGGTGATTTGATTGTTTTTTCGAATTCTAGTGAAGGTAGTCAGGTTTTTAGAATAATTGGTCTACCTAACGATACATTAAGTATTAGTGATAATTTAGCGAAATACAAAAACAAAAACTCAATCGCGACTTTTCTGTCAAACTTAACTTGGAAAGAGACAGAAACAGAAGAATTTATTGAGACATTACCAAATGGAGTAAAATATCGAATTTATAGGAACAAGAAAACTTATGATGCTGAAAAGGCTACAATAAAAGATATAGTTGTTCCTCCAGAATCATATTTTGTGCTAGGGGACAATCGTGATAATTCGGCTGACAGTAGATATTTTGGTTTTGTTCAGAGAAAACAAATACAAGGAAAACTGTTGACACTATATTTCAGTAGAGATTTTAGCAAATTCAATATCAGCCTTACAAATTGACAACAAATTTATTGAACCGACAGAAAAACAACCAAACACCGAAGCCCTAATACTTAGGCTTCCTGCGGTCGGAACGACCCATTCCCGAAGGACGGGATAAACATGGAAGCGTCGGTTGAACCGTATTAGCTTCGCTGATCTTCGATTCCCTTTTGCAGGGAGGGTGATTCAATGATCGTGGAGAAGAAAATCCCGATAGCTATCGGGACTATGGAGAAAGCGACCTGTTTTTGTTGAGTTGTCGCAGGAGTAAAAAGACAAAAGAAAGAGCAGAAAAGGCTGTAGGTAGTACAGTAGATTCACTACAAGAAAACAGCTAAAGAAAGATAGCAAACAAGCAGAAACAGCGGTTTTTGCATGATTAACGGCAAAGTAATGGCCGTCCCCGTTGGTGTACGGAGCCCAGCCGCAAGGACACTCTACTTAGATGAGCTAAATCTCACACTGTTCGACGGAGTATCCCATCCCGACTGAATCAGGTTACTGAAACTGTAGAAGCACACGCCTGACAGCATCTAAATTCTGTAATTTTCCAACAAAAACCTTTCAATATAAATTCGCAATAGCAAAATTTAGAGTAAAACAACAGAGCCATCACACACTTCGATATGATTTATACACTTTATAGACCTAAAACCCCAAAAGCAACTTATGGCTACAGGAAACGTACATTGTACCCGAGCTCTATTTTTTTGCTCCGGGCTTACTCTATTCATATCAGTAAAACTCATTAATAAATACAAAATCCCCAAACAATCCACCAATCAGCCATGTTATTACGTTTAAAATGCTAATCATATGGAGACACCAATTATTTTTTGGATTTTATTCAATCTTTTTGTACTACTAATGCTGGCGCTCGATCTGGGCGTGTTTCATCGCAAAACGCATGAAGTATCCGTTAAAGAAGCCATCAGCTGGACCGCAATTTGGGTCGTAATAGCAATGATCTTCAACGGGATCATTTATTTCTGGCAGGGCAAACAACCGGCGCTCGAGTTCTTTACCGGCTATCTGGTAGAGAAAGCACTTAGTGTCGACAATATTTTTGTATTTATCATGATTTTCGGCTACTTTCAGATACCGGCCCGCCTGCAACACAAAGTACTGTTTTGGGGCATTATTGGTGCGCTGCTGATGCGGGTCATCTTTATCTTTGCCGGAGTGGCATTGCTCAACAAATTTCATTTTACCATCTACCTGTTTGGGGCACTACTTGTATTCACAGGTATTAAAATGTTTAACCACAACGGCGCACAGATAGAGCCGGACAAAAACCCAGTACTCAAGTTCTTCCGCAGGTTTATGAAGGTGTCGCCCCAACTCGATGGCGATAAGTTTTTCACCCGCCAGGGCAGTGAGCGTGTGGCTACTCCTCTGTTTCTGGTGTTGCTCTTTATCGAGACCACCGACCTCATCTTTGCTGTGGATAGCATTCCTGCCATTTTGGCCATCACTCAGGATCAGTTTATCGTATACACTTCCAATGTATTTGCGATACTGGGACTGCGATCACTGTATTTTGCGCTGGCAGGTATTGTGCATAAGTTTTGGTTGCTGAGCTATGGTTTGGCCATCGTACTGGTGTTTGTCGGACTCAAAATGCTCATTATTGATCTTTACAAAATTCCTATCGAAGGCTCACTGATATTTATTGCTACCGTTATCGCAGGCAGTGTCATCCTCTCACTCAAAATTAAAAACAAAAAAGCATGATACTCAACGAAATTCAAAACCTGAGTCAGGCTTTCGATACACATGCCATCATTCGCTACGGAGGCATTTTGCTGCTGCTGGCCATCGTATATATCGAAACCGGCTTCTTCCTGGGCTTCGTACTGCCCGGGGGCGACTACCTGCTCTTTGCCGCCGGCATGTTTTGCGGCACCGAATACCTCGATATGCCTATCGGCTTGCTGGTATCACTGATGGTAGTGGCTGCTTTTCTTGGCGACACTACAGGATATTTCAAAGGCAAATGGCTGGGTGATAAACTTTTCACAGGAAACAGTTCACGTTTTTTCAAAAAAGAATATCTGGAGAAAGGCAACAGTTTTTATCACCGCTTTGGCATGTGGGCCTTTATACTGGGGCGTTTTATGCCCGTTATCCGCACCCTCGTACCCATGATAGCAGGCGCTTCCGGTTTCCCTTTCAAACGCTTTTTATTCTACAACTTCCTCGGCGCACTTACCTGGGTGGGCACCCTTATCCCCCTTGGTTACTTTATCGGAAAAACCTACCCCGAAGTAATTCATTACTCCGGCTATCTGGTTATCTTCTTTGTACTGATAGCCTCCTTACCAATGTTGAAGATTATGTTTTCGAAAGTAAAAAAGTAGGCTTTCCTTTCATCGAAATTCCTGATAGTTGACAGTCAGGCAAAAGTCGTTTATTCCTCAGCGAATAAGCGACTTTTCTGTATTTAGCGGTCTGTAAACATTACCCTATGCGGCTTACAATAAAATACCTTAGTTTACATTATAGTTATTTAGTCACTTAGGTATAAACAAAACAAAAAAACACTATTTTTGCATACACAACACATTAAAAATTATACTTAATCCAAAAAGTCTTTACCATATCACTGGAAATAAAGGAGTAGCTATCAGTTTAGCCTATGAAGTTCAAAAAAAATATCACCTCAGAAAAAGTCAACATATTCCGTAAGATTGCATTGAATATTGTATTACTTGCCTTCACCTCACAGGTCTTAGCGCAAACCGACAGAACTGTCACACCCGCTCTCACATCTATCGAACTGACCTCTGACGCTCATTTAGGAGGCATGGCTGATATCAGCTCTGTGGCATCAGACTTTTATCCTGAAGCCGGATTATCGCACAATCCTGCCTTATTAATCAACGAAACGAAACATGCAGGACTAAATTTCTCCAACATGCCAATGTACACAAAAATAGCGAAAGACATAAATAACAAGAGCATGAATGCCTTTTATGCAATCGACAGCAAAAATGTGATTGGTTATTCCTTTTCAAAATTCGATCTCGGGGAGCAAATCCTTACAGACTATACCGGCACTTATTTATCAACGATCCATCAGGGGGAATACTATCACAAATTATCTTATGCCCGGTCCATTTCACAAAACATAGCGCTGGGCTTAGGATTAAAAGTAATAAACAGCAACATGGAGACTCCTGAACCAATCAACACAATTGCGGCCGACCTTGGATTCAGTTTCAGAAAAAAATTTACACTTAGTAAAGAAATTGATTTAGGCACTAATCTGGGGAGTACTATCAATAACCTGGGATCAAAAGTCGAAAATTCCGAATTTGTATACAATTACTTTATGCCTACCAACCTAAAAATAGGGTTGATGTTAAGCCCTGCATATCATATAACATCCGATATCAATCTCAACTGGGATGTGGCCATTCAATTCAGAAAAGACCTGATTCCGTCCCAAGAGACTCATAAAAACTATAACAACATTTCTTCATTTCAGGCCTTCTATCAATCATTTTACGATTCGCCGGATGGATTTATCGGAGAAATAAAAGAAATAAACAGCAAAATAGGTACTGAGGTAAGAATCAATTATATCAACAAACTCTATCTCGCATTAAGATATGGTAGATATAACACGCCATCCATTGTTCAGCACGACTTAGTAACCTCAGAAGGATTGGGCATTGGCGTGTATGGATTTTATCTTGATTTAAAGTACCTGAAACCACACAAAGAAAGCAATCTCAACGACAATCATTCCATTACACTGGGCTGCAGATTAAAATTAAACGGTAAACCTTTTGAATTTTAAAACCGCACATCAAATAAACACTTCGCAGCTTACTGCGAAACATATAAAATAGCAAGCAATTAAAAAATTCAGATATGAAGAAACACAAACTCTACTAAAGAATCACTGTCAACATCAGTGAACTCCACTAAAACCAACATAGGCGATGATCATACCGATCATCGCCTATGCTCAAAAACATTAAGATTTCATCAAATTCCATCAACCCTGCCTTCTCAAAACTCAACATCTACAACACCTAAAATTATACACGTTAAAACAACTTCGATTTCCAATCTTACCTACACACCCATTCATGAAAAAATCAACAGCACTCCTATATATAGCTACAATAAGTCTTTGGTTGATCAACAATCACTGTCTTGCCCAGCAAAATACAAAGTCTTCGAAAACTATCAACACTATCAGCCTACGCATCGACCAAGCACTTGGTGCTCATTACATCGGGGGAGTAGCCCTTCTAAACAATGGAGATACTGTAAGAGGAGCTTTTGAATTCAATGATTCGGAGGAGAATTATCATGTGCTATACCACATCGACTCAATTAGTTTTCAAAAAAGAGTGTATGAACCCCGCGAAATCAAGATTCTATATCTCGACACTCTGGCGTTCCGCCCTGTCGAATCAGAAACAGACGGTTTAGTATTGATGCGCATTGTATTGGATGATCAGTTAAAGGTATACTATCACAAGCACTTTCAAACCATTTTCAGCGATACCAAAGTAATCAGCCAATTTTACCTCATCAAGCCCAATGGACAAAAACTCGTCATCAGCCATAAAATCAATTTTCCGTTCAATGCACGTATGAGTAAGTATATGAAAGAAAATCAGGTTCTGTATACTAAAATCAGAAAGTTTAAATATGGATTTAATGATTTTTATACGATCATCGAAGAATATAATAATTGGTTAAAGCAACAAACTGATTGATCTGTTTTGGCACATAAAAACAAACAGAGGCGATGATCATACCGACCATCGCCTCTGTTGTTATTTAGAGCAGATTAATATCTTTTGCGTCCACTGCTACTTTTGCGGTCTCCCCCACCCGAGCGCTTAGCCGGACGGTCGTCGCTGCGTTCGCGCGTGCGCCAAGGTTTGTCGCCATTGCCCGAACCACCTGACGAGCGTGGGCCGCGATCGTTACGGTAATTACCTCCCGAACGGGATTCGCCACCACCGTAGCTGCCTCGCGAGCGATATTCCGATTTACGTGAGCCACCGCCTTCGTTGGCCTTGCTGCCTTTGGCTTCGGTTACAATATAGTCAGTCTCGCCGGCAAATGCAGTCACCACTTTTTCTACCTGATCGGCAAATACGTCGAAGAAAGTAAATTTATTGGTTACTTCGATAGAACCGATGCTAATCGATTTATCGTTGGTCACATCATTGATAATGCCCAGGAAGCGACGTGGATCGATGCCTTCGCGCTCACCGATATTCATTTTCAAACGAACACGGTTACCACCCGATTTAGCACCACGCTCACGACCTTCACCTTTAGGACCACGATCACGCGTATCGTGATAATTCAAGTCTTCAGCATCTTTGTAGTATTCAAGGAAGCGGTTGAACTCCAACGACACGAAACGTTTCAGAATTTCTTCTTTCGAAAGTTCTTCTAATTGTTTCATAATCTGTGGAATGTAGGGTTCAATTTGCTCTTCGCTCACTTCCACATTCTGCATGCGGTCGATCATAAAGAACAACTGTTTTTTACACACTTCCAATCCGTTAGGAATTTGTTGCTGTTCGAACTTCTTCTTCAGCATGTGCTCAATATCCTTGATCTTGAATTTCTCTTTCGAGTGAATGATCGAAACAGAAACCCCTTTTTTATTCGCACGACCGGTACGACCGCTTCTGTGATTGTACACCTCCACATCGTCAGGAAGGTTATAGTTGATAACGTGAGTCAAATCGCTTACGTCCAAACCGCGGGCAGCCACGTCGGTCGCTACCAACAATTGCAGGTTGCGGATGCGGAATTTCTGCATAACGGTGTCACGTTGAGCCTGCGACAGATCGCCGTGCAATGCATCAGCATTGTAGCCATCGTGCATCAGTTTGTCGGCCACCTCCTTGGTTTCCTGACGGGTACGACAGAATACGATACCATAAATATCAGGATTCAAATCCACGATACGTTTCAACACCAGGTAGCGTTGTTTGGCCTGCGATATATAATAGATATGCTCAACGTTTTCCGATCCTGAGTTTTTAGTACCTACGGTAATTTCCTCAAAATCTTTCATGTAACGTTTTGCGATGTTTGCAATTTCTTTCGGCATAGTAGCCGAGAAAAGTAAGGTACGGCGGGTGTCAGGCGTTTTCTCAAGAATGGTTTCAATATCTTCTTTGAATCCCATGTTCAACATTTCGTCGGCTTCGTCAAGCACCAGGAAGTCGATTGCGCCCAGTTTAATTTTGCCACGTTCCAATAAGTCGATCAATCGACCCGGAGTTGCCACAATAATTTGTGGAGTAACATCCAATTGTTTCAGCTGCGTACGGATATCTTCGCCACCATATACAGGCACTACTCTCAATCCGGAGATGTTTTTGGAATAATTCTTCAGATCGTTTGAAATCTGGATACACAGTTCGCGGGTAGGAGCCAATACTAATGCCTGAGTTTCTTTGCGTGAAGCATCAATCAGGTTCAAAACAGGAAGCCCGAAAGCAGCAGTTTTACCTGTACCTGTCTGAGCCATAGCTACTAAGTCAGCAGTTTGTTCCATCACAAAAGGGATGGTACGTTCTTGTACGGGCATAGGATACTCGTAACCAAGTTCTTCGATGGCCGACAGGATGTCGTCCTTCAAATTCAATTCTTTAAATGTCATGTAAATGATTTTAGTACACGCATAGAGTAGTCATCCGTCGATTGTTCATTTGTTTTATGCAAACGTGTACCTTCTGTGATAAGAATTACTGCCAGGATAATGCAGTGAAAATCGGATATTTACTCGCAACGCGTCGTTGTTTTGTTTTCGGCTGCAAAGGTAATGAAATAAATTGGTATTACAACTATCTGCTACAAAGCTGTTTTAAAGTCCCAGGCAGTCGGTTAAAAAGCAGCCGGACACCTGTTGAAAAACACAGTTTTGATACCGTGTGCGCACAAGTGTTATTTCTTCGTTAAGGTTTATTTCTGACGCTCAACAATTCCTTGCATTATTGAAATTTTTCTTTAATTTTGCGTTCGATTTCTCACAAAAACATGCAATTGAATATCAAACTATTATAAAATAATTAGCAAATGAAACCAATGACAAAAAGTCCTTTGCAGATTGCCCGTTCGGCCTATCAGCCTAAACTTCCGGCAGCACTAAAAGGCAAGGTAGTCTTAAAAGAAGGTAAAGCAACCGAATCAGTAGCCGACCAGGCTGACATCAAAGCATTATTTCCTAACACGTACGGAATGCCATTGATCACTTTCGAACCAGGCGAAGGCGCTACCGCTCCTGCTGTAGGTGTAGGTGTTATTCTTTCAGGCGGACAGGCTCCCGGTGGTCACAACGTAATATCAGGTATCTTCGACGGATTGAAAGCTTTGAATCCTGACAATAAATTATACGGATTTTTGGGTGGCCCAAGCGGATTGGTAGATCATCAATATATCGAACTGACCAAAGAAATTATCGACGAATACCGCAATACCGGTGGTTTCGACATCATTGGTTCAGGTCGTACCAAACTGGAAGAAGCTGAACAGTATGAAAAAGGTGCTGAAATATGCAAACAATTAGGTATCAATGCCATCGTAATCATCGGTGGTGACGACTCAAATACTAACGCTTGCGTATTGGCTGAATATTATGTACAACACAACAAAGGCATTCAGGTAATTGGCTGTCCTAAAACAATTGACGGTGACCTTAAAAACGAAATGATCGAAACATCATTTGGTTTCGACACTGCTTGTAAAGTTTACTCAGAGTTGATCGGTAACATCCAACGCGATGCTAACTCAGCTAAAAAATACTACCACTTCATCCGTTTGATGGGTCGTTCGGCTTCACACATCACTCTTGAATGTGCTCTACAAAGCCAGCCAAACATCTGTATCGTATCAGAAGAAGTGGAAGCAAAAAACATGACTTTGAGAGATGTGGTTGAAGACATCGTTAAAGTAATCGTTAACCGCGCCAGCCATGGATTGAACTTCGGTACCATCCTGATCCCTGAAGGTTTGATCGAGTTTATCCCGGCGATGAAAACGCTGATCGCTGAGTTGAACGACCTGTTGGCTCACAACGACGATTTCAATGCACTGGAAACTGACGACGAAAAACGTCAATACGTAAAAGGTATGTTAACTCCGGAAAGTAGCGCTGTATACAAAGACCTTCCTAAAGGCATTGCAAAACAGTTGACTTTGGATCGCGACCCACACGGTAACGTACAGGTATCATTGATCGAAACAGAAAAACTGTTGATCGAAATGGTAGCAAAACGTTTGGCTCAACTGAAAGCTGAAGGTAAATACAAAGGTAAATTCTCAGCCATCAACCACTTCTTCGGATACGAAGGACGTTGTGCAATTCCATCAAACTTTGATGCTGACTATACTTATGCATTGGGTTATACTGCTTCTGTATTGATTTCGGAAGGTAAAACCGGATATATGTCATCAGTACGTAACCTGACTGCTCCTGCAGCCGAATGGATTGCCGGTGGTGTGCCTATCACCATGATGATGAACATGGAAAAACGTCACGGTAAAATGAAACCGGTGATTCAAAAAGCATTGGTATTATTGGATGGTGCGCCATTCAAATACTTTGCTGCTAACCGCGAAAACTGGGCTGACGAAAAATCAAGCTACGTTTATCCGGGTCCGGTACAATACTACGGTCCAACCGAAGTATGCGACCAACCGACACGCACATTATTGCTGGAATCAGGAAAATAATTCCGTCCATATT
The DNA here is from genome assembly GCA_046051105.1 of Bacteroidota bacterium. Classification (GTDB taxonomy): domain Bacteria; phylum Bacteroidota; class Bacteroidia; order Bacteroidales; family Paludibacteraceae; genus Paludibacter. The sequence continues at coordinate 10,826 of JBJOOU010000144.1, forward strand.
TCATACGAAAGGCTGATTTGCATCTGCAAATCAGCCTTTTTTTAATTCTATTCAAAAAAAAAAGACTAACATTTGTAATCAATTGAAAAAAAATATCTATATTCGCACAACATTAACTTATAAAAACAAACGAATGAGAAAGATCATTTTCAGCTTAGTCTTCATGCTTATTGCAGCAAGCACATTTGCCCAGGAAAAAGGGAAAGTACGTTTCGGAATTGATGGAGGATTAGGCCTTCCTAATGCCGGAGCCGGATTGTCAGGAGATTTTGATTTTCGCTACAACGTAATGGATAATGTGAATGTTGGGTTAAAGCTTTCAATGGCGTTAATGGCTAAAGACTTTAAAAGTCAGGATGACAACAACAACACCGCCACAGCCTCTGTAATGGGCTCTACACTATTAACTGGAGACTATTTTTTTTCTAAAGGCGAGAGCTTGTTTACCCCTTTTGTAGGCTGCGGAATTGGAAGATATCGCATCATGAATATCCAGGTTGCCGAAATCAATGGACAATCGCAAAGCACAAGCACAAGCATAACTTATCTGTCAGAACGCAAACCAGGAGGTGTCATTCGAGCAGGATTTGAATATGGCCATTTCCGCATGGCGGCCGATTACAACATTGTCGCATCATCAACGCTTGTAGATATTCAAAACAATCCAATTGGAACCACAGGAAACAATTATCTGAATCTGTCCATTGGGTTTTATATCGGTGGTGGCCACTGGAGAAAATAACCAGTTGGCAACACTAAAGTATTCATAACAAACGTAAACAATCACCTAATCGGTCATGCTGTCCGGCCTGACAGGATTGAAGATGAATAACGAATGTGAGATAGATGTAACTATTAAAAAATCCGTTAGCCATGAATAAGAAAATAAAATACAGACATTTCTCCTATTCAAGCATATTCGTCACTTGTATGCTATTTTACAGTTGTTCGAGTAGCACCTGTATACAAACAAGTCAGGGAGCTGCAAAATTATACATCAACAATGAATACAAGGGTACTACCCCCTATGTACATACCGATACCAGAATTGTAGGATCAACCTTAGTCTTGAAACTGGAAAAAGAGGGATACAAACCGCTGATTACAACAATAACAAAAGATGAAGAAATTGATCCCGGAGCTATTGCAGGGGGCATCTTCTTTGGAGTTCCATTTTTATGGACGATGCGATACCATCCCAACCACATTTATGAACTTGTAAAACTCCCTCCCGAAATTGACACCATCTCAGATGAGGGAATTCTAAAACAAAAAGCACCTGTGGTAATTGATAAATTCACACAGAAAATAGAAAAACTCCGGGAACTCAAGAAACTCCTTGATGAAAAGATAATCACTCAAAGCGAGTTTGACAAAGAAAAAGCACGAATACTGGCTTTGCCAGATTAATAATGAATACGATTTCACAAAAAAGGCGGAAATTTTCCGCCTTTTTTAGTCTCCAGCCATAGCCTAGTAAACCTAATAGCTGTATTTTTGTTTCTCAAAAAAAACACCCTAAGATGATTACAATACTTTCGCCAGCAAAGATCATGGACTTCAAAAACCCATCACCTCTGCCCGACTACAGCCAACCAGAATTCCTAAAAGAAGCCGGACGATTAATCAAACTGATGCAAAATCTGGACATGAGCGAATTAAGCAAGCTTCTTGACATCAACTCCAATTTGACCCAACTCAATTTCGACCGCATATTCAACTGGCATCAACCCTTTACTCTTGCTAATTCGAAGCAGGCTGCATATGTGTTTGATGGAGAAGCTTACCGTGGATTGGATGCTAAAACACTGACAAAAGAAGACATGGACTTTGCTCAGCAACACCTGCGACTTCTCTCCGGCCTTTACGGTATTCTGCGCCCACTGGACCTTATCCAGGCCTACCGACTTGAAGTCAGCACAAAATTGAACAATCCGGCAGGGAAAGACCTTTACGCCTTTTGGCAGGAAAAGGTAACGAAATCAATTCTCAGGGCATTAAAAGAATCAGGCGAAACACAAGTGCTATTAAATCTGGCATCAAATGAGTACTTCAAAACTCTAAGAGCCGCATCATTCAAGTCAAAAGTGATTGATGTAGAATTCTATGAATATAAAAATGATCAATTCAAGCAAATAGTTATTTATACTAAAAAAGCAAGAGGAATGATGGCCAGGTATGTAATCGAGAACCGAATAAATCAATTAGAAGATTTGAAAGGTTTTCATGCAGATGGCTATTGGTACAACCCGGCAATGTCCACTGACAACAAACTTGTATTCGCACGATAAGTCCCTGTTTGAAAGTCCAGCTCCCCTTTTTTGCAACTCTAAATGCAGCCCAAAAATCCACACAAGTCTCATTATGATGTATATTGCATTGGAAATATACCGACAAAATCGGGAACAAACAAGGGATTATGCCCCAGAAACTATGGCCAGAAGCCCTGTAAAGCAATATTAATAGAAATTGGACGATCATTTTAAACAAAACAAAATTTCAGATCATTTACCATTGGTAATTGACAGAAAAAAGCTATCTTTACAATAAAGCACACGAACAAATTAGTTGTAGAAAACATTCGATAGCTCATCAATAGACAAAAAATGTAAGAGCTAACTTTCAGCATTGAATTAGTGCTGAAAGGCAATAAAAACAGGTGAAAGTATCGTGATTTTCCGAACCAGCTAAGGAACGAATCTTTCACCTAATATACATATTTTATATTAGCTAATCGAAAAGGCAGCCTAAAAATCACACACATTACTCTAAGCTGAAATAAAGTTACAGCCATTAATTATGAAAGTATTAATTGCAGAAGATGAATCAATGACATTGAAAATTCTATCTATAAAAATTCAAAAAGATGGATACGAAGTGATACCGGCCGGAGATGGTAAAGAAGCAATGGAATACCTGGATAACAATTGCTGCCCTGATCTTGTCATTACAGATATTATGATGCCGTTTTATTCAGGCCTCGAGATTGTTGAAAAGATACGTCGCGAACATGGAGCCAAAATTCCCATTATTGTGCTTTCGGCACTCGGGCAGGAAAAGGCGCTGGAAGAAGCATTTTCGTTGGGTGCAAACGATTACATCACCAAACCATTTAGCCCCAACGAATTATCTATCAGAGTAAAACGACTTATCGGTAGCGAAGCATAACCAAAAACAAATACTATTGCCTTCATAAAGATGCTCGCAGCACAAATGAAGGTCGACTATAAAACTGTTAGAAATATGAGGAGCATTTTATTCTTTTTCAAACAGGACTTAGAAACGAAACTAATCTTTGCCTCACTTCTCTTCAGTAGCACTGTTATATTCATATACCTGATAAGTGTTTGGATATCGAACAGAAGAAAAAAACGTGAGCGCGAACTAAACAAAATCAGGGAACAACGGCAGGAAATGCTATCGTTAATACTATTTGATGACAATCCTGAAAGTGAGGCCTATCAAACCATTTTTGGTCTTCCGGAGTTTGCGTCTCACAGTACGACACGATTAGGCAAACGAAAAAAAAACAGATACAGGCAAATTATGCTCAATGAAATGCTTGACATCAAAAAAAACCTGTCTCAGGCAAGCCTGACTCCACTATACGAACTGTATAACAAACTGGAGCTACATAAAGACTCGCTTCGAAAGATGAAAAGCCGCAAATACCGCGAAGTCGTGTTGGGCATCAGGGAAGCTGCCAGCATGAATTACAAGTATCATTACAAAGAGATTTACGATTTTACCAGCCATCCAAACGAAATAATACGTGTTGAAGCTCAGGAAGCGATGGTACGAATCTGGCAATCGAGCGGACTGAGGTTTCTCTCCAAAAGCTCGTACGATGTGTCCGACTGGGAGCAAATGTCGCTCATCAACCTCTTGCAACTGAGCAATAATAAAAAGCCGAAACACATTAGCAAATGGCTATCATCCGAAAACTACACAATCGTCATTTTTGCGCTTCGTCTGTCGGCACTTTACAATTGCTACGAATTGCTGGAAAAAATATACAACTGCTTGTATCACACCCATGACCGCGTAAAAACAGAAGCAGTGAATTGCCTGAAAACGATATATGATGAAAACACCGAATTGCTCCTGACGGATTATTTTAAGCAGGTAAGTACAACTGTTCAACGTTCTGTGATGCGTGCTCTGGCATCAATGGCAAGTAGTGAAAGCACATCCTTTTTTTTTCAACAACTTAGACACAACGATGTAGAAATACGTTTATGGGCCGTCAAATCATTGCATTCCAAAGGATATGAACACCAAATTCTGACTGCATTGGAAAATGAGCCGGAACAGCAATCTGATGTAATGCTGATGTTGGATCAAATAAAAACTGAAGAAAACCTTTACAAGCAATGAGTTGGGAAGTTCTATATTTTAATTTTTTTGCATACGGGATTCTTATCTATTCTGTCGCTTTGCTTGGCTCATACATTGCTTTGGGCATATACTCAACTTATGCCAACATGAGGCATATGCACAAGCACAGTTTTACCGATTACTCTCCCGTTGCAAAATCATCAATAGTTCCCTCGGTAAGCATCATTGCTCCGGCATATAACGAAAGTGCAACTATCGTTGAAAATGTACGCTCACTATTTTCGGTATATTACAATGATTTGGAAATAATCGTCATCAACGATGGTAGTAAAGACGACTCGCTCAACAAATTGATTGAAGCTTACAACCTGATAAAAGTACCATTCTATGTACATGAGCAGATACCCACCAAACCCATCAGAGGAGTTTATAAGAGTACCAATCCCGCCTATAAAAAACTGATCGTAGTCGACAAAATTAATGGAGGAAAAGCGGATGCGCTGAATGTGGGCATCAATGTTTCGTCGCAGCAATACATCACCTGTATTGACGTGGATTGCGTACTGGAGCAAGATGCAATTCTGCGAATGGTGAAACCGTTTATGACCTTTACCGACCGCCACGTTATTGCAACCGGAGGAGTAATACGTGTAGCCAATTCATGCGATATCGAAGGGGGGAAAATAACCAAAGTACGGGTACCAAGCGACATGCTTGCAAGGATACAAACGGTAGAATATATGCGCGCATTTTTGCTGGGTCGCATGGCATGGAGCAGCATCAATGGCTTATTAATAATATCGGGAGCTTTCGGCATGTTCGACCGCGAAATTGTCATCGCCTCAGGTGGATATAACAC
>JBJOOU010000145.1:0-22519 GCA_046051105.1 Bacteroidota bacterium
CCCCTCTCCTTGAGGAGAGGGGAGCCCGAAGCACTAACGGGCAACAGAATCAGGAAATTGTCAATTGTCAACTGTCCATTGTCAACTTAATGTTGCGTTCGCGCGAGGCGGCGGTGAGCTATATGATGCCGATGGGCTTGCACCATTTGTTTGCCTGGGGACATCATTATGGACCGGAGCCCTGGTGCGAGGTGAAAGGCGCCCGTGCCGATTGGTTACCCACTTATTACCACAAAGCGGACAGCATCGGGCTGGGTTTCGATCGCACTACCAGCGGAAGTAACGCCGTTTCGCAATATCATTCGCCCTTGCGGGAGCAATTCAATGACATCAGCACCTGTCCCGAAAAGCTGATTCTCTGGTTTCATCACGTGCCCTGGGATTATAAAATGCAATCGGGACGAACGATGTGGGACGAGCTTTGCTACACCTACGATCATGGCGTGCAGGAGGTAAAAGACTTTCAGAAAATATGGGATAGCAACGAAAAATACATCGATGCAGAACGATTCGCACTTGTACAATCAAAACTTCGCACGCAGGTGCGCGATGCCATTTGGTGGAAAGATGCTTGCCTGCTCTACTTCCAAACTTTTTCGAAACGCCCGATACCTTACGACATCGAGCGACCCATGAACGATTTGGATAGCCTGAAGCGAATCAAGCTGGATATGAAACATCATAACTGATCGCTTAGCGAATCATATTCTGCTGGTATTGCGAGGGTGTGAGTCCCATGCTTTTTTTGAAACTTTTGTTGAAGTGCGAAATGGTGTCGAAGCCCGATTCGATGCTGATTTCGGAAATACTTTTGGTATTCATCAGGAGTAACTTGCAGGCATAATTGATGCGCAGTTCCATCAGGTAGCTCACAAATGACTTGCCGGTGCTGCTCTTGAAAAACCGACAAAAGGCAGTCGGGTTCATGGCGGCCAGCGAAGCAATTTCGTTCAGGTCGATTTTGCGGGTGTAGTTTTTATTGATAAACGAAATGACCTTGTCCACGCGCGTACTACCGGGAATTAGTTCATTGGAAAAATCGGATGTGGAAATTAGCTTTCGGCAGCTGATCTCCGACATGGTTTTTAGTAGTTCCAAAAACAGAATCATCTGCTCCATACCGCTCAGTAAGGGCATTTGTGCCAATAATTGCACCAACTTTTCAGCACATTCGGCGGGAAAAAGCACCCCGTGTTGCGAGTCGTCCAGCATCTTTCTGATTTTATAAAAATGCGGATAATGATGGAGGGCGTGATACATAAAATCCTGCTCAAATTGCAGAATAATTCCCTTCGCCCGGAGCTCATTTTCTTCGTAATACCGTTCGTCGCTTTTCATGCAATGCGGGAGGCTATAGCCCAAAAGCAATATTTCGCCTGCTTTGAAAGGCTCAAACGAACTACCCACGAAGCGCGTGCCCGAGCTGTTTTCGAAATAGATGATTTCGAATTCGGGATGAAAATGCCAGGGGTACGTAAAGTGTTTGTAGTCGTAAAATCGGGCTTTTAGCGGAAAGGTCTTCGACAGTGGAAGCCGTTCGTTCATGATATTTTTCATCAGCAGATCCTTCTTTTGCAAATATTCGCTCAGTGTGTGCAAATATAGGAAAATTTCTCTTCTTTATCCTTGTTTATTTTTGTACAAGCAAATCAGATTTTGTATGTTTGAAAATCAAATAGCTAACAAAATGTGGATTGAGTAAAAAATACATTATGAAGAAATCTTCTCTTTTCCTGCTGGCTGGCTTATTGGCCGGCAACACTGCTTTTGCCGATGTTCAGTTTCGTGCCAACAAAAATACCAGCATGAGAATAAGTCCTTCCGAAGCTCCTGTGGTGCAAACAGCGCAGGAAATGCTCTCATCAGATTTTCACCGGGTATTCAACGCTACTATTGACAAATCAGTCAATGCCGAAATCATTGCCGGTACGCTGGGCAAAGGTTCGCTGGCCGAGAAAATGATTCCACAGGCGCTGAAAGCCAAACTGATGCTCCATTCCGAAGCATTTGCTCTGTATGTATCAAATAATAAACTCTATATTCTGGGAAGCGACAAACGCGGAACGGCTTACGGGCTGCTCGAACTGTCGCGCATGATGGGAGTATCGCCCTGGGAATGGTGGGCCGACTCGCCCGTTGCCGCAAAAACGCAACTGAAACTGGCAGAAGGCTGGAGCAAAATCGACTTTCCGTCGGTGGCACATCGCGGTATTTTCCTCAACGACGAAGACTGGGGACTCACGCCCTGGAGCTACAAAACCAACGAACCATCGGACATCAAAGGGCAAATTGGCCCTAAAACACATGCCCGAATTTTCGAACTCTTGTTGCGGTTGCGTGCCAATACCTTTTGGCCGGCCATGCATTCCTGCTCAGTGGCGTATTATCTCACTCCGGGCAATCGGGAAGTGGCCGAGAAATATGGCATTTCCATTGGTACTTCCCATTGCGAACCGATGTCGCGCAATACCAATGCCGAATGGAAAACGGCGGGCACCGGCGAATACAATTATGTGGAAAACCGCGAGAATGTAGTGAAGTTTTGGGAAGAACGCATCAAAGAAGTAGCCACTTCCGACAATATGTATACGTTGGGCATCCGTGGGGTACACGATGGTAAAATGGAAGGTGCCAAAACGGTGGAAGAAATGAAAGCGGCATTGACCAATGTGCTCAAAGATCAGCATGATTTGATCGCTAAATACATCAACAAAGACGTTTCGAAAGTGCCGCAGGTGTTTATCCCTTACAAAGAAGTGCTGGATGTGTACAACGCCGGACTGGAAGTGCCCGATTATGCCACGCTGATGTGGTGCGACGATAATTATGGCTACATTACTCATTTCCCGAACGAAAAAGAACGTGCCCGCAAGGGTGGAAATGGCGTGTATTACCATGTATCTTACTGGGGACGGCCGCACGATTACCTTTGGTTGGCCACGACTCACCCTGCGCTGCTGTATTCGCAGATGAAAATGGCTTACGATAAAGGAGCTAAAGATTTATGGATTGTAAATGTAGGTGATATAAAACCTGCTGAATATCTTACTGAGCTGTTTTTGGATATGGCCTGGAACATCAAAGCCATTGAACCTTCGAAATCGGGATTGGATGGGCATTTGAAAAACTGGTTGGGGCGTGAATTTGGCTTCGAAAATGCCGACGCTTTGTTGGACGTGATGGCAGAGTATTATCGCCTGGCATACATTCATAAACCTGAATTTATGGGCAATACGCGCACCGAGGAAACCGATCCGAAATATAAAATGATATCAGATTTGCCCTGGAGCGAGGCCGAAATCATGCAGCGCATCAACGATTACAACCGTATCGAAAACAAAGTATTGGCACTGGCCAAAACGATTTCCGCCGATAAAAAGGCGAGTTGGTTTCAACTGATTGAATATCCTGTTTGCGGCGCTTCGCAAATGAACAAGAAGCAGTTGTATGCGCAATTGGCGCGCCATCATAAAGCGGAATGGATGCTGACCGACCGTGCTTACGATAGCATTGCGTCGCTGACCGAAACGTACAACAATCTTTCCAACGGCAAATGGAAATACATGATGGATATGTCGCCCCGCCATCTGAGTGTTTTCGATAAAGCGGCACGTACCGAGCTGGAAACTCCTTTAAATCCGGCACCGCAAATTCTCAGCTTACGCAATGGGGTGGATTATTTGGCCACTGAAGGCGCGCAACCGCTGGCTTTGGGCTTGGGCTATCAACGGGGCGCGGTACATCTGGCCAAAAACGCTCAACTGAGCTATAAGCTGGATACACAGGGCGCCGACACGGTGGATTTGGAGATAACACTGGCACCAAATCATCCGGTGGAAGGCAAGCAAATTCGCCTGGAAGTGGTGGTGGACAAGGGCATCAGCAAAACTTTTGATCTGAAAACCAAAGACCGCAATGAGGAGTGGAAAATGAATGTGTTGAACAACAAAAGCACGCGTACCATTCGCCTGATTGCGAAAACCAGACCGATGATCAATGTGGACATCCGGGCGCTGGACGAAGGAATTGTGATTGATCAACTCATCTTAAAAAAGAAATAAGAACGAAGACACTTTCTTATCAAACACGGTGTTTTCTTACAAGTACTAACTATACATCCCCTCTTGAGGAGGGGCTTGGGGAGGCCATTTATGGAAAAAACATGGCGTTGGTTTGGACCCAACGACAATATTACGCTGGATATGCTCCGGCAAATAGGAGTGGAGGGCATCGTTACTGCTCTTCATCAGGTGCCCAACGGGAATGTGTGGACGCCCGAAGCGATTGAGGAGCGCAAATCCTTGATCGAGAGCCACGGCCTGCGATGGTCGGTGGTGGAGAGTTTGCCGGTTTCGGAAAGCATCAAATTCGGCGGACCGGATCGCGAACAATTGTTGGAGAACTACAAAGTGAGCCTGCGCAACCTGGGCAAGGCCGGCATCAAAACGGTGGTGTATAATTTTATGCCCGTGATCGATTGGATTCGTACCGACCTGAACTACCGCTTGCCGGACGGAACGCAAACGCTTTATTTCGATAAAATCCGATTTGCCTATTTCGATTGCTATATTCTGAACCGTAAAAATGCAGCTGCGGATTACTCCGACGACGAAATGCGCCAGGTAAATGCATTGAAAGAAACCATTACCACGGACGAAATCGAGGCCCTGATCAATACCATTATCGTAAAAACGCAGGGTTTTGTGAATGATAGTTTCAAGGGAGATATCAGCAAACCCGTGGAACTGTTTAAAGAACTGTTGGCAAAATACGATGGCATTGATAAAGAGCAATTGCGCGCCAATCTGAAATATTTTCTGGACAGTGTGATGCCTGTGGCCATCGAAGCAGGCATTCAGCTTTGTATTCATCCCGACGATCCGCCGATGGCTGTGCTGGGATTGCCCCGCATTGTGACCAACGCCGACGATATTCAGTGGATACTCGACTCGGTGGATGTGCCCAACAATGGTTTTACCTTTTGTGCGGGCTCGCTCAGTTCTGGTTTGCACAACGATGTGCCGGCGATGGCTCGTCGGTTTGCAGCGCGCACCCATTTTGTGCATTTGCGCAGCACCGATGTATCGCCGAATGGCAATTTTCTGGAAGCCTCCCACCTCGAAGGTCGCGGGCATCTGATTGAACTGGTGCGGATATTTGAAAAAGAAAATCCGGCCTTGCCCATGCGGGTGGATCATGGCAAACTGATGCTCGACGATGTCGATCGGCCTCACAATCCGGGCTATTCTTTTCTGGGAAGAATGTATGCTTTGGCACAAGTGTCGGGCATGATTGCCACGGTACAGAACGAAATGCAGGGGAAAGGCTAAAACCAGTCCGTTCGTCACTCAGAAATGCTACCCGGACATGCAGAAATGTGATCGGGGCATGCAGAAATGCAATCAGGGCGTGCAGAAATGCGATCGGGGCACTCAGAAATGCGATCGGGGCATGCAGAAATGCAATCAGGGCACGCAGAAATGCAATGTCGGGTGCAAGAAATGCGAGGGAAAGTCATTTCCTTTAAGAAAAAACAGAAATAAGTGTAAAATTGAATAAATAGAGCATAAATCAATGAACGAACTATTTAGTATTGAAGGAAAAGTGGCCGTTATCACCGGTGCCAGTGGTGTTTTGGGTGGTAGCATTGCCAAAAGTTTTGTGGCCAATGGCGCTAAAGTAGTTGCCTTGGGCACTAAACAGGAAAAGATCGACAAAACCATTGCCGAACTCGCCGAACTGGGTGGCGAAGCCTTGGGTTTTGTGTGCAATGTGCTGGATATTGATGCCTTGCGGGTGGTGGCCGATCAGGTGGTGGCTCGTTGGGGTCGCATCGATATTCTTCTGAATATTGCCGGAGGAAATCTGCCGGGTGCTACGCTGATGCCCGATCAGGAATTCTTCGATATGGACCTCGCCGATTGGGACAAAGTGACCCAACTGAACATGAACGGAACGGTGTACCCCAGTTATGTCTTTGGCAAAGTGATGGCGGCGCAGCAGTCGGGCAGTATTGTCAACGTGTCGTCGATGGCCGCTCTTCAATCCATGACCCGCGTGCCGGGCTACTCGGCTGCCAAAGCGGCGGTGGGTAATTTTACACAATGGCTTTCGATGGAAATGGCCATGAAGTACGGTGATGGAATTCGCGTAAATGCCATCGCACCAGGCTTCTTCATTGGTGAGCAAAACCGCAAAGTACTCATCAATCCCGATGGTTCTTTGACCGAGCGAAGTCTGAAAGTAATCGCCAACACACCGATGGGCCGCTTTGGCGACATCAACGAACTGAACGGTGCCGTACAATTCCTTTGTTCCGATGCCGCTTCGTTTGTTACCGGCGTTTGCATCGCTGTGGATGGCGGATTTAGTACCTTTAGCGGGGTGTAATGTTGCCAGTATAATGCTATTTCTGTTTTATTTAATTCGATGTAACGAATAACAAAGTAGATGTAACGACTGACTCGGTAGTTTAAAGTTAATCTCAATACATTTGTGCCGTTGTCTGATAGTGTGGTGATACACTTTGGGACAGCGGCATTTTTTTGTTGTTAAGTCTAAATAAATAAAACATTATTGTTATGAAAAAAATTACCCTTCTTTCTTTTTTTCTGCTTGCTGGTTTGTGTGGTTTTAGCGAAAATACCACAGTGCTAAAGGATTTTTCGACCAATTCGATTGGTGATAACTATCCGATATATGGTTTATATCAAAATGCAATAAGTACAACCCGTGGCACAGCTACTGTTGCGGCTGATCCTGCCACAGCCAACGGAAATTGCATAAAAGTGATGCCCACTTCGGTCAATCATTTGGTGCAATTTTCAGTTGCAATACCTTCAGGAACTACACTGGCCAATTATTCTACTTTTTCATTTGATTTATATCCTTCTAATCTTCAGGCAGACGGTGTGACTGCTGGTACAGGCGCCCGATATTCTACTGCTTTGGCTCAGATTGGTAGTAGCTGTACACCCGGAGCTTCAGGATCCACTTCTTTGTTGTACGAAACAGCTACAGTTGATAAGGGCTCTTCCAATACCTGGCATACCATCAGCGTCAATTTGTCAGCTTTCACAGGCCTGAATGCTTACTCGGGTACGCAAAATTTGTTTATTGGATTGTACAATAACAGTAACACAGTTTATTATCTGGATAATATCAAAATAGTAGGCAACACCACCACTGCCGTTGAATCGCAGAATGCCGTCGAACCACTAATCGTATATTCTAACGGGAATACATTTAAAATGAACAAAGTGGTGGATAAGGCCGAAGTGTTTGATATCAATGGTCGCAGATTGTTGTCGCTTTCGAATGTATCTGAGATTTCTACCTCACACTTTTCCGCCGGTGTATACGTAGTGAAAGTCGCTTCCGCCGGTGGAACTTTTACCACTAAAATAGTGAAGTGATAAAAATTGTTTCAATGTGATTAATACTAAAAGATATGAGAAAACACATTCTTTTCATCTTCTGTATGGCTGCGATGGTAGCCACTGCTCAAACGAAAATCACTTTCGAAGATAATACGCTGAATGGTGCGGCTGCTATTTATGGTGGTTCGGTGGCAGTTGTTGCCAATCCCGTTACTACCGGTATCAACACTTCTGCCAACTGTTTGGATGTGGTGAATAACGGTTATGCACCCATCAAATTTTCTAATTTTTCGATCGCTGCCGGCACAGCCTCGGCCTATCCCTATGTAAAAGTGAAATTCAAAATCGCTTACAAAGGCTACAATGGTGGCCCCGATTTGGATTATCCGCAGATTGATGTGTATTCGTCGGCTACGACTCCTGTGTTGGACGCCACCGAAAAACTGGGTAGCATTAGCAGTGGCTGGGGAAGTCATACCTCGGATTCGTTGGTGTGGAAATCGGCCGAATTTACGATGTCTGCTTCGGTGCTTGCATCTGTTCCTAACGGTATTTTGGTACTGAAAGTGGCTAAGTCCAAATGCGAATACCTGCTGGATGATATCGAGTTGGTTCCATCACCACTTTACAACAGCAATGTGATTACGCTTGATAATTTTGAGAATGCACAGGTGGGCGATGCTTCTACTTATCAGCTATACAAATACTGGAGCACAACCAGCACAGTTGGTACTGCTACCGTTGCTGCCGAACCAGTGAGCGGTACGGGCAACTCCCTCAAAGTAACACCTACTGATTACAATGGCGTAGTGAATTTTAATGTAACGCTGCCGAATAGCAAAACGCTGGACGCTTACGATCGCCTCTATTTCGATTTGTATTTCAATAGCAGCAATGGCCTGTATGCGCAGCCTTATATTTATGCGGGTTCATCGCTCATTTATCAGGTTACATCGGGTTATCCATCGCAGGGCACCAATGCTGTTTGGAACACCAAGGACTACGAACTGTCGGGCATGCCTGCTTCCAATAATTTTACGTTGAAAATTGGTTATACTTCCAATAATAGTATCATTTATTATCTGGACAATGTAAAACTCCACCTAAAGGAGTCGGGTACTGGCGTAAATTCTGTTCATGCAGCACGTCCGTTGGTTATCTATTTATCGGGTAATACCTATAAAATGAATATGATCATGGAGCGTGTGCAGGTGTTGGATGTGCAAGGGCGAGAATTGCAGAACCTGAAATCGGTCGATCAGTTGGATGCCACAAAATTACCGTCAGGAGCGTATGTGGTGAAAGCTTCGGTAGGGTCAGATACTTACATAGCGAAAATTGTAAAATAGACTAGTAGTTTTTTTTAGATTTGGTTTTGAAAGAAAAGGACATTGATCATTCCGGTCATTGTCCTTTTTTTAATTCTTGTTATCGCTTGTGTTATTGGCAATTCCTGTATTTTTTGTACCTTTGTCGTCTCTAAAAAAATAAACAGTTAAGATAGTATGTTTGAATCTCTTAGTGAAAGACTTGAGCGGTCGTTTAAGATACTGAAAGGTGAAGGTAAAATTACCGAAATTAATGTGGCCGAAACGCTGAAAGACGTGCGTAAAGCCCTGTTAGATGCCGACGTAAACTACAAAATAGCCAAAACATTTACTGATACGGTGAAAGAAAAAGCCATCGGTCAGGATGTACTTACTGCGCTGAAACCACAGCAATTACTCGTGAAAATTGTTCACGATGAATTGACTATGCTGATGGGAGGTGCCAGCACTGATATTAATATCAAAGGCAATCCATCCATCATTTTGATGGCAGGTTTACAGGGTTCGGGTAAAACCACTCACTCTGGTAAACTGGCCAATCTGTTGAAAAACAAAAGAGGCAAAAACCCATTGTTGGTGGCTTGCGACGTGTATCGTCCGGCAGCTATTGAGCAGTTGAAAGTACTGGGTGAGCAATTGGGTGTACCTGTTTATGCTGATCTTGAAAGCAAAAATCCGGTTGCTATTGCCGAAGCTGCTATCAAACAAGCCAAGCAAAATGGCAACGATGTAGTGATTGTCGATACTGCGGGTCGTTTGGCGATTGATGAAATGATGATGCAGGAAATTGCAGCCATCAAAAAAGCCCTTCAACCTCAGGAAATCCTGTTCGTAGTCGACTCCATGACTGGTCAGGATGCTGTAAATACTGCCAAAGAGTTCAACGATCGCCTCGACTTTGATGGCGTTATTCTTACCAAATTAGACGGTGATACCCGCGGTGGTGCGGCGCTTTCTATTCGTTCTGTAGTTAACAAACCGATTAAGTTTGTGGGTATGGGCGAAAAAATGGATGCACTGGACGTGTTCTATCCTGAACGTATGGCCGATCGTATTTTGGGTATGGGTGATATCGTTTCGCTGGTGGAGCGTGCTCAGGAACAATACGACGAAGAAGAAGCCCGTCGCCTGCAAAAGAAAATTGCAAAGAACCAATTCGACTTCGACGATTTTCTTGCGCAGATTGCTCAGATCAAAAAGATGGGTAACATCAAAGACCTGGCTGCCATGATTCCCGGTATGGGCAAAGCATTGAAAGACGTGGATATTGACGATAATGCTTTCAAAGGCATCGAAGCCATTATTCACTCGATGACTCCTCTGGAACGTGCTAACCCAAGCCTTCTGAACGGAAGCCGCAAAAACCGTATTGCCAAAGGTAGTGGAACCACCATCGTAGACGTAAACCGTCTGCTGAAACAGTTCGACCAAACCAGCAAACTGATGAAAATGGCTACCATGAGTCAGGGTAAATTAAAACTTGGAAAAAGACGATAATAATTAGTTGACAGTTCAAAGTTGATAAATGATAATTCATTGTCAACTGTTCACTGTCCATTTTCAACTGAATATAGTATGTACAAAATAATCGACGGAAAAGCTATTTCGGATCAGGTAAAAGCTGAGATTGCCGAAGAAGTAAAAGCGATGGTGGCTGCCGGCAAACGTGCACCACACCTGGCTGTGATCATTGTTGGTCACGATGGTGGTAGCGAAACTTATGTGGCTCACAAGGTAAAATCCTGCGAGCAGGTGGGCTTCACCTCTACCAAACTGGCTTTCGAAGATACCATTACAGAAGACGAGTTGTTGGCTAAAGTCGCTGAGATGAATCAGGATGATTCTCTTGACGGTTTTATCGTGCAGCTTCCATTACCAAAGCATATTTCGGAACAAAAAGTGATTGAGGCCATTGATTACCGCAAAGATGTGGATGGTTTTCATCCCGTGAATGTGGGTCGTATGTCTATCGGACTGCCTTGCTACGTTTCGGCTACTCCTTCGGGCATTATCGAATTGCTGAAACGCTATGAAATTCCTACTGCTGGTAAAAATTGCGTGGTAATTGGTCGTAGCAATATCGTAGGTAAACCGGTTGCTTCGCTAATGATGCAAAAAGGCTATCCCGGCGATGCTACCGTAACGGTTTGCCACAGCCGCACCAAAAATCTGAAAGAAATCTGCCTTGAGGCGGATATCATTATTGCCGCGCTGGGTCAACCGGAATTCCTTACTGCCGACATGGTAAAAGAAGGTGCTGCAATTATCGACGTAGGTACAACCCGTGTTCCTTCTGACAAAACCAAAAGCGGTTTCCGCTTGTGTGGTGACGTGAAATTCGATGAAGTAGCACCAAAATGCTCTTACATTACACCCGTTCCCGGTGGTGTTGGTCCAATGACCATTGTATCCTTGTTGAAAAATACATTGTTAGCCGCTAAAGGCGAAATATATTAATAAGTTTATAATTGGCAGTTGACAGTTCAAAATTGAAGAACTGTCAATTGTCAATTGTCAACTGTCAACTACCACATGACACTTTTCTACTGTCCTACACTTGCTACTGCTCCGATTCTTTCAGAAGAAGAATCGCAACATGCTGTTAAGGTGCTTCGTTTGCAATCGGGCGACGAAATAGTGGTGGTAGATGGAGTAGGAGGGTACCACAAAGCTCGCATCACCAATCCTCATCACAAACGTTGCGGTTTTGAAATTCTGGAAACAACGGCTGAATATGGCAAACGTAATTTCCGCCTGCACATTGCCATTGCACCTACCAAAAATATCGAACGCCTGGAATGGTTTATCGAGAAAGCCACTGAAATTGGCATTGATGAAATTACCCCGATTATTTGCCGCTTTTCGGAACGAAAAATAGTGAAGGAAGAACGACTCGAAAAGATCGTTGTTTCTGCTGCCAAACAGTCGGTAAAAGCTTATTTCCCTGTATTAAATCCACTTTGTACGTTTGACGAACTGCTGAAAAAATCCACTGCTTCGCAAAAGTTCATTGCGCACTGTTACGAAGAAGACAAGCGCCTGCTTCAAACAGAAATTGAAAAAGGCAGTGATGTGCTCGTTCTGATCGGACCTGAAGGTGATTTTAGCAAAGAAGAAGTGGAAAAAGCGCTGGCAACAGGATTTCGTCCGGTATCACTCGGAACAAGTCGCCTGCGCACCGAAACAGCTGGTGTGGTGGCTTGCCATACCGTTACGCTCATCAACGATTCTCTCTAAATTGCAATTTTAAAATCTGCGTTGATAGGAAATCGACATGTCCAGTTGATTTCCAGAAGTGATTGTTTCTTTCGACCGACTATAGTACTCCTGGTTTTGTAAAGACGCAGATATGGAGATAATGTTCATTCGGGCAATCGACCGTTTGTACCCCACAGTAATGCTTTTTGATTTTAAATCATATAGGTTGTTGTAGGCCGAAACTGAATTGGCTTCGTCTGGCGAAAAACCATAGTTTACTCCCAAATGGAAGTAGTCATCAGCGCCTCTCACAAAATAACGGGTAATCAAACTAAGCGAGCGTGAATAAGAATTATCACCGGGTACTACAATAACGCGACCATAAAACCAGAAGCTTTTGTAGTATCTGGATAATCCTCCTACATAAATCCATGTATTGCTGCTGAAATGCAAATAGCGTGCACCTAATTCAGCTTCTGCGCTATAAGGAAGCGATTTATAAAGCGATAACCCAGCTCTGAACCTTGGAAAAACGGCTTGTTTGTCTGAGATTCCGATATTGGTATACGCATATAATCCTTTGGCTAAATGCGGATAGGCATCTAATTCGAATTGGCTGGCAGTATTACCAAATCGTTTTCCATAATTCCACCGTGCCGTTACCGAACCAATTTTGGTCATTCGGGCATAATCTAAGCTGGTAATTTGCCAGGGTGTTCGGCTCGGATATCCTTTATCAAACCAAACCAGATTATAACCGATACCAATTTTATTCAGGGCGGATGCTTCTTTGATATCGTCCAACAAAACACGGATCGTCGCATCAGCCGGATTTTTAATCAACAACTCGTTGGCCGTATTGTAAGCATCCACATAATCGCCCTTTGCTTTGAGAATTTTTATCTTTTTCAGAATCAATTCTCTGGAATCGGGATGATAGCCAAGTCCCTGATAGCAATATTCCAGTGCCTTTTCGTAATTGTCGTTCCAATATTCCAGGTCGGTAATGGCCATAAGGGCATCTTCATAGTCGGGTTTCTGTTTTAATACGGTTTGTAGTTCCATCCGGGCACTGTCAGGTTTATCCGTCCATGTGTAAATTCGCCCTACAAATATGCGAATGTCGGCATAATTCGGGCTACCTTTCAATGCTTTGCGGGCAATCGATATAGCCAAATCATAGTCTTTCAGAGTGAACGCAGCATTTCGGGCTTTTTTAAATAGTTCGTCCGGATCGGTAATCTCTTGCGAATGAGTATTGAAAATATTTGCCGTTATCAAAAGCAATAGAATAATAAAATGTTTATTTATGAGTGCTTTCATTGGTAGCGAATGATTTTTTTGGGGATTGAAAGTAATTGTTGAATATCGAGCTTACAAGCGGACGGTAAAACTTGTAAAAGAAAAAGTTTTCCGTTCTTCCGTCAAGCATCAGGGCCAGGTGCTGGCCTCCTGTGAGATATAATGAATTAGTTGGGATTCGGTTGTTGCTAAAGTTTCCACAAAAATAATAGTATTCATTGATATTTGTTTTTTGCATCACAACGGCAGGAAAAATCATCGGTATTTCCTTATCCATTAGCATTTGGCGCCCTTTTTCCGAAACTCTAAGCTCAAAAACAGAAAGTGCGTGGTTGAGACTGTCTGTGATATTTACAATTTCAAACCATTGACGGTATTTTATTGTAGCGTTCATTTTGAGATAGTGTCTGCCATAGCCTAAGGTTCGAATCAGTGGTTGAGATATGTTTAAATCTTCTTTTCCATCCAAAACTACTACTTGCCCACTTTCATGCAGAAAAACAATACCATCGTGTACAAATGGCCATTTCCCTTTATTTTGCTTCATATATTTCCTGATTATCCATACAGGTAAATTCGTTTTTACCGAGTCCAGCGAAGCAAAATATCCTCCAATCCAGCCTGTTGATTTAATGCCGAACTCGGCCTCAAAATTCATGCGTAGTTGTTTTTTCCAGGAAGTGCGTATCAGGTTAAATTCGTTGATGATTAACTTTCTGTCTTTCTTCATTTTCCGTAGAAAAAGGAGATCTTTGAACGTCATTTCTCCATAATTTGCATCATAACATGGAGCATTGGACCCTACATAATATGTGGCTTGCAAATTATCAGAGATATAATCGACTTTATCATCGCTCAATTTATCCAAGCTAATGTAGGCGTAGGTCTTCTCATCCTTTTTGGGTTTAAAACCCAAAAAGTCTTTCTGAAAATCGTAGACCACACCATTAGGGCGAACCAGATGATTGTGTTTTAGTACCCAAAACACAGGTTGTTCATTCAACTCTTCCTTAGGAATAAGTGTTTTATTGATAACAAGAACGGCTGCAGGTTGTTCTGGCTGAATTTGCCACAAAACAAGCATGATAAGCACAGCTATTACTGGTAAAAATATCAGCGTAAATATGAGTATTTTCCTGATTAGAAGAAACATGTTGAGCGTATTAATGCATTAATATTTTTGCAGCAAACTGTCGGGTACCAGTCCGGATGCTGAATTCATCATTCTACTGTTTTTTAGTTTGAATTTGTTCAAAAGTTGAATCGTCTTGTTCTTTTGTTTGTCATCTTGTATAGGCGAAAGCCCCATATTAGCATCCAGGAGCTGCAAGTCCTGCCCATCCCAGAAAAACTCTCCTGACAAATAATTGTTCACTCCCTGCTTGGATTGGATTAATGGATAATTGTTGATGTTGCGGAATACTCTGGACGTATCCAGACCTGCACCCAGCCAACTTACCAACGAAGGGGACTTGAATCCTTTTGTCCTTTTAATGTAAGCCAGTAGCGATGGCGCAATATCCAGATGCGATACCACGGCCGGAAATTTAGCGGTTCTGTTCAATAATGGGCTGTAGATGATTAACGGTACATGATATCGATCTATTTTGGTACTCATCGGGATGTCAGGCATTCGGTGGTCGCCGGTAATTAGAAAGATTGTGTTTTTAAATGAAGGCCGTGATTTGTAATCGTTGAAAAATTTTCTTACGGCTTCGTCCATGAACAATACGCTTGCAAAATGAGGTTTAAATTCCTTTCTGCTTTTTGCTACTGCTTTATCAGGTTGAGAGGCTGCCAGTCGTTTGTCAAACAGATCGTCGTACCTTGCCTGATTGTTTACCCGGAAAGGACTGTGGGTCGAAACCGTAAGTATGACGCTGATTTGCGGTTTGTTACTGCTGCTCTTGTCCAGTACACTAAAGTATTTTCTGAATAATTCAAAATCGCCATAGCCCCATGAAAATCCTTCGCCATTCGACGGTAATCTTTGATAGCCGGGTCCAAAACTATTCAAATCAATGATCGACGAGGTTCTTTGTCCTTTCAAAAACAGGTTCATATTGTCGAATTTCGAATCGCCTCCGTAATAGAAATTGGTCTGATACCCATTGGCAGCCAGAATTCTGAGCAATGATAAATGCTGGGGCATTTTCTCACCCATTTCGCAGAATCCGTGATCGGCGTAGGGAAGCGACGCCAACACCGACGGTAGTACTTCAAAGGTGCGGCCGGCTGTACTCAGGCAATTTTCCCAATACAAACTTTTACGCGAAAGGGAATCCAAAAACGGAGTATAACTGCCCAGATAGGCATTTTCATTTGAAAAGGCACGTCCCAATCCTTCTACTATTAAGATAACGACATTAGGTGCAGTGCTGTCCTTTTGCATGAAATGGCTCAGAATTTCATGACTCTGATCGGTATGTAAAAATGGATACTTCGCCTCGTCTTTTATCACAAAATCGTTTGCAGTAGTCATTGATCTGTCCTTTTGAAGTAAATCATCAGCAAACAGTTCGTTCATTTCATCAAAAATGTCAGGCTCAGGTTGTGGCCAGAAATGATAATATGATGCCTTGTAGAAGTATGAAGACTTATTGATGGATAGGTAGTTGTTGTATTCGGAGCCAAAATTACCCGGATGTTTTCGTAGAATGTTCTCGCTAAAAACCGATAGAATTGCTAAGATAGCAATGATAGCACTGATGTATTTGTTGATACGGATTTTTCGGGGGATGAGGCCGAAAAGTAGTGCTACTATCAGTACAAATCCTACCATAAATGAGATGGTTCCCCAATTGACTGACGAGCCGGCCGTTTGTTTTATTTCGCTTACAGAATAATGATACAAGTCGGCGCCCAGAGGATTTAAAGCCACCGAAAAGTATTTGATTAATAGTAAATTGATACTTATGGCGATGGTAACTACGAGTGTTTGCAGTAGAGATGTGAGTTTGCGGGATATGTAGTAAAATACTATCCCGATGCCTAATAAAATCGCAGATGTATTGAATATAAAGGCACTGTCGTTGATGAGGCAGTGCAGGATGAATGATGGCAACTTTCCTTTGATGCTTTCATTGATTTGTCCGCTATATAATTCTATTCCCCTCGATGCCAAAACCAGAATAAATAGCAATATTGTCCGGACGGCAAATGGACTCATCATTCTCCAAAATGAGAGTGGTTCTTTGGATTTTGTTGTCTTAGTGCTGATAGTTTCGGGAGTCGGCTCTGTGGGCGCATAATTCGATTCGTACGAAAACCCGATAATTTCCAGCTCATGTATGAGTGTTCCGCTGCATCTGATCTCAATGATTTCTTTCTTTCTAAGATCAATGACGGTAGGTAAATATTTAATATACAGATTACCTCCTTTGGCAGGAAGAATCGCATAATTGCTCCATTCTTTTTTATCAGTACTTAGCTTGTAATTATAGGGTGCTGAGATTTGCAAGTCCGATTCAGCGAAATGAGCTTTTAGCGTAAAAGTTTGCGAAATCGATTCTACACCTACGGCAGATATGAAAGTACCTGAGTCGGGAATTACCTCAATATATGTTCGTTGTTTTGAATTCTCAAGCGAATTGCTAGTAACGATTTGAGGCTCAATGATGGGTGTACTGTTCTCTATATCATTGCTATACGGAGCAATCGCGACCTGTTCCTCAACGGCGGGTTCTTGTTCTGCGAGAAGATTACTATTCGCGACTTCAATTTCTTGTTCGGATGTTTCAGGCTGAATGATAACTGCTGTACTCGCCTCTGTTATTTCTGAGGTTAGGGTAGCGCTTTCGGCATCGTGGCTTTCCGCAAGGCTTGATTCTGTGCCTGGAAGTTCTTCCACCGCAATCTCTGCGATTGTTTGCGCCGGCATATCGATAATTGCCACTACGCCACTGCTAAAGAAATTGTTGTTAAGTGTATAAAAGCAATAGATATATTCTTTTCCAGCCTCTACTTCATTGTCTTTCCATTCTGTCTGGCTACCAATATATACCACCGTTCCATGACCTATTGTGTGGCCAACTTCATAATTGTGTTTGTTGCGCGGGTTGGTGATGATTGAGTTGCCAGGATGTCTGACAATCATTGTTTTATGTTGTGTTCTTGCAAGTTGCCAGTTGAGACTGACGCTTCTGTCTTCAATTTCAGCTGATTGAGACAGGGGGTAGGGTAATGGAGTAACCAGAAAAAAGGCACATTCGGTGTGGTCAAAGATGTTCGACCTTGTGTGCGAATTATAGATATCAGGATCTTTTCTGTGGCGCTTGGTTCTGCCACAGACAAACCACTTTCCTGCTGCTGTGAATTGAACATCGGATAAGTCACGTCCAAATGTTTTTTCCTGCGTTTTTTTATTCTGATACAAGAGAGCCCGGTCCCAGCTCCAGTTGCTAAGACCGTCAGAACCAGTTCCAATGCCAACTTCGCTGATTAGTTCATCGGGGTTTTGTTTGTGGAACAGAATCAACCATTTGCGATTATTATTTACAAAATCTCCAGGGAAATATTCCCCCGGAAACGGTTTACGATTGGCTAGTCGGTCCGCATTTTCGTCCAGACTGCTATCATCTGCCATTACATTGTAAAAATATAATGTCGAATTGTCGTTTTCTGCATCAGTATGTATCTGCTTCTCTTGCATCCAAAGATTTAATTTGTTGTTTGTGAATCGTTGAGCTCTTCCCGAATTTTCTGTCTGAGTGTGATTAACTCTTTTTCTACGACACTAAATACATCAATACACTGACTGAGTAAAGTGGGAATTTTCTCTATATCGTTATTTTCTTTCGCCATTTTTTCAATTGCTGATAGTTTTTCCATCATCTTTTTTATCTGAAAAACAGCTACAGCTCCTTTTAGTTTGTGCGCTTTTTGTTCAACCAACTTCCAGTCGATAGTTCCGGTTAATTCTTCCATAAGGCTGTCCAGCCCTGGAGGAACTGTGGCCAAAAATTCATTGATAATTTCAAGTGTGATCGTTGGGTCGCCAATTTCATCAATATTCGACATAGAGAATAGCGGTTCTGTATCTGCCTCGAGCCGATCTTTATGGGCTTTGTCCAAAGCTACAGTATGGCTTTCGGTTGTTGTTTTTTTAATGTTAAGGTGTCTGATAACGTACATCAACTCCTCTATCATGAAGGGTTTAGGGATGAAATCATTCATTCCGGCTTCGATACACCTTTCGTGCTCGCCTTTGAGTGCCGAAGCAGTCATGGCGATAATAGGCAAATTTTTTATAATCAGACTGTTTCTGATCATTTTGGTAGCCTGATAGCCATCCATTTCGGGCATCTGAATGTCCATCAGTATGAAATCATAGCGGGTTGGCTGCTTTTGAAGAATTTCAACAGCCTCTTTGCCATTGTTGGCTAAGTCGGCTGCGATACCATTTTTCTTAAGGGCAAAATAGGCTACTTTCTGATTGATAACGTTATCTTCCACAATCAAACACCGTAGAGATTCGGGAAGTTCTACCGTTGCAGGTGGAGTGTTGGATACAGTATTGCTGTTAAGTTTCAAAGCATCTTTATCGCTGATAATTTTATAGGGGATGCTAAATTTGAATTTACTGCCTACATTGATCAGGCTTGATGCTTCAATCTTTCCATTTTGTAGCTCAATCAGATTTTTACAAATATACAACCCAAGTCCCGTACCACCATATATTCTGGAAATATCCGTTCCGGCCTGAGCAAATGGTTGAAAAAGTTTATTCATGTCGTACCTGCTGATTCCAATGCCGGTATCTGATACTTCAAATTCGAGCGTAAGCTGTTTGTGGTCTATCCAGCTGTGTTGTATATGTAGTTGTACAAACCCTCTGGAAGTGAATTTAATCGCATTTCCGATCAGGTTGTTGAGTATCTGGCTGAGTCGGATGGGGTCGCCTTCCAGCCATAATGGAGTTCCGGGGGCTATTTCAATAGTAAAATCAATATTCTTTTTGGAAGCCTCAGGCTTGAAAATTTCATTTACGGTTGTAACGACTTCTGTGAGCTTAAAAAGCACACGTTCAATATTCAATTTTCCGGCCTGTATTTTTGATATATCAAGGATATCGTTGATGAGTACCCTCAGACTGGTCGATGATACTTTCATGGCTTCTACATACTCGTTTTGTTCCGGCGATAGTGAAGTCTCGTTTAGCAGATTGATCATTCCCACAATACCATTTAGCGGAGTTCGCATGTCATGGCTCATCGATGCCAAAAAGCGTTCTTGCGCTGTAGCAGCTTTTTCTGCTTTTTGTTTTGCACTTTTCAGTTCTTTTTCCCGAATCACCATGTCGGTAATGTCATTTGAAATACCACCAACTGATATAATATTTCCTTGCTTGTCGTATAAGGGAAATTTTACGGTTTTTATATATTCAACAAAGCCATTTTCATGCGTATTTGTAGCATAAAACACCAAAGGCTTATTGGCACTTATCACGCGTGAGTCTTCTAAATCAGAAATGTATTTAGTGTTCTCGTTGGTTTTAGAGCTCCCGTCCGAAGTGGATTTGTTGAATGATTGCAGGTATTCCTGCTTTTTCTTGTTGGCTAGTACGTAGTTGCCTTCCAGGTCTTTAGCAAACATCGCAAAAGTGGCATTGTCCATAAATCCCTGTAGTAACTGCCGGCTTCTTTCGCTCTCTATCCGGGCATCAATGAGTTCGTTTTCGCGGTTTACCGTTTCAGTAACATCGATTACCACAATTCCAATGTATGAAAACTCGCCATTGAAATCATAAACAGGGAATTTTGTAACAGACACAACCGAAAGCTGTCCATTCTGATTGGTCATCGACTCCTGGAATGATATGGATTTCTGATTTTCAATGACATATTCGTTTGATTCGCCAACGATTCGATCTAATTTTTCATCGATGCACTCGTCATAAAATTTTCCGATTACCTCTTCGGGAGTCGCATTGATTTCATCTGCAAATGCTTTGTTAATCATCACGATGCGATGATGCTTGTTGAGCATGATTACCTGATAGGGAATGTTGTTCAGAAAGTCGAGCAGCAGTCTGCGCGCATTTGCCATTTCTTTTCTGGATTCCTGAAGTTCAATCTCACGTAGTTTTAGTTCGGAGATGTCCATTCTGTGGATACCTGCTGCAAAGATGGCCCCATCCTTGTCGATCAATGGGAACATACTTATAATGTGTGTTTTAGCATCTTTAGTGGATGCGTTGATGGTAAATTCTTCTTCTACCACTTGTCGGTTGCTTACCACCTTATCCAGCAACCTGTTCAGTAGTTCAACATACTTTATGTCTGTAATAAATTCAGATATGTGTTTCCCGAAAACATCTTCACGGGAAGTATTCCAGAATTCAACAATGTATTTGTTTACAAAAATGGCTTTTCCTTCCAGATTGAGCACGGCTGTGGAGTAGGGAATCTGGTCCAGATAGGTTTGCATTAAGTAGGTTTGATTCTCAGCTTCCTGCTTGTATTGCCATGCCAGGGCTTTGGTCCACGTAAGTTCGTTGCTTTGTTTGATAAAGCCGGAAATATCTGTAAATATGGCTCCACATCCACTTATTTTTCCATCGTTGGAATGCAATGGAAAGGCCATCATGTTTAGCTTCATGATTTGGCCTGTGGTAGGGTGTTGGATGGATAGTTCATCGGTTTCCGATTGCTCGAATGTGATGACTTTCTTGATGACGCCGATCAATTTTTCGCAGAAAATACCATTCCATGTCGATTCCATTTCATGTAGTGTTTTGCCGTAGAAAGTACTTCTGTTCGTGTTGTATAATGATGCAAACGAGTTGTTTACCATGCTTATCTTCCCCGTTAGGTCTACGGCAATCATTGGGTTGGAGGCGTTTCCGATAAACCGGTCAAGCATGTGGAGCGTGGATTCAGCATCCTTGCATACATTCTCTTTTAATTGGCTTACAATTTCAGAATGGCTGATATCAATCATTCTTATGGCCATAAGTTCCTGCCCGTTACTTTCTAGTGGAAACATTTCAAACAGAAATTTGAAAATTTCTTCTCCTTTAGTAATTGTTAGGTCGATGGATTGTTTTTGATGGGTACTGTTTATATTTTGTTTTAAAACATTGATGTAAGAAGATGTTAGTCCCGGCCAAATCTGATGAATGCTTTTGGAATTGAGATGAGACACTTCTAATCCTGTAAATTTGAAAAAAGCATCGTTGCCCCAAATGA
This sequence comes from Bacteroidota bacterium, assembly GCA_046051105.1. Lineage (GTDB taxonomy): Bacteria > Bacteroidota > Bacteroidia > Bacteroidales > Paludibacteraceae > Paludibacter. Next base: position 21,397 of record JBJOOU010000145.1, read on the forward strand.
TTCGCTCGTTGTCACAGCGAAAAACTATTTTGATATCCTGCCCCGTTAGTTCCGGATATATGCCAAAGTTATATACATCAGAGTTGATCTGTTCTGAAATAGTGGATGGTATAACCGGAGTGTTGACCGGAATATCAAAGATGAATTGAGTGAGCTTCTTTGAATAAGGAAGTTCTATTTTGGAATTTAATACCAACGATAGAATTCCACCATTTTTTATTTTGAATATAAACAAATTTTCGTTCCTCGAGCCGATGCTAAAATCAGGGACAGTGATTGTTTCCATTTTTTTCTGCAATAGCTCACTCATATCATACCCCAATCGCTGCGCAAAAGCATTGTTATAATAAGATATTCTGCTTCGGCTATCCACAATGAGTACGGGGACAATGGCCGAATTGTTTGCCGTTGCCTCGTGTGGATTGGAAAACTCTATAGTTGCCTGAGCCTTATTGTTGATATGCTTGTTTTTCATATTTGCAAACAGAATGAATGTTAATGACTGTTTGATACATTGCTATACTATTTGTTTTGAGGTCGATGAAATCCTCCCCTTGTCATTTCGCCCCATCCGGTATCTGTCCTTAATAGCTTAAGAAGAAAGCCCCGAAGCCCGGCAGCTACCGTATATAAATGAAATATCACTGGCTCAACAATGAAAGCTACGAATAGCTTTCGAATGTCACCTTTATCTTTGTACTGCCTGAAAGTCAGCATTTCCATTAATATCGAAAAGGCAGAGAAGCTATATCCCAGTGCCACTATGAAGAAGAGCAGCAACAGAAAGAAAGGCCATTGAATCATGCCCAACCCTAAAAGCAGGAAGAAGAATAGCCACCCGAAGAACTCAACCACAGGAGCAAGCATTTCGAAGAAAAACCAATAAGGATAACTAACCAACCCCAACAACCTATATTTATAATTGAAAAACATTCCCCGGTGTATACTCAATGTTTCTATCGTTCCGCGTAGCCAGCGGTCGCGTTGGCGCCAAAGTATTTTGTAGCTCGTTGGCACTTCTGTCCAGCAAAGCGGATCGGATATGTATTCAACCGAGTAGGGTCGTTTGCGATCTTCCATGTAGACTCTCATGCGTACTACCAGCTCCATATCTTCCCCTACA
>JBJOOU010000146.1:0-15675 GCA_046051105.1 Bacteroidota bacterium
CAAGTGCAAAACTACAAGGCAGGAGAGTCATTCCTGAAAGAAGTAATTTTTTACCCAAACGCATAAATAAAACTTTTTTATTACGTTACAAAATTACATTTTAATGTATTCGTTCAACATCCCCATTTGTACTGAAAAATCATGAGCCACTCACCATTTATAGGTAGTTAGATCTGATTAGAGAATCATGTTCTTTTTAATTTCCTCCAGCTCAACCAACTTATTTACAATCGCATATATCGTCAAACCCGCCGTACTGTGTATTTCCAGCTTGCGGGCAATATTTCGGCGGTGCGAAATAACAGTATGAGTAGACAGGAAAAGCTGTTCGGCAATTTCTTTGTTGGTCATTCCCTTAACTACAGCAATCACAATTTCCTTCTCGCGGGTACTCAACGAACTGGTTTCATCTGCCACCTCATCGGTTTCGGAAGCATATAATTTTTCGAGTTTTGCAGCTATCTGCTCCACCGAATCATATATACTGATACTGTCGTCGTAGCTTTTCAGCACCGATTCGTCAACGGCCGAATATAGCAACGCAAGACATTTGATATCGTCATGTTGCGTTTCAGATTTCAATTTATTGATATCATTGTAGCCCCAAAATGTGGGATTAATGATCAACACATCTGGCTTATGCATACGCAAATACAGCGTTAACGATTCTATTGAAACGATTTCGAAAGGCTGAATTCGAAAACCGGGAATGCGTTTAAGCGCCACCGTCAAACCACTTCGCACGATGACCGAAGGCTCAGCTATTGCTATTTTCAGGAGTTCCTTTTTCATGGATGAGCCATTTTGTTTTCAATTGCCTCCACTACAGGCACAAACAGGTAGTCCTCCACCTTATTGTGCGATTCTATATCTATTTCGCAGGACAAAATGTCGAATAAAACTTCGGTGAGCAAATGATTGCTACCATTGTCGGGGTAATATTTAATCAGGATATTTTTCAACTCCTCCAGCTTGGAATCAATTTCATGATGACGCTTTTCAAACACAGCGATGTTATATTTCCCCTTCACCTGCCCGCTTACCAGCTGCAACGCATAAGGAAACACCACTTTGTTTTCGTACTCCATATGCCTGCGCACTTCGAGCACATAATCATCAAAGAACTTCATAAAAATCAAACCGTAAGGCAAGCCCTGATCGGGTTGATTCACCGCTTCGAGCAGTTTTTTTCGGATGGACGGTAATTTAAAATCGAGAAAGTAATTATGCGCATTGGTCAAATACCCGATCATCGTTTCTACCGAGATTTCAGTATTCGCCTGTTGAATTTCAAAATTGCCTGCGGAAAGAAAATTCACGACAGCCAGAAAGGTCTTACAATGAATTGCACTTTCGTCGCACACTTCGCTCACGGTCTTGTTGCCAAAGCCCAGATGCAATCCAAAGCGCGAAAGTACCAGTAACAGCGAATGATCATTATTGATCAGCTCGCTCATTTTCATATTGGGAGTAAACTTATAATGTTGCAGCATATCAAATTATATTATCAAAACTATAGCCGCGAAATACCTTAAAACTACCAGAGGATTATTTCGCCGCAAAGATACTTATTTATAATGATTCTAAAAGATCATTTGTTCAAAAAAAGCCATAGCTATTAACGTTCAAACAATATATATCCTATAAATATTCACTATTACAACAAAAAAGCATCTGTAACAACAACAGTTACAGATGCTTTTGCAAATTCTATCCCTTTAGCTTAAGCTTCGCCACCACCAAACCCCATAGGTACGGGTGGAACAAAACCATTTTCAGGCATTTTTATTTTTCCATTTTGATGCTCATATTTAGTCACATTCTCCTGCAAAGCAAACAACAGGCGTTTTGCATGTTCAGGCGTAAGAATGATGCGCGATTTCACGTTGGCCTTAGGCGCACCAGGCATAATGCGGATAAAATCTACCACAAACTCCGAAGTGGAATGCGATATAATTGCCAGATTAGAATAAATACCCTCAGCTATTTCCGCCGAAAGCTCAATGTTGATTTGTCCGTCCTGATTTTCCATTTTTAATATTTTGTTAGCGTGTATTTCAATAGCACAAAAATACATTATTTTTGTCGAAGTTAATTATTTAGCAAGCGCTTTTATCCATTTAATTCAAAAAAATGCTTACACTACCCATTTATCAGGTCGATGCATTCACCAGCCAACTATTCAAAGGCAATCCAGCGGCAGTATGCCTTCTCAACGAATGGCTGCCCGACTCAACGATGCAAAACATAGCTGCCGAAAATAATTTAGCGGAAACTGCATTTGTGATGCAGGAAGAAGATCATATTCAGATAAGGTGGTTCACTCCCACGGTCGAAGTCGATTTATGCGGCCACGCCACCCTTGCAGCCGCCTTTGTACTGTTCAGAGAACTCAATCATCCAAGCGACACCATCACATTTCATTCGCTCAGGAGTGGAATCCTCAAAGTTCTCCAATCAGGAGATGAGCTATATCTTGACTTCCCCACCGATGCGATAACAGAAATTGACTTCAGAGCCGAAATAGCGACCTGTTGCCACATACTACCCCAAAAAGTATACAAGGGCAAGTCCGACTACATGGCGATATTTTCGAACGAAAAGCAAATACAAGCAATGAGTCCCGACCTGAGCAAAGTAGCCAATTTAGCCGGAAGAGGATTAATTGTTACTGCCGCGGGCAGCGAAGTGGATTTTGTATCACGTTTTTTCGCACCACAATCGGGCATAAACGAAGATCCGGTAACAGGATCGGCTCACACCAGCCTGATCCCTTATTGGAGTCAAACACTTGGAAAAACGAAGCTGACAGCCCGGCAAATTTCGGTCAGAGGTGGCGACCTGACATGCCAGTACGAGGGGAACCGATGCAAAATCGGAGGAAAAGCAAAACTTTACCTGAAAGGAGAAATACAAATAGATTAAAAGCAAAAATCCCGACAATCATATGATTATCGGGATTTTCTGTGCGGCTGAAGGGACTCGAACCCCCACGCCTCTCGGCACCAGATCCTAAGTCTGGCGCGGCTACCAATTACGCCACAGCCGCTACTTGCGTAAAGCGAGTGCAAAGATACACACATTTTTCATTCTGGCAAACTTCCAACCAAGGTTCTGTACGATTTTTTCAAATTATTTATTGCAATTCATCCCAACATGAACGCTAAACTCACTGTCGAAGTGTCTTTGCCAACCGTATTTCCGAAGACAAAAAAGCTTTATCTATCAACTGCTTATCAGTAGCTCGAAGCGGATTAATATCAATACCTCCACGCCGCGTATACATGGCTGCCACCATCAATTCGTTGGGTTGAAAAAAATCAAAAAATCGTTGAAAAATCATCTCTACTACCTCTTCGTGGAAGTGATTCTCCTTTCGAAAAGAGACTAAATAGGCCACTACAGAGCATAAATCAATCTCGTAATAAGAAGAAATGTGTACAAAAAGGTCGCCCCAATCGGGCTGATTGGTGACGCGACAGTTGGATCTGAGCAAATCGGTTCTGAAATTATAGTGATGCAAAAAAGGCGATTTAAAGCCTTTGAGCAAGGTTGGTGCTTCCAGAAAATGTTCAAAATTCATCTTCATCAACTCATCTTCGGGGACCAATGCCACCAGTTCATTATCAGCAATATCGACAAAAGGCACTGCTTCGGGCGACGATGCGGCGAAAAAAGCCACCTCCACATCAACAGCTAACAGTTGCTCCAGATCCCGCTTTATGAGAGCCAGTACTTTTTGTTCAGCTTCATGCACAGTAGCACCAAAGCGCTCCATATTAAATGAATTCAGGTACAACTTGAGCGACTTGGATTCAACCAGGAACTCACTTGCGCAGGAATAGATCATCTTCATCATACGCGATACAGGCAATCCATTGTCCGTAAGAAAAGACAACTCATAGCAATTCCACACATCCACACCTACAAAGGGCAAAGCATCGTCCTGTATTTGATACCGAATACGGTTTTCGGCTCTGGGGATGCGGAAGAGCAATGAAGCGTCGTATTTTTCGGGCGTAGAGGATGATTTGCCTAAAGCTGTATCGTTGATATTGAAGTTTTCCATACTATCATTTTTCCAATTATTGAGGAACAAAGATAATGAAAGCAGCCCGCTTAAAAACAAAAACTCCGGCAAATTGCTTTACCGGAGTTCATTGTCAATACATTATTTATCAACCCATACACGGGCGACACTTATCGGCCAACCAGTTTTTCTCCTCAGCAGTCAAATAAGGAGACAACTGCTCGTACACCCGGCGATGATAATCGTCAATCCACTGACGGTCTGCTTTATCCAGTACTTCAAAATCCATCAAAGATTGATCGATATAACACAAAGTCAGTGTTTCAAATTTCAGAAACTTACCGTATTCAGTTTCATAAGCGGGAATAATGTGAATCATATTTTCGGTGCGAATTCCATATTCGCCCGTGCGGTACATCGCCGGCTCGTTGGACATTACCATTCCAGCTTCCAACACAACCGAATTTTCCTCAGCACGAATACTTTGAGGCCCTTCATGTACATTCAGAAAATGACCTACACCGTGGCCTGTACCATGTCCGTAATTAATTCCGGCATTCCATAGTGGCTGACGAGCCAACACATCCAACTGCGAACCACGGGTATTGATTGGAAAAATAGCATTGCTCAGTGCAATATTACCTTTGAGTACCAGAGAAAAATCTGCTTTTTGCTGCGCAGAAGGATTTCCAAGTGAAATGGTACGGGTAATATCTGTAGTACCATCCAGATACTGTCCGCCAGAGTCGAGCAAAAATATTCCATCCGGTTTCAGTGTAGCCGCCGATTCTTCAGTAGCGCTGTAGTGCACAATGGCTCCATGCCCTGCATATCCGGCAATCGAACCAAAACTGGGTCCCATGCAATCCTCCATACTTTCGCGAAAGCGGGTAAGTTCCACATCAATGCTGGTTTCGGTCAGTTCGCCTGTATGCACATTTTCTTCCAACCATTTATAAAAACGCGTCAATGCAACTCCGTCTTTTACCATTGCCTTCCTGAAACCTTCCACTTCGGTTGCATTTTTAATACTTTTCAGTTTTGCAACCGGCGAAATTGCGTTACAAATTCCACATCCTTGCGGAATTGCTTCATACAAAGCCTGGTTCAGTTTTGAGCCATCAAACAAAACTTTAGCTGTGGCAGGTAAGGTGCGAATCGCATCATAAATCAGCGTATAAGGTGCCACCACTACTCCCTCGTCGCGCAATTGCGCACGTACAGAAGCATCCGTTTTCTCGGGAGCTATAAATAAAGTCGCCTTATCCAACTCTACCACCGCATAAGAAATAGCCACCGGATTGTAGTTCACATCATTTCCACGAATATTGAACAACCAGGCAATTTCATCCAACATAGACAATATGATGACATCAGCCGACATCTTTTTCATTTCAGCTCTCAGTACCTCTAATTTGTCAGCAACCGATTGCCCGGCATATTTTACATCAAAAACAAAGCAGGGGTTTAACGGCAATGAAGGACGATCAGTCCACACATCGGTCATCAGATCCAAGCTGACCAGTTCGATCCCTGACTTTACCAGATCAGATTTCATTGCAGCATAGGCGTTTACCGAAAACATTTGCGGATTCACAGCCACCTTCTCACCGCTAGTCAATTGTAGTTTCAGCCAGCTATTAATATCATGAGTATCAGGCAACCCCATTTTCATCAAATCAATACCTGTACCCGCTAACTGCGTTTCTCCCTGCAAAAAATACCTGGAATCCGTCCACAATCCGGCACGTTGCAAACCAACGACTACAGTACCTGCCGATCCTGTAAAGCCGGATATCCACACCCTGTCTTTCCAACAATCTGCGATGTATTCGCTGGCATGAGGATCGGTACCCGGCACAATCACTGCCGAAACCCCAAGCCGCATCATCGCTTTTCGCAGATTTTCAATTCTTTTTACAATTAATTCCATCTTTTAGTTGTCTGTCTGTTTATATTTAGGATCTTATGTATAGTCAAAACTCATTAGAATATCTATAAATATTCAAAATATCGCCTCACAAAGATAGTAAATGCGAGAAAATATACAGAATTAAAGTCACTTAAATTGCAAGTTTCCCCAAAATGACTCTCAACACATACAATTAATTAATTAATGAATTAATTAATTAACTCAAAAATAGTCCACACACCTGCAATTTACTAACCAAACACAGTTTGCACAAAATCGACTTCCTCTGTCATTTTCTGGTTCTTCAATAGCCGAAAAGAAAGAAGAAACTATATAATTTCTTTCACTATCTCTTTCCTGTGACACCCCATAATGACAGAAATTGCATTATGGGGTGTTTTTTAAATCGAGAACTACTTCAGGAGTTTACCTCGAAGCGGTTTTACATACAAAAAATGAACATTAAGACTCACTCACAGGGCATTCAGCAAAACCTATTGTAAAAGTGGTACCTATATTCGGCTCGCTATCCACTGAAATTATTCCCCCCAGTTTCTCCACAAATTCTTTACATAGAATAAGGCCAAGACCCGATCCTAACTCGCCGCTGGTGCCCTTTCGGGATTGTAGCTTGGCGTCGATTTTAAAAATTCTATCAACATCCTCTTTTTCGATACCTATTCCGGTATCAGTCACCTGCAACGCAATTCCGTTCCCTTGCACAAAAGCAGAAACGGTTACTTCGCCCAATTCGGGCGTAAATTTCACCGCATTCGACAGCAAATTTCGAATGACTGTTTCTAAAAAGTCCGGATCAGATTCAATCTCCATTCCTTCCGGGACAGTATTGTGCAAAGCCACCATCTTATCCAAAGCACTGGTTGCTACAAACCCCATACATTTGGCAACCAAATGGTGCAGATTGAATATTTGTACATTTACAGACATGGTGCCTGTTTGCGATCTCGACCACTTCAGCAGATTTTCTAACAACTCATGCCCCTGATGAGCAGTATCATATATCGTTTGCAGTTCTCTGACATATTCACTACCTCCCGATTTATTGAACTTCAACAAAATGCGTATATAATTTTGTATTCCAACAAAAGGATTTCGTATATCGTGCGCAATAATGGAGAAGAACTTATCTTTCATGGCAATAAGTTCTCGCTGACGCTCAGCTAAATGGCGGATTTGTTCATTTTTAAACCGAATTTGCAAATGCGAGTTTACTCTTGCCTGTAGTTCTATAAAATCGAATGGCTTGGTTAGAAAATCGCTTGCTCCGGCCAACAATGCCTTTCGCTTTGTTTCGATGGTAACATCAGCAGTAAGAACCAATACAGGTAAATAATTATCCTGTGGCACCACCAACTTTAACTGCTCCAATATATCAAAACCGTTGAGAAAAGGCATCGATAAATCGAGCAACAACAAATCCGGCTGCTGATTTTGAACAATTTCCAGCACCTTCCGGGAATCGGTTGTAGAAATCAGGTTCTCAAAGCCATGCATTTCAAGAAAATCGCTCACCACGTCCACGTTGGCTTGCTGATCATCTACAACTAATATTTTGGCATTTCTAAATTCCTTATCCATACAATTCCGCCGGGTTCCTCCCGATATTAATCATTTTAATCCTTGGTAAACTCATCTATCACATCCAAAAAAAGTTTTACATCAAGTGGCTTTGTCAGATAGGCTTTTGCGCCCGAAGCCATAATTGTTTCAATTTGCTTACTCATTGCGTCAGCACTTACAATCACCACCGGAATATCTTTTGTATTTGGATTTTTCATCACTTCTGTTAGCACCCGACTACCATGTATATCTGGCAGGTTCAGATCGAGCATGATCAAATCCGGCTTGTACTCCATAGCCAACTTAACAGTCGGTTTCCCTGTCATATTACACACCAGCCGGATATCAGGACGTTGAGAATGTAAAACCTGCTCTACCAGTTCAATATTTGACACATTGTCTTCAATATATAAAATAGTGGACTTCCGCGTATGTACACCTTCTGGGTCGCTGAATATTACGCTTATCATCGATGCCGTATCTAACAAACTTTCCGCTCTTTCAAATTGCACCCAAAAAGTACTGCCCTCGCCAGGAACACTTTCCACCCCAAGCTTTCCACCCATAGCATCTACCAGTTTTTTCACTACAGCCAAACCAAGCCCAGTGCCTTCAATTCCTGTTTTTTCAGCTCCGATACGTTCAAATGGAGTAAAAATCTTTTGAATATCTTCTGCCGCAATACCAATTCCGGTATCAATCAGCGAAATACGAATCTGCTCAACACCTGTCAGCTCGTCGGTAATCAACTGCGTACAGATATTTACCATTCCATCCGGCCGGTTGTACTTTATTGCATTATTGAGCAAATTGAGCAGCACCTGCTTCAAGCTCTGCCTGTCGGCTTTCACGAAGCAGCTATTAAACAACGAAGCCTCCAACCGCATCGTTATATTTTTGCTGGCCGATATAGGCCGCAGTACATCTATCATTTCATCGAATACCGGACTCAGTTGAACGGGTTCGATAGAAATCGAAATCCGTCCGGACTCGATGCGCGAAATATCTAAAACATCATTAATCAAGCTTAGTAAATGCTTGCCACTGCGCAAAATATGGCCTACCCCCTTTTGCTGCTTTACATTCAGTTCACCCATTTCAAGCAGCTGAGCGAAACCCAAAATCGAGTTGAGCGGCGTGCGCAGCTCATGGCTCATCCTGGATAAAAATTCACTTTTGGCACGGTTAGCATCATCCGCCTCATTTCGAGCTTTAATCAATTCGTCTTCAGCCATTTTATCCTCTGTCACATCTTCAAAAATATAAAACCGTCCGTAGTACCGATCATCAGCACCACGAATTTGAGTAGAATATCGATGGATGGTTCTATTCGCCTTGAATTGAATTTCATCAGAAACAATGGCTCTGTTTTCCTCGTCGCGCAAGGGCGCACCAGATTTAATAAAAGCATCCGGATCTGCCAAGACAGGCAAACAATACGGCACCAAATCCATATTGCCGATCTGCCCGGCTTTCAGTTGATCTTCCAACCATTCCACACCCCATATTTCGCAAAAACGCTTATTAAAATACAATATCTCATCGTTTCGATTATCTACAACCAAAAAGCCAAGTGGCGAAGAATTTGACATCATTTCCAGCAATGATTTGTTCCAAAGCAGCAGTTCTTCAGCTTGTTTGCGCTCCGTTACATCGCGTAAAGTTCCATACGTTCCGATAGGATGATTATTTTCATCCACACCTAGACGGGCAAATACTTCAATCCATCTGAAGCCCCCAGCTTTGGTCTTGTAACGTATTTCATGTTTACAAAAATCTTCCTCTCTACTAATGAGCGGAGCAAACAATTCAATATTAGTTTCTCTGTCATCTGGATATACATAATCCAAAAACAATTGTCCTAACGATTCATCGACGGTAAATCCGGTTACTACCTCCCAGGATTTATTCAAAAAGACCCAGTTTCCTTCAACATCAGTTTGAAAAACTATTTCATAAATATTTTCTACCACCGACCTATATTTACTTTCACTCTCCCGGAGAGCCTTTTCAAACCTCAATCGTTCCTGAATTTCATCTACAAGAGTAGCGTTAGCAGCTGCTAATTCTTGCGTGCGTTCCTTTATTTTAAGTTCCAGATTGGCATTCAAATCCAATATCTTTTCTTCGGATAATTTCCGTTCAGTTATATCCTGCTTAATCGCCAAAAAATTTATAATCTTTCCATCCCCATCAAAAACTGGCGATATCGAAATATGCTCCCAATAATATTCTCCATTAAATTTGATATTAATCCATTCATTATCCCACACTTTTCCGGATTTGATGGTCGACCACAGATCCCGGTATACCTGATCGCTGTTTTTAGCTGATTTCAGAATTCTTGTATTTTTCCCCAGAATAAAATCTTTTAAAAAACCTGTTATATATTCAAATGCAGGATTCACATACTCAATCACACCATCAATATCCGTAACAACAACAGCAACAGGACTTTGCGAAACAGCAGTAAGCAGTCTGCTAATTTCACCTTCCTTCTGTTTCATTTCCGTCACATCGATATTCACCCCTCGTAATGACTCCAAACCACCATCTTTAAAAACAGGTTGTATAAAATTCTGAATCCACACAAGGTTATTTTCTTTCTGCAACCTGAATTCAAATATCTTCGTTTCGGGTACGGTAAACGCTTCTTCCTGAATATATTTTACTATATTTAAATCTTCAGGGTGAACGAGTGACAAAAAATGATCATACAAATTCACCGACTGATCAAAAGGCTGGAGTGACAACATTCGGTAATAATTGGCTGATCCTGTGAGTTTGCTCGTTTTCAAATCAAGTTGCCAACTGCCCATTTTTGCGAGTTCCTGCGCATAATTGAGACTACTCTCGCTCTCTTGCAATATATTTTCGGCAATTTTCTTGTCCGTTATATCGATATGCGTACCAATCAATGACACAATTTCCCCGTTTTCAACAATCGGCAACACATCACCTTTGAACCATCGGATAGAACCATCGGGCATAATAAAGCGAAACTCCTCGCTTACAGGCTTCTTATTTTTCAGTACACTGGCTTCTACTTCAGCCTGTAACTTCTTATCATCGGGATAAATATGTTCCTGAAAATATTGCTGAAAATCAACGTCAGCATCTTCCTCAAGTCCAAATAGTTTTAGCTCATTTTTCGACCACTCAACTTTACTGTTTACCACATCAATCCTCCAGCTACCCATTTTTGCCACCAATTGTGCATAGTTAAGATTGTGTTCGCTATTCTTCAACGCCTGTTCTACAATTTTGCTACGCGTAATATCGAGGAAAGTCCCCTTTAGACCTATAACACGGTCACCTTCGCAAATGGTAATTGTATCCCCCTGCAACCATTTAATGCTTCCATCAGGCATTATAAATCGAATATGGTTAGATACAGAATTACCTAAAATCAACTTATGTCCATCACGCAAATCGACAAGTGCTAAATCTTCAGGATGCACATGAGAGTAAAAATATTCATCTAAGTCAATATCAACAAAAGGCTCTAACCCAAAAACACGATAAAGATTTTCAGCCCAAACAGTTACATTGTTTACAAAATCAATTTCCCAACTGCCAATATTAGCGATAGTTTGCGCAAAATTCAAATCAGCTTCACTTTTGCGTAGCAATTCTTCGGCCTTCACCATTTCTGTGACATCCACACAAGTAGCTGTCAGATAGATGGGTTCATTTTTCTCATTATAAATAACGGTTACATTAAAAAGAGCCGGAAACACGCTTAAATCTTTTCTCTGGATCCATATTTCCAAAACAGAAAGGCCTCCTTTTTCAAATACCTCGGCAAACAGTTCTTCCAGGGATTCATAATTGGAATGATGATAAAACATTGCAATGTTTTTCCCTATTGCATAGTCAATCTCACAGCCCAACATCCTTGCAAAAGATGAGTTGAGGTACAAAATCTCACCTTCAAGACTGGCTATACTTGTACCCGAATTAGCATTATCTGCTATCGTTTTAAATTTCAGCAGTTCTTCCTGTTCTTTTTTGCGCTCTGTCACATCTTCTTTTATCGCCACATAATTAACTATTCGACCATCATCATCAAAGATGGGCGCCAAAGTGGACGATTCCCAATACAGCTCACCGTTTTTTCGTTTGTTATGAAACATTCCATGCCAATCCTTTCCATTCGAAATAAGCTCCCACATCTCTTTAAACTGCTCCTTACTTGTCAGTCCGGATTGTAGCACACGCGGATTAGTACCTATCAGCTCTTCTATTTCATACCCAGTTGTTTTGCATGCTTCAGGATTGGCATATTCAATACTTCCGTCCAGCCCTGTAATTACGATACTCACCGGACTTTGCTCCACTACCTGCGATAGTTTTTTCAATTGTATTTCCCGACGCTTGGTTTCTGTTACATCCCTATCGATCCCTATCGAATATAATTTTCCCTGCCAGGATATAGGCCGGGCAATGTATTGAATCGTATTTTCCTCTCCATCAGGGCGCAACCATCTGAATGCCCCCTGATAAGCAGAATTATTGGTAAGGCCTGAAAGACGATACTTATTCACTTTCTCATCAATCGGTTTTGTCAACGAATATGTATACCCGATTTTCAATAGCTCATCTTTACTTCGCCCCGCCATTGACGCAAACTGTTCATTACAATCGATCAATCTTCTTTGCGAAGGATCTTCGTGCTCTTCGAAAATACTGATACCGTCAAACACATTATCAAAGATCATTCTGAACCGCTCTTCAGATTCTTTCAATTGTTCTTCTATTCGCTTGCGTTCTGTAATGTCGTGTACTATCGAATATACCATCAATTTATTATCCACTGTTATGGCTCCGGCATATACTTCCACATCACACATCGAGCCATCTTTCTTTACATGCCTGAAGTGATGTATTTTTCGTTTCTCGGTTACAGTTTGCTTCAGATTATCAACAATCAAATCAACAGACAACGGATTAATCTGCGACATATTCATCGAACATAGTTCCTCTTTGCTCCATCCATAAAACTCACATGCTGTAGCGTTGGCATCACGAATCAAACCTGTTTCAGGCTCAATCATCAGCATGATGGATTTATTTTCATCAAAAAAAGTCTTATACTTGCGCTCACTCTCCAGAAGTCTTTCTTCTGTAATAATACGGTCTGTGATATCCCGAACCACAAAAATGAGTTTTGACGGGACACCTTTGCTATCCCTTAGGAACTCTCCATTTACTTCGATGGGAAAAATGTCACCGTTTTTTCTACGTCCACTATAACTACCCGGACGCTCATATATTCCCTCATACATCAATTGAATGTTTTTCAATGCGCGCTCATGATCAAACTCTGCCACAAAATCAAACAAAGGGCGCCCTTTCATTTCGTCCATCGAGTGATAGCCAAACATTGTCACCCCTGCTGGCGAAACCAGTTCAATAGTTCCCTGCAAATCGCAAATAGTGATATCGTCGGGCGAAGCCGTTAGGATAGAATGATATAACGCTTCACTATCACGCAGTTGTTTCTCTGATTTTTTCCGTTCCGATATATCACGAATACTTCCTATGATTTTCAACGGATTACCTTCAGCATCCAACATCAACGAGGAGGTAATAGAAACCGGCACGACAATATCGCCATAGCTAAATGTTATTTCATAATCGGTAACATGCCCTTTAAGAGCGAGTTGCTCCCGCAATTGTTCTCTCTCATGAGGATCTTTATAAAACGACACAAACGATTTTCCAATCAAATCCTCGCGGGTGACAACTCCACGTGATATTAGCTTTATCGACGGACTGATTTCCATAGTAATTCCATCTGCCGACACCTCGTAATACGCATCTTGTACTGTTTCGAAAATATTACGATACCTTGATTCACTCTCTTTCAATGCCTTTTCGGCAGCCTTTCGTTCAGTAATGTCGCGGGTAACACCGTGAATGATTTCAAAATTTCCATCTTTGTCAAATACCGGAGATATAAGCAATTCTCCCGTTTTTATTTTTCCACTTTTACAGATATAATCAAGTTCCAAATGCACCTGATAATCTTTTGTTATATTCACACCCGACTTCCATTTATCGAGATGCAACTTAAGTGTAGAATACGCTTTTTGAACTGACTCCGGGGTAAATCGTGTCTGTATACTTTGCTGCAAATATTCTTCGACTGTAAAACCTGTGAATTTTTCTATCGATTTAGACACGAAAGTACTGCGGCCTTCGATATCCATCAGCCAAACAACATCAGTAATTTTCTCTGCGATCAACCTGTACTTTTCTTCACTCAGGCGCAGCTTTTGCTCAGTCTGTTTTCGGGCTGTAATGTCTCTTATCACGTACAATATATTGGACGGCCGCCCCTGTTCATCCTTAATTACATCCGAATCTACATCAAAATAAAATTCACTACCATCCTTTCGTACTCCGGTATATTCCATTACGCCTAACTGCTCGCCTGCAAGTCGCCTACGGGTATTCGACATGGCTCGTTCGCGATCGGACTCCAGCATGAACTCAAACAAATTATGCCCAACATAATCATGAATATCAGTACTATGGTACAATTTAAATATAGCAGGCGAAACATACACCACTATTCCTGTCATATCAGTCAGGATTACAGAATCGGGCGAAACATTAAGAATAGAGCTATACAAAGCTTCACTCCTTTGCACCTCAATTTCCATCTGCTTCCGATCTGTGATGTCTTTTACAGTATGTTGCCTCAATTCCTCGTAGTCGTGCGTAATCCGCTCGAGTCGTTCGACTAACTCCTTCTTTGATAATTTACTGTAATCCATAGTACTGAGATTTTTAAATAGAAAATGACATTATTAGCTTACTGGCATAAGCCTAAACATTCATGAGAGTTCCTAACTAACCTTGAGGTTAATTATTGTCAATAAATTGCGGAAGTACAAGTGTGACCTCAGCACCTTTGTCTGGTAAATTTGCAACCTCAATAGTTCCTTTGTGATAATCAACTATCTGCTTCACAATTGCCAAATTCAGCCCAAATGTATTATCCTCATGTTTACTGCCAATGCCAAAAATTCCAAAAAGATGCTTAAGCGCCTTGTCTGAAAAGCCTGGACCTTCATCAGTAATTACTATTTTCACGTTTACATCATCATTGCTATATTCCAGCTTTACGCATCCACCCACCGGAGAAAACCGGACAGCATTGTCGAGCAATTTTTCAAAACACATCTCTAGCAAAACTGCGTCTGCATGAAGAAAAACCAGATACAATTGTTCATCAAACAGCACTTTCACCGATTTCTCACGTTGAGTCTCCTCCTGATTCGCGACAACTCTCTTCAGCAGTAGCCCTAGATTCACATTCTGAAGTTGCGATTTATATTGACCTGAACGCAGCTCGGTGATAAGCAATGCTTTGGTAGAGAAAGCCTCAAGACGCTTAGCAGACAACTCCAAATAATCAATATATTGAATGAGCTGCGGCATATCAATTTTCTGCTTCAGTAAACCCGTGAAACCCAGGATGCCATTTAAAGGAGTTCTGATTTCGTGACTAATAATTCCCAAAAATTCCAATTTAGCCTTATCAAGCACTTCCAATTCCTCTTTCGCTTTTTTGAGAGATTCATAAGCTAGTTGCAGATCATGGGTCCGTTCATCGATGATGGTAGCCAGATTCTGATTCTGTTCCTGCAATTTAAGGTGCAAAAAACGGGTTCGAATCATGTTCCTTATTCTTAACCCAACTTCAGTAAGATCAAATGGCTTCAACAAAAAATCTGTAGCACCTTTGGCCAAAGCCAGTTTTTTCGATTCCTCATTCAGGTCGGCAGTCAGTACCAATATTGGAAGAAAATGACCCTCGGGCACCAAAGCTTTCATTTCATCCAAAATCTGAAATCCGTTCAGTCCGGGCATCATTAGGTCTAACAAAATTATATCCGGATGAAAAGTTTGATACAAATCAAATGTATCAAACGGGTTCACTGTAGAAGCAACCGACCGAACACCAATCTGCTCAAAATACTCTTCCAGCAGAAATACATTGGCTTCCTGATCATCTACAATCAAAATTCTTGCTTGCGTAAAATCATTTGGATCCATATCTTGTTTTATTTGGCTGTGCATGTCGAACAAAGTCATCCTCGATACCAGCTCATTAATTCTATTTATCATAATTACTCAG
>JBJOOU010000147.1:0-7647 GCA_046051105.1 Bacteroidota bacterium
CATCAGTTCCACTTCCTCCTGCGCCAATGATGGCTCCTGAACATTGATGCCGGTAATGATTTCGGCAGCAATTTTCATCTTACCGGACACTTCTGCATTTTGCTGCATAAGTTCGGTAAAGAAACGACCTGTTTCGTTCGAATCGGGTTCTTTGAGCCAACGGGCGAAGTTTTCATCCTCGATCCAGTCTTCAATGCTGTATTTTTCGTAGTTGTTATTATCGATCATACTAATCAATTATATAGGGCTTATAGTGGCATAACACCCGGTTTTTTCAAATGTACTCAAGAAAGGCAGAAAAAAAGTGTAATACGATGCTGTCGCAATGTCAATCACTTAGTCTATAAATAAATGAAGGAGCAACAATGCAACAATCAACATTTCTTTTCGTAGTTTTTCGATAGAGCGATGCAGCAGATTGCGCACCGATTGGTAATTCATATCCAGCAATTCAGTCATTTCGGCCATGGTCATTTCCCGCGTGTATCGCAGGTAGATGGCTTCGCGCTGACGGGGAGTAAGGGAGTCGATTCCCTTTTTGAGTTTTTTGCGTTTCACAATCTCATCCCAATCTTCGCCGGGTTCGGCATCTTCCGTTTTCAAAATCTCAAACGGAAGTTCATCCAACGATACCGATTCTTTGCGGTCGAAATACACATTGATCAGTCTGTTTTTTAGCGACCGCAGTAAATACAAGCGGATATTATCAGTCGGGTTCAGATTGGCTCTGTTGTTGTACAGTTTGATAAAGAGTTCCTGTATGTTGTCTTTCACAATTTCAGTCTCCGGATTGAACCGTACGCCATAGCGGTACAATTCCTGTACATAGTCGTTGTAGATTTTAGAAAAGGCGCTTTCGCTACCACTTCTGAAATCTTCCCAAAGTGCATAATCGTTATTTTTCCGTATTTGACGTTCTAACATTCCTGATCGTGTATTTCTTTTCTTCCGGTTACTGAAGAAACAGAATTTCTGTCATTGTTTAAGTACACAACAACTAATCGAAGCAATATGTACTCAACAAATGATGCTAAAAATCCTGTTGCAATAAAATATAACTTTGCAAATAGCAATAACTACCTTTCAGCCCTTTCTACGAGGACTTATTGTAGATTTGCTATTGCAGTTTTTGAATGTAAATAAATGCGAATCAATGATTCACTGAATATCGGACTGTGTAGGGTAGAGGGCCGAAAGCAGCGCAAATATCACTATTTCTATTCTAAAACCGAAAGTAAATAACACATTTATACTTTCAATGATGGGTTTTGACCCTTTGGTTACGCAAGATACTGTGTCGTATAGCGAGCAGATAATTTGTATTTATACATCATATATGTAAATTTGTATGCAAAATAAAATGAAATTAGAATATGTTGAAAGCCCGAATTATGTATGTGGTGGCACTCATCCTGCTGTGTGTGTCCGGTTCGTTGTCAGCCGTTGAAAAGCAAACTCTTGAAAATGCTCTTTACGAACTTCCTGATGTTATTTTCAAGGAAATAGAAAATACCAATCCCCGTTTCGAAAAATGCTACGAATTGCGGATTAAGCAGCCGCTCGATCATCAGCACCCCGAAAAAGGGTATTTTTATCAACGTGCGTTTCTTTCGCACCGTAGTGTTGACAGACCGATGCTGATGTATATATCCGGCTACACGCAGGACAGGGTTCACAACAACGAACTCACTCGCCTGCTGGATGCCAACCAGTTGTCGGTGGAGCATCGTTTCTTTGGAAAGAGTGTCCCCGATAGTCTTAATTACAGCTATTTAAACCTGGAGCAGGCCACTGCCGATCTTCATTACATCCATCAACTCTTTCATCGCATTTATACCTCCAAATGGATCAGCAGCGGTATCAGCAAAGGGGGAGCCACCACCATTTTCTACAAATACTTTTTCCCCAACGATGTAGATGTGGCTATTCCGTATGTAGCGCCCATCAATCGCGAATACGAAGACAAGCGCATCTATAGTTTTCTGGATACAGTGGGGCAGGACAGTTGCCGCAAAAAAATACTGGCTTTTCAGAAACGTATGTTCCGCGAGCGCAAGCAGGTGTTGCCGCTATTGGAGCTTTACAGCAAGGGTGCGGGGTTGATGTTTAGCTACCTTAGCCTGGAGCAGGCTTTTGAATATACAGTGTTGGAATATCCGTTTTCGTTTTGGCAGTACGGTTCCGTATGTAGCGAAATTCCGGCTGACACTGCATCCCTCACATCAGCAGTTGAATATCTGATGAAGGTAAATACCATCAAATCATTTTCCGATGCCGACATTGATGCCTACCTGCCGCATTATTACCAATCGGCCACTCAAATGGGCTATTACGGCTACGAAACATCGCCGTTTAAAAACGATTTAAAAGCCTTGCCGCTGTATCCGCATCCGTATGCAGCGATAGTACCCGCCAAAATACTGCATACATTTGATGGCACTTTGTTGCGTAAAATAAACGAATGGCTTCCCCGCAATGGCAACCGGATGATTTACATCTACGGCTCTACCGATACATGGACTGCCACCGGCGTGCCAAAATCCGACAAAGCCGATGCGCTCTGGTTTGTGATGAATGGCAAAAATCACGCTTCGGCCCGCTTCGAAAAAATGACCCCCAACGAAAAGAAACTCTTTGTGACCACGCTCGAAAAGTGGTTGGACATGAAGATAGAATATAAGGAATAGAATTGTGCGACAATAAACTGTGTCTTCTTTTTCTGATAAATGAAGCACCATTTGTACCGGATTCGCAACTGTACAATCTGCACAAAATTCAATAATTGGCATACGATAAACTCATATCAGGTTTATCGTATGCCATTATTTATTTAGTATATCTGGTTCCTGAATACGAATCAAATGAACAGTAGGAGAATAAATGGTAAAATGATTAGTAGTGATATGATTAGTGGCTTCCATATCTTCTTTTTATAGTATTTATTTTCTTTGGGTAAAAAGCGTTTTTGAATAATGTCGGCTAAAATATATCCACCCAGCAAGTTGAACCCATACAGCTTATATTCTAATGTTAGAGAATAGGCCAACACACTCAACAATATTGTATAGCCAATTGATCCGGCCAGAACGTAATAGGCTAATTTCTTTTGATTTGTTGTTAGCAGGTTCTGCATTAATAAAACTCCACCGAAAATTGGAGAAAAGAATATCGAGAATCCTCTTATTGTTCTTGGCGAATAAAGTGTAGGCACTGAAAAGTCACTTTCGTTTAGTAAATCATTGTCTTCCATCTTATTTGTATTTCTGTATTATTGATTTATTTCTTAAAGTAGAAAAAGCCAGTCTGTGAGGTATAAGGGTTCCAGTCCTGTTTTTTGAGTATACTGTCGTTGTAGTTCTCATACAACTTCTTTGAGCATTCAATCCTAACTGTATAATGATTCGTTAGCATGCTTGGGTCTGGAACATTTAAATCCAATTCCACTGCCATTGAAAATTTATTACTCGGTTCTATTTCTTCAAATTTAGTTTGCAGGTAGGCAAGCACTGCCTTGGGACTTTGAAATAGTGCTGAAATCTTAGCCAAAACAACAAAGTTACCTTCGTATTTAAAACAAGGCTCATTGTAATATAAGAGATTAGAGTCCTTTTCTATTTTTGTTTTGTAAGTTTCAAACTCCTGGATATTTTCAAAGTTTTTATGTGTTTCTTCACAAATGATTGGATAATGCAGATGATAATCTTTCAGCTGATTGAAATCAAACTTGTATCTAGCATCTGAACACATCACCGAATTTTGAACAGGATCAAATCGGAAGCAATTGATTACCTTGTAATTTTCAATAATTCTGACTTCAAAAGCATTTTTGCTGTACTTGCTTGGGAGTTGTTTGCCTGCTATCAATGAATTTTTGAATTTAACTATCAAGGCTGAATCTTTTAATTGGAAGCTATAAAAGTCGTATGGCTCACTTTGATTATGGCATTTGCCTACGATTGTTGTCTTAGAAGTAACTTTTAATGTGTCAATCAAGGAAAATGTAATTCTCTTGATTTTTTCCTCTTCTGGCTTTTCGGCAATTTGCGCACTGAAATCTTTATCAGCTCTGAATAGTCTTGCAGCCTTCGTTTCCCGGGTGAAAGTCGTCATACCTACAACCAGTATGCAACCAATCAAATATGTCTGTATTGTTTTCTGTTTCTTAGTAATATTCATGTAATCTACATCTTGTTTACCTAAAATGTGGTCGTGTGTTTTGGACGGTGTTTTGATTTACAAATATAAGCATTTGATTTAATTTTTAAAGGAATAAAAAAAGATTCTTTTTGCAATACTGTTTATTAGGGCGACTGGCATACCAAAGGCCCTTGTGTTGCATTCAATATTTTCAATAGTGCAGTCTTTTTGTGCGAAGTAGACTTTCTGCTTTTATTTGTTCATATTCTCCGTCATACCCAATTTCCTCTTCCTTTCCTCCCAGTATAATATGACTATACTATGGTTTACCTAAGGAAATACTACGGAGATATTACGGTTCTATATAAGACCGTAATATCACCGTAATTGATCCGTATTTGAACCGTAATATCACCGTAATATATCAGGTAGATAGTAAGAGGAAAGCCGATGGAAACAGAACGAAAAGCGAGGGCTTGAAAAAGCAAAACAGCGGGCAGAAGTTCGAATCTGCTCGCTGTTGGCTGTACGGGATGCATAGCTGGTATGCAAACTATTCGGAAGGACTATTTTACATTTTGGCGCTAGTTCAATTATACTGCCACATTGTGATCGAAAGATTTCAGCATTCTTACAATTCCGAAAATATCGCTCTGGTCAAAGAGTTCTTCGGTGTTGTAGATGTGAATGATGTTCTGACGGGGAAACTTCATGATTTGAATGCCGGGCAATAGTTGTTTTGACTCAATAATGTCGGCTTCCTTAGCTTCAAAATTATCGAGTACCAGCTCGGCATACAAAGCCATTGTGTAATTTTGGGTTCTGAAGATAATAAACTGATCTTTTAAGTCCAGATCCCGGATGGGTATTCCAAGCCTGCCTCTGATGTCCACCACAGCAATAAGTTCATTGTTGTAGTGCAAGAGTCCCATTACAAAATCCGGTTTAGCACTTGATGATATCAACGGACGCGCCGGAATAATTTTTTCAACATCGCACAGTTCTATTCCAAACTGAAAACTATCGATACTGAATCGGAGGAATTGTAGTATTTTTTCCATATGCGCTGTTTTATTGTGTTAGACCTGATTCAAATATATGTATTTGGATGGCCTTAGAACATTTTTTGATAGATTTTTTCGGCATTGCTTTGTTTTTTATGACATTGTAATAATCCGTGCTACAATGGGTTGTGGGTTCGTTGTGGGTTTGTCGTTTGTTGCAGTTGAAATTATTACAATGAGTAGGAGAAATATCGGGTGGTTGCGATATTTTAGTGTATTTTAGCGTCTTGCAGTCTTGAACGTTATTCTGTTAGATGCATGTTGCTATAGTTGAAAGGGGATTGTATGGTACTGATGTACGAACCGGTCTGTTGTACGGCAAGAATATCGTTGAGGTACCGGTTAGCTTTAAGCTTCCGATCCAGTCTTTACACAGGGATAGCGTTGTGTGTGGATGGAACTATAATTTGATGAATGCATCTTTAATAGGAGCAATAAAAAACTATTGATGGCTGTGGTAATCTTTGGCTCCGCTGCGCTTGATTTGTATATATGATCATAATAAATTATATTTGTATATCTAGTATGTTTGATATCTATCTTAATTTGAACTAATTGCAAATGAATCATTAGAACATATTATCCTGAATAATGATGATAGAAATACCTGATAAAAATACGATGCTGAAATCCACCGTGCAATTCAATGTAGAGGAAAACTACCTTTACGTGAAGCTTGCCGGACCATGGACAGCCGAAAGTGCTTTGGAATCGATGAAATACATTAAAATTGAAGCAGATAAACATAGTAAGCTACATATTTTGCTGGATCTAACAGAACTGATGAAACCGGAGACTGAAATGGTAAGGTATTATACCGGAGAATATATTGCTGATGTGTTCAAAACCAGTTATCGGCTGAGTGCATATGCACAGGCATTCAAAATCAACCGGTTTGCAGAGACCGTAGCCGTAAATCGTAATGCAAATTTCCGCATTTTTACAGATGAAAATGTGGCTCTCGACTGGCTTTTGCTGAATGAAATCGGGTAAAAATAAAACAGGGCTCTTATCGTGCGATAAGAGCCCTGTTGGTTTATAGTAAACTTACTGGTTTATTTCTTTACAGAGAAAGCAAAAATACATTCGCTGCGGTAAGTTTCGCCCGGACGAAGGGTGGCCGATGGCCATTGTGGTTTGTTAGGGGTGTCGGGATATTTTTGAGTTTCCAGACAGATAGCCGCACGTTGGTTGTAAGTGATGCCTTTTTTGCCTTTTACTTTGCCATCAAGGAAGTTACCTGTGTACACCTGAATACCCGGTTCGTTGGTATATACATTCAGTACGATACCTGTTGTGGGCGATTCCAGAGTAGCGGCTACTTTCTTCACATCACATTTGGTGTCCAATACCCAGTTGTGGTCGTAACCGTTACCGTTTTTCAACTGAACGAAGCTATAGTTGTTGATGCGCGAACCAATAGCAGTTGGAGTAGTGAAGTCCATATCAGTACCTTTTACAGGATCGATAGTGCCGGTGGTCATAAAGGTAGAATCAACCGGAGTGTACGATGCTGCATTTACAGTCAGCAGGTTGTCCAAAATGTTTTTTGATGGATCGCCATTTAGGTTGAAATAACTGTGGTTGGTCATGTTTACTACAGTTGGTTTGTCGGTAGTGGCTTCGTATTTAATGTCGATTGCATTTTCTTCAGTCAGCGAGAAGATTACTTTGCAGGTCAGGTTGCCGGGGAAGCCCTGTTCGCCATCTTTAGCGGTATAAGTAAGTTCCAGATTGTTGCCGTCGATTTGTTTTGCATCGTACACTACATACTGAAATCCTTTAGGACCTCCGTGAAGACAGTGACCAAAGTTGTTGGCCGGAAGTTGGTATTCTTTACCATCCAGTGTAAATTTAGCTTTCGCAATACGGTTGGCATAGCGACCGATAGAAGCACCAAAATCGCTTGGAACGTTGATGTAGTCCTGTACTGAGTCGAAACCAAGCACTACATCCTGCATTTTGCCGGCTTTGTCCGGCACCATGATAGACACAATACGACCACCAAAGTTAGTGATGCATACTTCCATGCCGGCTTTGTTTTTCAGCACATAAAGATCTGTTTTCTTACCTTCGTGTGTGGTTTCGAAGTTTGTTTTTACCAATCCTGATGCGGTGGTTTCCACTTTTTTCTGGCTGCATGATGCAAGCAATAGTGCTGCCAGGGTCAATGATGCAAATGTTTTTCTCATTGAAATGATATTTTTTTAGGGTTAATGATATTCTTGAAAATTATCGACACAAAGTTATTAAAATTTCTATGCCGTCAAACATGCAAAAACGGTAAAATAGTTTCAATTATGGGTAAAAATATCCATTATTTGGAAACATATGTGTAATGGACGACATGGATGCAGGTCGGAAGTTCTAAAAACAACAAACCGCAAAAGAAACGGAGCGAGCGATTTCTTTTGCGGCTTGCAAATTATGACGTTGAATTAATCCT
>JBJOOU010000148.1:0-3912 GCA_046051105.1 Bacteroidota bacterium
GTCTTCAACTGCTTCGCCAATCGTGGCATTGATCTTTTTGCCTTTCGCCTGAGCGCCTTGTGCCAGAATGCCAAGTTTTGGGAAAAAGATGTTTTTGCCTCGTTCCGAAAGCATTTCGTAAACGTTTTTGTTCGACTTTACGATAGAGTTGTTGAGTGACAATGCCTGTGCGTCCATAATGTCGTTTAGTTTTATAGGATGTTTATATATTGTAATAGCCAGTTCTTTCTGGCTTGAAAATGAATTGACTGCAAAATTAGTAATTAATTTATTAAGTCACACTTAATTCATGAATCATTTCTTTCGATTTTGGCATAAAAAAAGAGTCACCTCGGTGTGAAGTAACTCTTTTTTCATGATTTGTGAGCCAGCTGGGGCTCGAACCCAGGACCCCATCCTTAAAAGGGATGTGCTCTACCTGCTGAGCTACTAGCTCATCATTAACTTTGTGATGTCTTTCGAAAATCGTGAGCCAGCTGGGGCTCGAACCCAGGACCCCATCCTTAAAAGGGATGTGCTCTACCTGCTGAGCTACTAGCTCGTTTTTCAAAAGCGAGTGCAAAGATACAGCTAATTTTGGTATTGGCAAGTATCTTTCGGCTTAAATTTGTGTTTTTGTGGTGCTGTCCGTGCTAAATAACAGCATTTCAAATAATTATAGTGATGATTTTTTTTGAAAGTTTTTTGTTGCTAGGGTGTCTGAACATTGCTTGAGGTGGCTGTAGACTCGTTTTTAAGATGTAGGCTCGATTTTTTTAAACATTTTCTTGATCTTCTTTTCTGAAATCCGCTATCTTTGTATTTCTTCAATGTAAAAAACAGATCACTTTGGGTAGTTTTTGGTTTATACTTCTTACGCTATTGCTTTCGGCTTTCTTTTCAGGGCTCGAAATTGCTTTTGTTACATCCAATAAGTTGCGATTTGAGTTGGATAAGAAGCAGCAAAGTCTAGCGTCTTATTTGCTCTCTGTTTTTTATCGCAATCCGCAGCAATTTATTTCTACTATGCTGGTGGGCAATAATATCAGTCTGGTTATTTATGGACTGTTGATGGCTGATGCGATGACGCCATGGTTGCAGCCAATAGGAAATCAGGTATTGATTACACTGATTCAGACTTTTTTGGCTACAATTATCGTGTTGATTACCGGTGAATTTCTCCCCAAAACAATATTCAGAATCAATCCCAATTTATGGATGCGGGTGTTTTCCGGGATTTTGTTTGTGTTCTATGTGGTGCTTTATCCGGTGTCACGTTTGGCAACGTGGTTGTCGATTGCTATTTTGCGCCTGTTTAAAGTTCAGGTTACAGAGCTGGCTCAGGAAAATGTTTTTTCCCGGATTGATCTCAATTATCTGATTCAGGAGACTTATGAGAATAAAGAGAGTGAGAAAGAACTGGAAAATGAAGTGAAGATTTTTCAGAATGCACTTGATTTCTCAAAAGTGAAACTTCGTGATTGTTGTGTGCCGAGAACTGAAATTATCGCTTTGGACTATGATGTGACTCTTGACGAATTGAAAGAAACATTTATCGAAACCGGATTTTCGAAAATTCCTGTATACAAAGGCGATGTGGATAATATTGTGGGCTATATACATTCTTCAGAAATGTTTGAACATCAGCAGGAATGGAAGAAATACATCAATCAGATACCTATTGTGCCTGAAAATATGGCGGCGCAGAAATTGATGAAACTCTTTATGATGCAGAAAAAAAGCATTGCTGTGGTAGTTGATGAGTTTGGAGGTACGGCCGGAATTATTACGCTGGAAGATATTATGGAAGAAATTTTCGGTGAAATTGAAGATGAACATGATACTTTTGATTATATAGCTCAGAAAGAATCGGATAAGGAGTATCTCTTTTCAGGTCGGATGGAAGTAAAGGCTATTAATGCCAAATTTGACCTGGATTTGCCTGAGGCTGATGATTATGAAACAATTGCAGGATTTGTGTTGCATACTCATCAGCATTTTCCTAAAGTAAATGAGGTGATACGTTTTGATAAGTATACAATTCGTTGTGTGAAGGTGACTAATAACCGGATTGAGCTTGTACGAATTGTGTTAGGATGATCTTCCATATATAATTCAATAGAAAAATTTACAAACTGGTCGGGGATAGCATTTTTTTTTGTATATTCGTGCCCTCAAAAATCCGAAAAGAATAATATCAAAAAAATACAAATAAATTTCAAAAAATGGCAACATTAGAAAAGATCAGAAGCAAAGGCAGTCTGCTTGTTGGAGCAGTAGGTTTTGCATTATTAGCCTTTATTGTTGGCGACTTCCTGAATTCGGGGTCATCGTATTTTAATAAATCGCGAGAAGTGGTAGGTAAAATTGCAGGAGAGGAAATCAATATTAAAGATTTTTCGGCTGCAATTGATCAAATGACTGAGGTTTATAAAATAGAAACAGGCAGATCGGAATTGAATGAGGACATGACAGCGCAGCTTCGTCAGTCGGTATGGGAAAATCTTGTAAGTGAGAAACTATTGCAAGCTGAGGCCGAAAAGTTGGGGCTGGCAGTAAGTGCAGAAGAACTTTCGGATCGTTTGATTGGTAACAATCCTCATCCATTGATTCAGCAACGTCGTGTTTTTGCAGGCGAAAATGGACAATTTAGTCGTACAGCTGTGCTTCAGTTTTATAATAGTTTACAGCAAGCTCCTCAAAACGAAGAGGGAAAGCAACAACTGGAAAAAGCAAAAAGCTATTGGAATTTTTGGGAAAAGACTGTAAAAAACAGTATTCTTCAGGAAAAATATAACGCGCTTATCTCTAAATCTATCTCAGCCAATAGCCTTGATGCTAAAATGAGTTATGAAGATAGAAAGACCAGTGTGGATGTAGCCTATGTGATGAAACCTTATTTTATGATTCCTGATGCATCTGTTCAGGTGTCAGCTGAAGAAATTAAAGAGCGTTATAACAAACAAAAGGAACAATATAAGCAAGATGCTAACTGTGCTATCAAATATGTAGCCTTCGATATCAAGCCGATGAAAGAAGACTATAAAGAGGCTGAGGCATGGATGAAACGTTTGGAAAATGAGTTTAAAACAACAACAGATGTGGCTGGTGTAGTAAATTCAAATTCGGATGTGATGTATGATGGTAAGGCTTATTCTCCATCAACAGTACCTGCCAATCTGAAAGCTTTTGCATTTAGCGGAAGTACAGGTGCAGTGTATGGCCCTGTTTTCGAGAATGATACTTATACTATGGCACGTATCATGGAGGCTGGTTTGATGGAAGCTGACTCTGTAAAACTTCGTCATATTTTTGTTGCTGCTAAAGATTCTGCCAAAGTGGATAGCCTTGTAGCTGCCATTAATGGTGGAGCTGATTTTGCTGCTTTAGCTAAACAATATTCTCAGATCCAGCAAACTGCTGCAAACGGTGGCGAAATTGGTTGGATTACCCGCGATATGCAAGGGATGGATAAAGAAATGATTGCTAAAGCTTTCGGCAATGCTCTTAAGTCTGTATTTACTTTGAAAAACGCGCAGGGAGTTCAGATTATGCAAGCTACTGAAAAATCGGCAGCGCGTCCTAAAGTAAAATTGGCAATTCTTGAGCGTAAGGTTGTACCTAGCAGCCGCTCATACAGCAAGATTTATAACGATGCTAAGCAATTTGCAGCTGAATTGAAAGCAGCTGATTTTGAAACCCGTGCTAAAGAAAAAGGGTATATCGTGCACCCTGCAAATGATATTTTGAAGAGCACTGAGAAAATTATGGATATTGCACAATCGCGTAAAGTGGTTCAATGGGCATTCAAGAGTAGTAAAGATGATGTTTCGGATGTATTTGATTGTGGAAAAACATATGTTGTAGCGGTTACTACCGAAAAGAATGACAAAGGATATCGCTCGGTAGAAAAAGTAACAGATGTTCTGAAAC
>JBJOOU010000149.1:0-5391 GCA_046051105.1 Bacteroidota bacterium
CTGTTGAAATTTATATCTTATTTGAAAAAACAACTGATTATGGATTTAGAGATCAGATTCAAAGAGCGAGTGTTTCTATTATGAACAATATTGCTGAAGGATTTGAACGAAAAAGCAATAATGAATTTAAACATTTTCTGTTCATTGCTAAAGGATCATGCGGAGAAGTGCGTTCTATGCTTATACTAGCAGGCAAACTCAATAAAATTTCAGCAGATAAAGCAACTGAATTGAAAAATGTATCATTAGAAATTTCAAAAATGCTCTCAGGCCTTATCAAGACACTATAACTTTGAACTTTCTACCTTCGTACTTTATAAGCTTTCTACTTTATAAACTTTATAAACTTTCAACTCGAGAAACTTTATAAACTTTCCACTTTAAAAACTTTTTAAACTCATATTAATATGCAACAATTCGATTTAAATGGCAAAATCGCTCTTGTAACAGGAGCTTCTTACGGTATTGGTTACGCTATCGCTTCTGGTTTGGCTAAAGCGGGTGCAACCATTGTTTTCAACGACATCAACCAGGAAATGGTAGACAAAGGTTTGGCTAATTATGCTGCTGACGGTATCAAAGCACACGGTTATGTAGCTGACGTTACTAACGAAGACCAAATTGATGCAATGGTGGCACAAATCGAAAAAGAAGTGGGCGAAATTGATATTCTGGTAAACAACGCCGGTATCATCAAACGTATCCCAATGCACGAAATGAAAGCATCTGAATTCCGTCAGGTAATTGATATCGACCTGAATGGTCCATTTATTTGCTCAAAAGCGGTAATCCCAAGCATGATGAAACGTCGTTCAGGTAAAATCATCAACATCTGTTCGATGATGAGCGAACTGGGTCGCGAAACAGTTTCGGCTTATGCTGCTGCAAAAGGTGGTTTGAAAATGTTGACCAAAAATATTGCTTCGGAATACGGCGAATACAACATCCAATGTAACGGTATCGGCCCAGGTTATATCGCAACTCCTCAAACTGCTCCATTGCGCGAAGTTCAGGAAGATGGCTCTCGTCACCCATTCGATCAGTTTATCATCGCTAAAACTCCGGCTGCACGTTGGGGAAATCCTGAAGACTTAGTAGGTCCTGCTGTATTCCTTTCATCAGCTGCTTCTGACTTCGTAAACGGACACGTTCTTTACGTTGATGGTGGTATTCTGGCGTATATCGGAAAACAACCTAAGTAATTCATAATTGATAATTCACAATTCATAATTTATGAAGAGAATTTCGATTTTAGCATTTACTTCGCTACTGGTTGCCTCAGGAATGATGGCACAAAAATCGGTAGTGGTGACCAACACCAGTGCTTTGGCTCGTGCCGGAGAACTGGTGGAAGTAAAATCCTGTTGCAAAAAAGACTGTAAGCTGACAAAACCTTTTATCCTGAAAGATAATGCAGGTAAAGAAGTGGGCTATCAGTTGATTTACAACAGCCGGAAAGAAGTGACCGGGTTTGTGTTTCAGGCCGATGTGAAAGCGAAATCCAGTGCAACTTACTGGATCAAAGCCGGAACTCCTGCTCCTGCCACTGCCAAAACCTTTGGACGTTTTGTTCCTGAGCGGAAAGACGACTTTGCCTGGGAAAATGACTTTGCAGCTTACCGTATGTACGGTCCGGCATTGGCAAAAGAAAACCCCAGTAATGGCGTGGACTTCTGGGCAAAAAGTACCGAAGAGTTAGTGATAGATGAACGTTACAACGGTGAGTTGAAAAACGGTAAATCCTATCACATCGACTACGGCAAAGGGATGGACTTCTACAAAGTAGGTCATGCGCTCGGTTGTGGTGGAGTAGCTCCTTATGTGGGCGACTCGTTGTGGATTGGTAACCAATTTGACAGCTACGAAGTATTGGAGAACGGACCAGTGCGTACGGTATTCAAACTTACTTACAACAAATATGCTGTAGGTGGCGAATCGTACAAAGAAACATTGGTGATTACCGCCAGTGCGGGTTCATTGCTCAACAAAGCTGTGGTGACTTACGAAGGGAAAGCACAAAAAATGCAATTGGCAACAGGTATCTTCCTGCACGATGGCAAGGGAGTGCTGCAACTAAAAGCAGACAAAGGAATTGTTTGTTATGCTGAAAACGGTTTTCTGGAAATATCCAAAGAACCATGTGGCAGAAACTATGTAGGCGTAGTAGCACCGGGCAAAGAAGTGAAAGGCAAAGGCAGTCATGCTTATGTGTTGACCAACTATACTCCGGGAACTGCCTTGACTTATTATTTCGGTGCCGGATGGAACAAATGGAAATTCCCAACAGACGAAGACTGGTTTAAAGCCGTAAGCGAATTTAAAACAAAAGTGGCCAATCCGCTGAAAGTAACAATCAAATAAGTTTTTTTTTAAATAACACCCGAAAATCCCTGCTGATGGTTTTATGACCGATGCAGGGATTTTTTTTTGCTGAACCACAAAAGGGCACAAAAGGAACACAAAGCCAACTGTATCAATTCCATTTATTATTTGTTCGTCTTTCAATAAATTAGTTTTACCCACTTCGGTGCCCTTTTATGTTCTTCTGTGGTTTATAAATCGGATTGTGTGGATTATTTTTTTATTTCTCCCGTTTTGAGTAATTTTACAGGGCATTCGTAAATGTCGACAGACATTTACAACTATGTGTTCTGATCCCGAAACTAAAAAAACTATTGTGTAACTATGTGTTACATATTCATTTTTAAATTGGATAACAAATAAATGTTACTACTTCATATCGAAACTTCCACCACCGTATGTTCTGTTGCTTTGAGCGAGAACGGTCAATGTATTTTCTCCAAAATCAACGACGAAGGAATGAATCACGCTGCCTTGCTGAGTGTGTTTATTGCCGAAGCGTTGGAAACATTGAAACCGACAGGTAAAAAGTTGGATGCGGTGGCCGTCAGTTCCGGTCCGGGATCGTATACCGGTTTGCGCATTGGTGTTTCTACTGTGAAAGGACTTTGTTACGGCTATGAGATTCCGATGATAGCCATAAGTACATTGGAAGTAATGACCGTGGCAGCTATGAAAGTGGTGGGAAATGCAGAAGGAGCGTTATTTTGTCCGATGATTGATGCCAGACGCATGGAAGTGTATGCTGCTTTCTACAACAGCGAATTAAATTTGGTGCGCGAAATTGCAGCCGACATTATCGACGAAACTTCGTATCAACACATCCTGAATGAACAGCCGGTGTATTTCTTTGGCAATGGAGCTGACAAATGCAAGACGGCTCTCTCCCACTCCAACGCTTGTTTTCTGGAAAACATTACGCCATTAGCCGAAAACATGATTGCCTTGGCCGAAAAAGCGTACGTTCAACAACAATTTGTGGATGTGGCTTATTATGAACCTTTTTATTTGAAGGAATTTCAGACGACGACACCGAAAAAGCAGATTTAGTCCGACTTATTCTTTTGCCGGACTTTCCTCTTCTTGTTTTTGGGCATTTTCTTCAGCCAATTGCTTCTCCACTTCTAAGATTTCAGCATCCATTTTTGCGCGAATTCGTTTAGTGAGTTCTTCGTTGTACTCGTTTCTGGGTAAGTCCAGATCCTCCACCTGAAAACCATATCTAATAAAAGCTTCCAGTTCCTCCATGTCGATCCAAAAATCGATATATTCAATATACAAAGTATCAAAGTAATAGATCCAGCCATCATTATCCAAATCCTGTATCGCAGGATACAATTTAAAAAGTACACTCTGAATAGCATCAAAGAAACGAATCCGTCGGTTTTCTTCAAAAAGAAAATCATCCAGCAGATCCTGCTTGTATTCCCTGATCTATGTTTCACGACGCTCATCAGTTAACCAATTGGCTTGCTCCCATATCAACAATACGCTTTCCATCGGTTCTGATGGCTTTCTAAGTTTCTTGTATTTTTCAATTTGCGTTTCAAAATCAGGTTCAAATTCCCGTATATCTTTGCCTGTTTTTTGTTGTTCTACCCTGCAAAGTAATTTTACGAGTTCATGTATTCCGGAATATCCAATTCGTCTATCTAGTTTTGCCAATATTTCGGGGCGGGTTTCGGCTTTGATATAAGGAAAAAAATGATGTACAAATTCCAGTAGAGGTTTTCTCTTTTCAATATTGAATGGTTTGTAAACCGAATAGAAGAACATCTCGTATTCCAACGGGACATCGAATCCATCTTTTCGATTCAGCCATTTGAAATACGCAAAAAAATCGTCAAACCATCTTTCTGCTTCGGTCGGCTCCAGAAAATAGTCATCTTCTTCCTCGTCATTATTGAAAAAATCCATGCTCATAGTAATTGATTATGTCTGTGTGATTATTTATTCTTCAATATATAAATGGTACCATCATCGAAAGTGTTTACTTTTTCCATCTTTTTGCAGTCGTAGATTTCTTTCAGCGTCAGCAAATCGGTATTCGGGTCGTTGTCGAACCAAATCAGCACAATCGGGCTTTCGGTTTTAAACTCGCGAACATCTTCTTTGTACACCCGCTCGGGCAATGCCGACACCGAATGTCCTGTCAGAAAATAAACCGCCTGACTGTGGTTGGAATAAACAGTGGAATCTTTATCGAAATAATGAGCATCCCGTTGCAGGTAATGAATCAACGGCGATTTGGTCCAGGAATCCTCGTTGTAGCCGGGAATCCCCGTTTCGTTCATATACTCCAGATTTTCTTTGTTTACCGCCCAATAACTCCACACCAGCGACCCTGCAATGCCAATTGTAAAGGCAAAGAAAATCCAATCCATAACAATATGCGGCATCTTTTTGCGCCATTTTGGAATCTGACAGGTGGAAGTCCATAAGAGTGGAATAAAAGCCGGCCCCAGCAAGCGGTTGTTGATGGTTTCGTAGCGCGAAATAGTCGACGACACCACGATGAACAACACATACACAATAAAAAAACTTACCGTTACATTCTCATAACTGTAATAGGCTTTCCAATGGCGGAAGTTGCGCACAAAGAATGTCACAAACAGCACCATTACAGCAATAGATAAGAGAATAAAAAACAAATGCAATTGAAGATTCATCCCAAACCAGTCGGACATCACATTGCCTGAATATTCCACGTTTTTAAAGAGCGGCGTCACTCCTTTTTGACGCATGCCGGTGGCGAGGCCTTTCACCAGTGTATTGCGAATCAGATTCGTCACAGCCAGCGAACATCCAATGCTTCCAAAGATGAGAATATGTTCTGCTTTCCGCTTCCAGCCCAAATTTTTGTCGAAAAACAGCAACAAACATCCTGTGCCCACCAACGTAATTCCGGCGTAACGGGTATCGAAAGCGATGGCAGCCACTACGGCAGCTGCAATGAGTGCTTTTATTTTATGAGTTTTGAAATAGCGCTGGAAGAGAAAAATAAACACCAGCGAAAGAAAAATGAACAAG
>JBJOOU010000150.1:0-55335 GCA_046051105.1 Bacteroidota bacterium
TTCGATTAAGCAACGCATTGTTCGTCAGGAAGCTGAAATCAATCGTAAATCGGATCTCGCCTGGGAAAAAGCACTTCCAATCATCCAAAAAGAAGAAGCCGAAAAAGGGCGTTTCTATAAACCATGGGCTTCGAAACCCGAAGACTTGCTGAAAGCCAATATTCCTGCCTTTCCGGGTGCCGAAGGTGGTGGAATGTACACGCCGGGTGGTCGTGGTGGCAAAGTTATCGTGGTAACTTCGCTGGCCGATGAAGGCAAAGGCACCTTGCGCGAAGCTTGCGAAACAGGTGGTGCACGTATTATTGTGTTCAATGTGGCGGGGGTTATTCGCCTCAAATCGCCAATTCATGTGCGTGCTCCTTATCTTACTATTGCTGGTCAAACTGCTCCCGGCGATGGAATTTGTGTCACTGGAGGCTCATTTCTTATTGACACACATGATATTGTAATACGTCACGTGCGTTTCCGTCGTGGACAGCAGGACGTAGCCTTCCGCGACGATGCTGTTGGTGGAAATCCGGTAGGTAATATCATGATCGACCACGTGTCGGCATCCTGGGGGCTGGACGAAAACATGTCTATCTATCGCCACGTGTACGAACGTGATAATACCGGTAAAGGCGAAAAACTTCCAACAGTGAACGTAACCATCCAGAACTCTATTTTTTCTGAAGCGTTGGATGCTTACAATCATGCATTTGGATCGACCATTGGCGGACACAATTCATTGTTTATGCGTAACTTGTGGGCTTCGAATATTAGCCGCAACTGCTCTGTAGGTATGGATGGCGGATTCAATTTTGTAAACAATGTGGTGTTCAACTGGTGGAACCGTTCCATCGATGGTGGCGACAACCGTAGTTTCTACAACATCATCAACAATGTATTCAAACCGGGACCTATTACTCCGCTGGGCGAACCTATTTCGTACCGCATACTGAAACCGGAGGCGGGTCGTGCTAAAAACAAACCCGTAGAGTTTGGTCGTGCCTATGTTACCGGAAATGAAATTGTTGGAAATGAAAAAGTGACCCGCAACAACTGGGACGGTGGCGTACAATTGGCTGAAGAATATGCTTCGCAAAAACGCCTGGACAGCATTCGCTCGGACAAAGCCTTTGATATGGCGCCGGTTTCAATCATGACTACCGATAAAGTGTTTGAATCAGTTTTGGCCAATGCAGGTGCTACTTTCCCCAAACGTGATGCGGTGGATGCCCGTGTGGTAAAAGTAGTTGCCACAGGTCAGCCAATTTATGTAGAAAATGCACCATTGTTTATACCAAAATACGTGAAACGCCGTTTGCCAGCTGATTCGTACAAAAAAGGTATCATTACCGATCCTCGTCAGGTAGGTGGATTACCCGAATACAAAGGTAAAGCATTGAAAGATACCGACCACGATGGTATGCCGGATGCATGGGAAAAAGCCAATGGTTTGAATCCTAAAGATCCGTCGGATGCCGTGAAAGATTGCAACGGTGATGGATATTCCAATATCGAAAAATACATCAACGGCATCAGCACCAAAGAAAAAGTGGATTGGACCAATCTGAAAAACAACCACGATACATTGGCTGGCCGTAAAAGCTTATTATAAGAAGCATCAGTAATGGATTTTGCGATAAGCAATAATTAAAAATACTAATTAAAAAAACTCCCCTTTAGGGGTTGGGGGTAATTTTAAATGAAAAACATTAAACTAACAGCTATTGCTCTGGGGATTAGCCTGTTTTGCAATGCATTTGCCGGTGGATTACCTACGGATTTTCCACTGAAAGTGACCAAAGACAATAAGTTGACTTACATCAAAGATGCAAAGGGAAATCGGATTCTCGATTTCTCGTATTGTGGCTATCGCAGTTCGGAAAAAGATATTCCGGCGGTACCAAACTCTATTTTCGTACCTGCCACTCTGGATGATGCTTCCGATCTGATTCAGCGTGCTATCGATTATGTGTCGGCACTGAAACCCGATAAGAATGGTTTTCGTGGAGCTGTATTATTAGACAAAGGAACATATCATGTTTCAAAAAGCTTGTGGATTAAAAGCTCGGGAGTTGTGCTTCGTGGATCTGACAAGCATCAGACCATCCTGTTTCGTCAGGGAGTTGATCGCTCTGCGGTGCTTCATATCGAAGGTATCAACAATAAAACGCTGGGTGATTCATTAAAAGTGACCAATTCTTATGTTCCTGTAAACGAAAAAACGTTCGAGATCGCTTCGACTAAAAATCTGAAAGTCGGCGATCGTATCAGCATTACCCGTCCGTCTACCGACGAATGGATAAAATCGGTTGGTTGCGATATTTACGGTGGCGGTATCAGTGCCTTAGGATGGAAAAAAAGTGATATCGACGTGAGTTGGGATCGTACCATCGTGGCGGTGAATGGCAATAAAATTACCATCGATGCACCGCTCACAGCGGCTCTGGATGCACAGTTTGGAGGTGCTTTTATCCGAAAATACCAATGGAGCGGACGCATTTCGGAGTCGGGCGTTGAAAATCTGACCATGACTTCTGATTTTGATGCGAAATACCCAAAAGACGAAGACCATTGCTGGACGGGCGTTAGCATCGAAAATGCCGAAAACTGCTGGGTGCGCATGGTAAACTTCAATCATTTTGCCGGAAATGCTGTCTTCCTGCAACCTACTACTTCGAAAATTACGGTTGAAGATTGTATTTCCAAAGCGCCGGTTTCTGAAATCGGAGGCTTCCGCCGTATCATTTTCTACACCATGGGCCAACAAAACCTTTTCCAGCGCTGCTATTCCGAAGATGGGATCAATGATTTTGCAGCAGGATATTGCGCTCCGGGACCAAATGCTTTTGTACAGTGCGAGGCCAAACGCGCTTTGGGTTTCAGCGGCTCTATCGACTCGTGGGCTTGCGGTTTGCTGTTCGATGTAGTAAATATCGATGGTCATAACCTCACTTTCAAAAATCTGGGACAAGCGAAAAACGGTGCCGGATGGAATACTGCCAATAGTCTTTTCTGGCAATGTTCGGCTGCCGAAATCGAATGTTATACCGCTGCAACAGATGCCAAAAACCGTGCATACGGTTGCTGGGCGCAATTCTCGGGCGATGGCGACTGGGCAGAATCCAACAACCACGTGCAGCCACGCAGCTTTTATTATGCGCAGTTGGCCGAACGTTTAGGTCAGGATGTGTCATTGCGTGGTCGCATTTTACCTAAAAATACCGACGCTTCCAGCAGTCCTCCTGTTGCTGATGCGCAACGCATGATGAAAGAAGCATATGAACCCTTACTCACCACCGAAATGTGGATTGAAAAGGCGAAGTTTGTTCCATCTGTGGAAACTAAAGGATTGATGACGACTGCTTCGTTGAAAAGTCGCCCGATGAAAGTACGTGCTTATGTGCCTCAAATTGGTATTAAAGACGGTCGTATTGTAAAAGACGATGAGCTGATTGCCGGTGGAAAAACAGATATTCAATGGTGGAACGGCAAGCTGAAACCTAATTATGTAGCTTCGTATCTGACCCGTCCGCACGTAACCCGCTTTGTGCCGGGTCGCGAAGGCCTGGGATATACCGACCGTATCGATTCTGTGATCTCTTACATGAAAGCAAAGAACATTGCTGTTCTCGATCATAACTATGCTTTGTGGTACGACCGTCGTCGGGACGATCACGAGCGCATTCGCCGTCGCGATGGCGATGTGTGGGGTCCAATGTACGATCAGCCTTTTGCCCGCAGTGGTCAGGGAACAGCCTGGGATGGATTGTCGAAATACGATCTGAATCGTCCAAACCAATGGTACTGGGCACGCTTGAAAGAATTTGCCGACAAAGCTGGTCGCAATGGAATGCTGCTGTATCACGAGAATTTTTTCCAGCACAACATCATCGAAGCGGGTGCTCACTGGGTAGACAGTCCATGGCGTAATGCCAATAACGTAAACGATTCGCTTTTCCCGGAACCGGTAAATTTTACAGGCGATAAACGTATTTTCCGCTCCGAAATGTTTTACGATATCAGCAATCCTGTTCGTCGCCAATATTACCGTCAATACATCCGTCAGGGATTAAATACATTTGCCGGAAATAGTAATGTAGTGCAATTAGTCAGTTTTGAGTACACAGGTCCGTTGCATTTCGTTCAGTTCTGGTTGGATGTAATTGCCGAATGGGAAAAGGAAACCGGCCAAAAAGCCACTGTTGCCCTGAGTTGTACCAAAGATGTGCAGGATTCTATTCTGGCTGATCCAAAACGTGCCGCAATCGTAAATGTGATCGATATTCGCTATTGGCACTACAAAACCGATGGTACACCTTATGCTCCGCAGGGAGGATTGAACCTGGCACCCCGTCAGCATGCTCGTTTGATGAAAGTTGGCGCAGTGAATTTCGAAAGTACTTACAAGGCCGTAAGCGAATACAGAACAAAATTTCCCGATAAAGCTGTAAGTTTTTATACTTACAATGCCAATTACCCTGAAATGGGTTGGGCAGTTCTGATGGCAGGTGGTTCGTTGCCGGTTCTTCCTGTAAAAGATCAGGAATTCCTAAAGGCAGCCGCACAAATGCAGCCACAGGCCGTAAAAAGCGATAAATATAAGGCCTTGGGAAAATCTGATACAGGAAATATCATTTTCGCCCAATCGGAAATTACCATTCCCGTAGACCTAAAGGCGGGTAAATACCAACTGGTGTACATCAATCCTGCGAATGGGGCAGAGGAGGTCGTAAATGCCGGATTGAATGGTAGTCAAGTATTTAGTTTGCAAGTGAATAAGGGGAAAAATGGAGCTTATTGGTTTAGGAAAATCCAGTAATATTCCTACCAAAATAACCGAAAGCCGGGTGATTTTCAACAATCATCCGGCTTTTGTTTTTTACACTGTATTGGAAATTTTCGCAAAAATATGTTCTAAAGCATGTTACCTGAAATTCCTATATAGAAATCAGAAATTTCAACCTATTTAGGTACGCACACGGTAATTTTGCTTCAGAAAAATTTCGAACTAACTAACTCGACTTTCAACCCTACTAATCGACTGTACATATGGAAAACAACTACCAGAAAAGAACAGTACACGTAAACTCTGATGCAGAAACAGCTGAATTGCTTATCCAATTTCGCGAAGGCAGCGACCATGCATTTTCGAAGTTGTACAATGCATACGTGAACCTGTTATATAGCTACGGTTGCCGTTTGACAACTGATATGGAATTGTTGAAAGACTGCATTCAGGAAGTGTTTGTAAAGATTTACAACAAACGTTTGGAACTGGATACAGTGGCGAATTTCAAATCATACATTTTGATTTCGCTGAAAAACAAACTTTGCGACGAAAGCCGCAAACGCGTAAATCTCTCCGATGTGTCGGTAGATGAGTTGGATGTTATCTCGTCTGATAATGTAGAAAAAGACTACATTGCCAACGAAAAAGAAATGCTGGACAATCTGTTCGTGGCTAAATTGCTCAATCAGCTATCGCCCCGTCAGCGCAAAGCCATCATTCTGTATTATATTGAAGAAAGAAAATACGAAGATATTTGTGTGATCATGGAGATGAACTATCAATCGGTTCGCAACCTGATTCACCGTGGTATTACAAAATTGCGTACATGCGCAGCCTGATCGTGGTATTTCAGGTAGGTTTTTTTAAAGGTAAAAGGTAAGTTTTTTTAGGTATAAAGAGATTGTTTTGCAAAAGAGCAAAGCAAGGGTAATTTTCTTTCTGATTCACGATTCCCGTTGAGTACGCTCAACGGGACTTTGCGTCATATATGAAAACAAACGCATTAACGTGAATACAATCCCCGAAAATACACTGTTCAGTTTGTTGGTAAACGATGATTTTATCAACTACGTACTGAATCCAACTCTTGTTCTGGACGAGATGTGGGATGAGTTTTTCGCCAGCCATCCCGAAATGATCGCAGTTGCCGACGAGGCCAAATCAGTTCTTCTGGGCGAAACGATCCAAAACAGAATGTCAACCAATGAGATGCAGGATCTTGAAAACCGAATTCTTGCTCAGTGTGGCTTATCAGTAGCCTGACACGTTTCACAATCACTTTTTCCTGAAAATAAATCCTCAATTTACCGGAGGGATAAACGCATTTTCGATATGCTCAATTCGAAATGTCTGTCCGTGTGGAAAAGCCGATATCACATCAAAGCGGGTTTCGCCCTGCCAATCCGATTTCATAATATAATAATGTGTAGCATTGACGATATTGCGAATTTTTCGGTTCGTGATAGCATCTTTCGGATGTTCGAAATACTCTGTTGAGCGGGTTTTTACTTCCACTACCACCAGTAGACCGTCTTTTTCGGCAACAATATCCAGTTCCAGTTTACCTGCAGCCCAGTTGGTGGCTCTTATTTGGTAGCCCTGTTCTTTCAAATAATTCTGAGCAGCGATTTCTCCTGCATCGCCCAATTCATTGTGATCAGCCATCGTTTAAAGTATTAAATATCAGCCAAAAATACAGTTTTTCATTGAATTTCCGTTAAATATGGACGGATAATATTACTTTTGTGGTGAATAAGGACAATTTATGGCTAAAAAGAAAGAAATACGCCCCGCTTCGCAGCGAAACTCATTGCGCACACACCGACAAATTTTCACCCTCAACGACGAAGAAAACCGTGCGTTGAACCGCTATATCGAAAAATACAAGGTACAAAATAAGTCCAAATTCATTCGCGAAACCGTTATGCTGGCCATCATTCGCAAAATGGAAGAAGACCATCCCACATTGTTTGATTAAGTTGTAATAAATTAATCACTAATCATTAATCACTATATCTTTACCTTTATGGAATACATATTATCATTAGCTACTCTCGTTATAGGCTTTTCGCTTGCCTGGTTTTGGGGAAATAAAAAACAGACAGAACAGCGGAATAACTTTGATACTGCTGAAAAACAACTAATAGCAGCACGTACAGAAGCTGAAAAGCAAACTTCGGTACTTCAGGAAAGTCTGCGCAATAAGCAAGATGAATTGCAACGTCTTCAACAGGATTTAGCACAATGGCAACAGCTCGCTGCTAATCGTGGCATGGAACTTGCAGCGCAAAAGGCAACCAACGAAAACCTTCTCGAAAAGCTCCAAAACCAGAAATCGGAAATTGAATTGCTTCAAAAACGGTTGACTACCGAGTTTGAAAACATAGCTTCTAAGATTCTCAAAGAGCGTTCCGACGAGTTTTCATTGTCCAACCAAAAGAATCTGAGCGAGATTCTGAATCCATTGCGGGAGCGTATTCAAAACTTCGAAAAGAAGGTGGAAGAAACTTATGATAAGGAGTTGCGCGATAAAATTAGCCTGAAGGAAGAAGTAAAGAAACTAACGGAACTGAATGCTCGCGTAAGCGAAGAAGCCAACAACCTGACCAAAGCCCTAAAAGGCGATGTGAAGAAGCAGGGAAATTGGGGAGAAGTTATTCTGGAGCGTGTATTGGAGCGCTCGGGACTTACGAAAGGGCAAGAGTACGAACGCGAAGAAGTATTGGAAGGGGCGGATGCCAGTGTACAACGTCCGGATGTGATTATTCATCTGCCGGACAACAAACACATCATTGTGGACTCTAAAGTGTCGTTGGTGGCCTACGAAAGATTGATTTCGGCCGAGACTGAAGAGCAAAAAGCGATTTTTCTAAAAGAACATATCACTTCGCTGCGTAGTCATGTAAAGTTGCTTAGCGAAAAAAATTATCAGAATGCACTCAACATCAATACACCAGATTTTGTGCTGATGTTTGTGCCCATCGAAGCTTCGTTTTCGTTGGCTGTGCAGGGCGATAGCGAGATTTTTGGGTACGCATGGGAGCGAAAAATCGTCATAGTAAGCCCAACAACTTTGTTGGCTACCCTGCGAACCATTTCGTCCATCTGGAAACAGGAAAATCAAACCCGCAATGCGCAGGAAATTGCCCGACTAAGCGGAACATTGTACGATAAGTTTGTGGGTTTTGCCGAAGATATGGAAAAAATAAAAACCAATATCGACCGCACTTCCAAATCGTACGACGACGCGATGAGGAAAATGAAAGAAGGCAACGGAAACATCATCCGTACTGCCGAAAAAATAAAAGAACTGGGTGCCAAAACCGGAAATAAATCTCTGCCGCCGGGCTTCGATAGTCTCGCTTAAGGAAAATTCGGATTTTCTTCGTAATTTTGTGCACTGAATTTATAAAGGTAAATTGCTAGAATTATGAAGTTTAAGGTGTTGATTGTATTTGTTTTTGTAGTTGCAACTTTGGGTATAGCCAGAGCTCAAACAGCTAAAGACAGCATACCTGAAAACAAAGCCGAATTATTGGATACCGATGCTTTGCTCGAAAAACATCCCGATTTGGCGATGAATTATGGTGCAAGAAATAATAAAGCGGCATCAAAACGCCATTGGGCTGCTCCGGACGAAGACGATGAGGAAGAATTTAAACTTCCTGCATATATTCCCCCTGTAAAAATAGATACACTGCTATTGGAAAACAACCCGTTTTTCATCGATTTGGTCTTTACGGGGTTCCCTGAAAAGCTGTCTTTCAACGAAGAACCGGATTTCGGTAAGTTGTATTTCGGCTATAAGGCGGTGGCGCTGGATAGCGTCAACCTCATTCGGATGCAACCGACTACTCCACTGAAGACGATCACTACTTTGCGGAGAGATGCCCGCGAAATGCTTTGCAGGGAAGCTGTACTTTTATTTACGATGTTTGCAGATGAACTGCCCGATCCTGAAAGTGTAAAGAATCACGCAATTTCTTCGAAGCCACTTCGTAATATCCGTTTGATTGATGATAGTAAGTTTGAAACAGCTGCTACCGGACGGAAATTTGTAATGAAAGACCCTCAGCTGAATCCCTGGACAAAGAAAGCGGCTACGCAATTGCAATTTTCTCAAAACTTTGCTTCGGATAACTGGTATCAGGGAGGAAGCCGCACAATGTCGGTGCTGGGAATCCTGACCGGTCAACTCAATTATGACAATAGAAAGAATGTACAATGGGAAAATTCAGGCGAATGGCGCATGGGTTTCTATGCTTTGTTTAACGATAAAACGGCAGTACGTGATATAAATGTGAATGATGATATCCTGAAGGTAAACAGTAAATTGGGGTTGAAAGCTGGCGAGAATTTGTTTTATTCAGGAACATTTGATTTTTCTACACAATTTCTGAATAGCTATAAGTCGCCCAGTTCCAAGACGATGAAAACCTCTTTTCTCACCCCTGTGCGCATGAATATTGGTGTGGGTATGGATTATAAATACAAAAAAGCGATGTCGGTGATGTTGGCGCCGGTTTCGTACAAATATATTTATACGAATGACACGATACACGTTTCGCAAAATTTGTTTGGGATTTCTAAAGGGAAGAATTATTTGAGCGAAATAGGTAGCTCACTTACCGTTCAGAACAACTATTCTCCATTTCGTGAATTGCAGCTTGATTCTAAATTCTCGTTTTATACCAACTATAAAAAAGTGGAAATCAACTGGGAAATAGTGGCCAATTTCACCGTAAACCGCTTCTTGTCGACTCGTATTGCCTTAACGCCACGCTACGATAATACAGTGATATTGGCCAGTGGCGAAAAAGCTCAGTTGCAGTTTAAAGAATTGATGAGCTTTGGCTTTTCCTATAAATTTTTCAAATAACTTACCCAAAAATACTATGCCATTCGTCGAACTTTTCGACTTCGGCATGTCCAAATGCTCCTAACATTCGGCGGATATTTTCCACGGTGTGAGGAGCATTTAGTTTTGTCTTGGAATAAAATTTATCCGCATAGCATATTACTTTCTCTTCCATCGTTTGCGGAATCATATCACGCTCTGGTAGGGGCAAATTACTTTTTACAATAGTAGCCAGCGAAAGTCCTACTCCGGTATGTCGTTCGCATACAAGTGCGTGACGTGGTAATCCAATTTCGCGAAGGATATCAGCTCCCAGATAACCATGCTCTATGTACTTATGCGTGCCGTTGCAATGAATGCCCGGAGCGTGGCAAAGAAAGATACCTATATCATGCAGCATGGCAGCTTCGGACAGAAATTCGGTATTTAGCTTTAGTTCGGGATGGTGGTGGGCAATGTCCAGCGCTTTGTCGCGCACTTGTTCGCTGTGGGT
Organism: Bacteroidota bacterium; assembly: GCA_046051105.1. Classification (GTDB taxonomy): domain Bacteria; phylum Bacteroidota; class Bacteroidia; order Bacteroidales; family Paludibacteraceae; genus Paludibacter. The sequence continues at coordinate 10,129 of JBJOOU010000150.1, forward strand.
TACCAGAATATGATATAATTCGGTAGATTTGTAATATTTATCGATAATGGAAATCGGATCAATCACGGCTGTTCATTTTAGTCATCATTTCTTGCAAAATTACAACATTCGCTCAGGATTGATTGTTTCATTTCAAACTTTTTTAGACCGAAAAAACATGGCAGATTGTAACTGGCCGGGCAATGATGCCCTGATGCGCGAATATCATGATATAGAGTGGGGAAATCCTCTTCATGATGATAAGCGATTGTTTGAATACATGGTGTTGGATGCTTTTCAGGCGGGGCTGAGCTGGAAAACCATTCTGTATAAACGCGAAGGCTTCAGCAGGGCATTTGCCGGCTTTGATGTGGTGCAGGTTTCGCAGTACACCGAAGAAAAGATACAGGAACTGATGCAGGATGCTTCCATTGTGCGCAATCAGGCTAAGATTCGGGCTACGGTGGGCAATGCGAAGGCTTTTATTCGTGTGCAGGAGGAGTTTGGTAGCTTTGATAAATACATTTGGCAGTTTACGGGAGGTACAACCAGGATGAATCATCCCGAGAGCAATGCTGATATACCCGCCCGTTCGGCCGAATCGGATGCCATGAGCAAGGATTTGCTCAAACGTGGATTCAAGTTCGTAGGTTCTACCATCTGTTATGCTTTTATGCAAGCCGCCGGTATGGTCAACGACCATTTGGAGGGATGTAGTTGTAAATACCGATAATAAAAAAATCTCCCGAAATCAGGAAAGATTCCGGGAGATGATAACTGTGATAGAATTACATAGGTGACTGACCTGCGCTGTTGTTTTCGCGCTCTTTCTGGTCGTCGTTGGAGATAGTTTTCTTTGTTTTCTTTACCTGCGCATTGATTTCTCCAATGCGGTAAGACACATTCAATCGTAGCTCGGCATTGCTGGTGAGGTGTACATCGGTACGTTGGGTGAAAGTAGAAGCATTGGTATCGATGATGATGTGCGACTTAGGCAGGAACACTCCACTTAATGATACATTCAGGCGTTTCTTCAGCATGTCTTTGGACAACGCCAGGTAGCTAAAGAAGAATGCCGACTGACTTCCCTGCAAATTGACCTGTGGCAATGATCCTCCACCACCGGTGCTGATCTTAAAGTCTTTAGGCATCATAAAGGTACCTCCCAAATAGAACCGTCCGGTGAAACCTTCGTTGCTCATATCGCTGGTAGTGCCGTTTAGTTTCACATAACCGATATTGCTGTTGGTGTACAGGTTCAACCAGGGCAGCCCACGGTAGCTCCCGAATACATTCAGGTTCAATTGTTTGTTGTGACCAATATTTCCGTAGGTAATTTCCTGAATGGAACTTGTGTTCAGGAACGAATACTGCTGAATAGCATTGTTGACAAACGAATAAGTTAGTTCGGTGCTCAGATTGAATTTAGCAGCAAAGCTACTGTAGCCAAAAGTGATGTTGTGGTTCTTTTCAGGATCCAGTGTTGGGTTACCATGGCTGATATAGTTGGGGTCTTTGCGGTCGACATACGGATTGAGATACCCAATACCCGGACGTTGTATGCGCATATTGTAGCCAAGTTTCAGGCTTTGCATATCAGTGATTTTGTAAGATAAAGTTCCCGAAGGTACCACCACACCATATTGTGTATCAAAATCCTTAGCTGCATCGTCAAACTGTGCTTTCAGCCAGGTGTATTCGTAGCGAAGTCCGGTTTTCAGACTCCATTTTTTGATATTGCCGGTGTAGCTGACGTAAGTACCCAGGATGTTCTGATCGTTGTTGTAGCTAAAAGTACTATCTGCCTGCATCAATGGAAGATATGGATACGACTGTGTAAAATCAAAGTATTGATAGGATTCACTTGTCTTGCTATCGTTCAAACGGATAATGTATTTGCCGCCAAATTCCAATGTATGCCCTTTTGCTATTGGGTTGCTATAATCCGCCTGGAAAGTATGCTCGTTTGTGGATGCTACGTTATCGCTGGTGGACCATTGAGCCAGTTTTCCTACTGGTGGTAATTTCGTATACAAAGGATTGATCGCATTAGTTGCTTCGTAGTTGCTGCTATTGGGTGTGTTGCTCAGTTTGTACGACATTGTGAGGCTCTCGCCTTTTTTGCGGAACGAGCGTTGGTAGTCCAATCCGAAATCAGTGGAGCCCCAAGTTTGTTTTTGAATGCTATTTTGCAAATATTGAAACACAAGATCGTTGTTACTGTCGTAATTTTCGGTTGTTGCCTCAGTGGTGCTTTTCGGACGGCCATAGCGGCGATTGAATGACAGGGTAAACAAATTGAGTGTGTCCATTTCGTAGCTCAATTGTCCGGTTCCGAACTGCATAGGGGTAGGGTTGCTTACGGTGGCTACCTGCGTTCCGCGGGCGTATTGTGAATATTCAGATTTTCTTTCCGAAGTAGTGGTAATCGGGAATTGTTTGTTGTAATTGTAGCTATAGTTGCCCGAAAAACTGAATTTGCCCTGCTGAATCATCAGGTTGACTCCACCGCCATACGATCCTCGAGAAGTAGCTTGAGAATTAAAGGTGGCCGAATAGCCTTTGGCCGAGGTTTGCTGAATGGTAACGATATTGATAATGCCTCCAACTCCTTCGGCATCGTACTTAGCGCCCGGCTGGGTGATCACTTCGATGTTTTTGATCATATTGGCCGGAATACTTTTCAGAATCTGTCCCGGATTGTTGTTGAACATATTCGTCGGTTTTCCATTCAGGAAGTATTTAAAGTTCGATTGTCCTTTCAACTGCACATTGTCCTGACCATCCACGGTCACCATCGGCACTTTTCGCATCAATTCCAATACATTTGACGATTTCGCTTCGGGGTCTTGTTCCGCATCGTAGGTTACTTTTTCGGCATCGGCTTTGATCAACGGTTTCAAAGCTACCACGCTTACTTCTTTCAGCGTTTGTTTGCCCGATGTCATGGGCAGCTTACCGAATTGTACAGTACTGTTGGCTGCACTCACCGAAAAACGTTTCTTTAAAGGATCTTTGCCCACACAGGTCACCACCAATACATAATTGCCCGGCGTTTTCAGTTCGCCTTTGAAGTTACCATTGATATCGCTGGCAAAGCGGGTGATGGCCATTTGCGGTTTTGCCTCGGGCGATACCGAACAAGTAACATAAGGAATAGGTTCGGCGGTAATGGAATCGATAATTTGCCCCTTTACCTGAAATTTTACGCCGGCATTTTGGGCGTTCACTAAGAATGGTACCACCATTAGTAGCCAAAGTAGATATTTTTTCATTTTGATGGATAATTTGTTCCCGGTATACTGAAAGCCGGAGAACTGAATAATGTAGATGATTTTATTTTTGAATCAAAAGTACAGCTAACCAACCTTGCAGAAAACAATAATCGGATGAAGCGGTATTTTTAGCCGACGAAGTTACGGTTTTTGTGGTTAAATTATCGTTAATCGATAAAAAATTTGAATGAAGATGCGAAATTAAGCGAAAATTACTCCGAAGTTTCTTGGTCGATCGTGAATTCTGTTTCGTGATATGAATAGAAAAAGTCTCTATAACAAAAGGAGCGGCGTTCGATAATTCGAACGCCGCTCCTTTTGTTATTTATTATTCCGTCTTCTTTTTTGCTTCTTTTTCGGCTTTTACTTTATCCGTAAAAGCTTTGAAAAGCTTCCGCCAGCTCCGTCCGTTGTCGTTCAGGTACTTTTCGCAGTTGTTTTTGTGGATCTCGAAAATGGCAGAAATGGCTTTCATCGATTTATAATCCACCGCTTCTTCACGGGCCAGTTTGAGCTGGTTCAGAATATAAGCCTCTTCTTTTTCGGTCAAATCCGTCACAATAGCTTTGTAGCCTTTCATGGTAAACTGCACTTTTCCGATGGTGTAAAAGTCGAGGATTTTTTCCACCTGCTCTTCCGTCAGATCTTTACGCAAACCAGTCATCAGCGATTCGTGAACCGACTTTGGTTTGGATGAATTGGCTATCACTTCCCGATCGGTTTTGGTCAATGCACTGCCGGTATAAGGATTAATGCCTTCAGGAACATCAGTGTATGGATGCGCATTGTGCCAATCGCGAACGGCTTTGATATGCGTCAGAATTACCGCTTTTACTCGAGCCGCTTTATCTTTATCGGTCAGTTTCAATGAATCAGTCCAGGCCTGAGCACGTTTATCGGCATCGATATCCGAACTGGTTTGGGCATCAGTCTTCGTAGTAAAATATTTCTCTACCTGTTTGAAATCACGAATGGCATCGGCAGGCATCTTTTCGCCTTTTTCGCCAAAGCTGTGCATTGCAATTTCAGGTTCAATGGTCACTTTGGATTCATCCAACTTGCTGGCGTCAAGACCAAATATTGGAATGAAAAATTCATACACAGCCTTGCGTTTATTTACACCAAAATCATGTTTTTCGTTTGGTAAATGCACGTTGGAGAGCTTGCTATCTGCTTTGTAAAAGTTCCACATATGTTGCAGGTAAGGGAATTCCAGCTCAGGAACAGAAGCTGTCCAGTCGCCACCATCCGAAATCACGCGAACGGGTTTTGGAGCAAAAGTCGCCATCAGTTCCGGATTGCAGGTTCCGCCACAAGCCAACATGGTAGGCATACCACTTTCGCAGGGACAACCACCATCGAAATGCGATGCCAGATTCACCGTAGGACAAGCAGCTGTAAAACGATCGTCCAACACCGAAAGTTGCACCACCTGTGTACCACCACCCGAACCACCGTTGGTCGCTACCCGCTTTGGGTCAATATCTTTGCGTGTAAGCATATAATCGAGAATGGTGAGGCCATTCATGAGCTGTATTTGTTCGGCTGCCGTGGTGCGATGAGCTGCTGAAGTTACCTGATATTCCGACTCGCCCCAACCGAACAAATCGTAGCTTACACACACTGCACCCATGCGTGCCAGCGAACCGAACCGGGTTTGCTCGTCTTTATTGTATCGTCCGCCGCCCCAGTGCCCGTTGGGACAAAGAATCAGGGCGTGTTTGCCTTTTGTAAGCGGCGTATAAACCGAACCGCAGACATACAATCCTTTCAGCGTTTCGATGGCAAAATTCTGCACCGAGTAGCCGTCGTAGTTGCGCACTTTACTCAGAATAGGCTTGCTTTTTACCCGAAACCGCAACAACGAATCGATTTGCAAACGCTGACGAAATTCCTGTTTCAATGCTACCCGGCGAACTGCCCAGGCAGCAGAATCTGGATACAAACCTTTGAGATAAGCCAATAGCTTTTTGCCATCTTCCTGCACTCGACGTGGATATTCGTAGGTTTTTATTTTGTAGGTTTTCTCGTCCTGTTTCGCAAATTTATAGTCGAAAAGCGACAGCACATTGGTGAGCGATTCTTCCACCGAATACGGACGAATTCGAAAATCGGCATACGGAACCATTTTTCCTGTGGTATCGGCATCGTATTTTATCTTTACATTAAAGCGGGTGCCGATTCCCTGCAAAACCTGCCCCAGAGGCTTGCTGAACTTCGTTTCGTACGTTTGTGCCTGAACAAAAATAGCCGTGCAGGCAATGATTGTGGCTATAAAAAGCTTTTTCATTTTAATTGGATGTGTAATAGTATTGCTCAATAAAGACGTCTTCATGTTGACAATGTAACCGTTTGTAATTTTTTATGAAAAACAAAAAAGCGCTTGATTGAGCATCAAACGCTTCGATATATACTGTTTACAGAATCTATAATTCGAGAATCGTATTGGCAGGAATTACCCGACGAATATAAACCACCTCATTGATCACATTGTAGATAATAGCCATCTTTTTGTAATTCAGTCTGCGAGGCTCAGGGCCATATTGCTGCAAAAATTTGTTGGTCTGAATTGCATAAGATTCGGCACTTTGTTGGAGTTTGCGCATTTCCGAATAAATTCCACGTAGGTATCTAATTGAAGTAACAGGAGCTTTATATTCATAACTTATTGCTTCAGATAAATTATCCAGATCATCCTGTGCCTGTTCTGAGACAACTATTTTATAGATAATCATAATTTCCTTACATCCACACCATAGTTTTCACTCAGGATGTCGCAACATCGTTCGAAAGATTCGTCCAACGTATACAGCTTCTGTTTAGCCAGTTCCTCAGGTATTTCCTGTTCTATTTTGGCCACTTTCGGATGTTTCTGAACCTCACGGAGTAGCTTCCTTCCGGTAGGTGTATCTATGTCGATTTGTACATTCACTATATTCATATTTCAAAAGCTTAGTTTCGACAAAGATAGCTGATTTTGAGAATGAAGATACGTCAAGTACGAAAAATTTCTACTTTGCTATTTTCAATTCCTCTCCATTTACAAAAACGTCTTTCAGGCTGATATTTGTGCAGTTATTGAAAGTGGAAGTGCGTTTGGCATTTTTGATATTGACATTGCTGATAGTCACATCGCTAATAGGTGATTCTTCCAGGCCGTTGATACGAATAGGAATCAGTACATCCGTAGCAGTCATATTGCTGATATTGATATTTCGGAAAATGGGCGTGCGGTCGCTAAGTGGTTCGGCAGGCATTTTGCTGTAGGCCAAATCCATTACAATGGCTTCCTGTTCAATGTTGCGCATCACAATATTATCCACCTGAATATCTTCCACTACTCCACCACGTCCGCGGGTAGATTTAATGCGGATACCACGGTCTGTACCATCGAAAACACAGTTGCTGATGGTTACTTTCTTTACACCAGCACTCATTTCGGAACCAATCACTACACCGCCGTGACCAGCCAACATGGTACAATTGGTTATCGTAATGTTTTCGTTCGGATGTCCCAGATTGCGCGCCTGCAAGTCGCGTCCGCTTTTAAGCGTAATGCAATCATCGCCCACCGAAATATGACAGTTGGAAATGTGCACATACCGGCACGATTCCGGATTGATGCCGTCGGTGTTCGGCGAAAGCGGATTATTGATAGTCACACCATCAATCAACAGATTTTCGCAAAACTCAGGATTGATCGTCCAGAAAGGTGAATTGATGATTTTGATGCCCTGGATTTTTACGTTTTTGCAACGAATAGGCTGAATAAATGGCGGACGGAAAAAGCGACGCTGCATCGAGGAAACGTAATCTTCGTTGGTTTCAGCATAAAGCTTTTTTACGTCATTGGCTTTGTCCCACATAGGTTGATATTTATTGATATCGCGCACACCGTTGTCTTTCAAATCCACCATGACACGGAAAAATTCGGTCCACCATTTTTTGCCCTGACCATCGATGGTACCTTCGCCTTTGATGGTGATATTTTCGGCATCTACGGCATAAATCAGTGGCGAAAAACTATTCATCATAATCCCCTCGTGGCGCATTTCCACAAAAGGCAAATAATCGTCAAAATTATCAGAAAACAACAAGGTCGCTCCAGCTTCCAGCTCAATGGTGATATTGCTTCTCATCTTAATAGCGCCAGTCAGGTAAGTTCCTGCAGGGAAAAACAAGGTGCCTCCGCCTTTGGCGTTCAACTTGTCAATGGTCTTATTTATCAGCACTGTGTTCAGCTTTTTACCACTGATGTCGGCACCAGCTTTACTCATATCCACGCGCTCGGCCTGAGCAGCAATGAAACTAAAAATAGCAAGAATTGTTATTAATGTCTTTTTCATATATATTTAATCGCAAATAAATCAGCGAGCTACAAAGATAGTCCTATCAACAATACGGAATAATATACAATTGTATTTATACTATTTTAGCTCACATGAAAGATCAAATTCTCCACCTTTTACGGTTTTAGGCTCGGTTTTTCCGGGAAGATAAACCTCAGCAGTTGTATTTTTTGGTATCGTTAAATGCAAATTAAACTGCTTTCCTTCCAGTTTCCATTCCACTGAAATACGACCATAAACACTTTTTGTCGATGCTTTTACAAATTTCAAATCTCCCACCGGCTCGGGTTTGATGATCAAATGCTTCATACCCGGCTGTTTCGGATCGGTCTGAATTCCAGCTAATGAAGCAAAGAACCATTCGTCGATTTGGCCCAGCATAAAGTGATTCCACGAAGCTCCCTGACGCGGATCCCATTGCTCGGTAAGCGTGGTGGCGCCGTATTTCAACTGAAAACCATAACCCGGTGCTTCTTCATGGTTAAACATTTTGTACATCAGCTCATTCAGCCCGTTGGTGGCCAATGTTTGGAACAAATAACGGTTGCCAATATCGCCGGTTGTCAGGCGATTGCCGTGTGCTTTGATGTCTTTCACCAGATTATCCAACACTGCCTGACGATTGGCAGGCTCCACAATGTCCATATAAATGGCCAATGAATTAGCTGTTTGACTTCCGGTGGAATATTGTTTGGTTTCAGCATTGAAAAACTTTGTGTTCAACGTTTTGCGGACTTCTTCGGCCAAAACTGAATAATGTGCCGCATCATACTTATTCCCCACCATTTCGGCAGAATTTACGAGGTATTTCAAGGCATAAAAATAATAGGCCGTTGCCACATAAGGCACAGGCGTATTGTGCGCAAATCCGGCTTTGTAGTTGCCATAATCGTACCAATCGCCTAACCCAAACGACAGCACATGATCATTGGCACGGGAGCTCATGTAATCCACCCAACGGCGAATTGACTGATAATTATTTACAATCAGCGACGAATCGCCGTAAAATTCATAATACATCCAGGGCAAAATAACGATGGAACTACCCCATTCCGGCGATACGCCAAAATCGTCGAAGCCTTTACTGCTGCCAAAAATATTATACATTGGCGCAATGGACGACACCGAACCATCTGGCTGCTGCGCATCTACCAAATCCTGCATGATTTTGGGCAGAAAATCTTTCAAATCATAATTGTACATCAAAACCGGACCATTCAGGTGCAATTGCTCAATCCAACCCAGTTTTTCGCGTTGTGGACAGTCGGTAAACACGCCCTGCATATTGCTCCGTACGGCTTTTTGAATTAAAATATGCGTTTTATTGAACAACTCATTGGAACACTCGAAACTGGAAATTTGCGGAGCAGAATTGTACACAAAACAGGATTTAATATCTTTCAGAATGGGCAGTTTGCGTGGATTTTTATCGCCTTTCAGCACGGCACCTTCCACCTGAATGTAGCGGAAACCATAGTACGAAAAGCGTGGATGCCAGGTTTCGTCGCCGGTGCCTTTCAACACATAGGTATAACAATGCGGACGGCCAGTTTGGCGCTGATCCACCACACCTTCTGGAAAAACAGTTTCGCCCACAAAGATGGTAATGCTATCGCCTTTTTTTCCGTTGACTGTGATTTGGGGATATCCAGCCATATTTTGATCCATATCGAACACCATAGCAGATTGATCCACTTTGCGTTTGGAACGAAAAGATGAACTGTCGCATTCTGCTTTGCTGAGTTTTTTTACCGATTTGTAAGGCAACTGCTCCATAATGCGGATTGGAGCACCTTTTTGCGGCGTCAGTTTGCCTTTTTGTGGTTCCTGAATCACCACCGGTTTCCAGGCAGTATCGTTGAATCCGGGTTTGTCCCAGCCTTTTTGTTCCAATCGTGCATCGTAATCTTCGCCTCCATAAATGTCGTTGAAGGTAATTGGACTAAAAGCGTATTTCCAACTTTTGTCCGAAACAATTTCTTCGGTGGAATTATCGGCATAAAGAATGATGGTTCTGAAAAGCAGCGTAGGCGCTCCAAACGACACTTTCAGTTTGCTGTAGCGACCGCCTTGCGCATTGAAAAAACCATTTCCCAGCAACACGCCGAATACATTTTCGCCTTTTTTCAGGTAGGAAGTAATATCGAACGAATTGTAATAGATGGTTTTATCGTAATCGCTCCAATAAGGTGCAAATTCGCCATCACCCACTTTTTTGCCGTTGATTGTCAACTTGTAATGACCCAATCCGCAAATACTCACCACGGCTTCTTTAATCTTTTTCCTTGCAGAAAAAGCCTTGCGGAGCAAAATACTTTTCTTCGAAATAGGATTGATATTTTTCCAGACAGCTTTGTATTCGGGCGTACCCATTTCCCAGCTGGGAAAACGTTTTCCGGCAGGAATATGAGCCGAATCGGCACGAATAGCGCCAATCCAGACCGATGTTGGTTTAAATGTACTTACAAATAACTCTTTATCAAATGAATATACATCATTATTTATACACTGCAACAGTATTAGAGCGATGATTCCTCTCTTACAAAATTTATACAGCGTTTTGATGGTAATTTTATTCATGAATTTGCTCCTTGTTAGTGTTCTTGACGTACCAATTCTTTATTTTGTACCCGTTTATGAATTATATTCAGGTTCTACATATCGGTCGAGGGTAAAAATTTGGTCATTTTCTACTATTATTCTACATTTCGCATTTTTCCTACTTTATCATCTTAAATGTACATTCCTCAAAAGTACAAAAATATATCCATCTAATTTGAACTTTTATAAGTATTAATCAAGTGATAATCAGGCTGTATATGGTGTATTTGTAATAACTTCAATAATGTGATTTTTTCGACAATAAGTATTTGATTCATAAAACAGGATAATAATGCTTAAGAACATCTGTTGTGTGGTTTCTACTCCTCGCGGATTTTGTTATTTTTGTGTTCCCAAAACGGAAAAATGTACAAAATACAATTATAAATCAAATTATCATTATGACAGTTCAAGAATTAAAAGCAGCTTTTGCTGAAGCTTATGGAAAACAAGCTGAGGCAGTTTATTTTTCACCAGGCCGTGTAAACCTGATCGGCGAGCACGTTGACTACAACGGTGGTTCGGTATTCCCATGTGCATTGAGTTTCGGTACTTATCTTTTGTTGGCAAAAAACGACGAGAGCGTAATGAAATTCAAATCATTGAACCAACCAGAAATTATTTCACTTGGTTTCGATCAACTGACTACTCCGCTTGACAAATCATGGGTAAACTACCCACTAGGTGTGATTGCTCAGTTTGTAAAACGTGGTATCGCTATCACTCAGGGTTACGATATCCTTATCTGGGGTAATGTTCCTAACGGTGCTGGTCTTTCTTCATCAGCTGCTTTGGAAGTGGTTACTGCTTTTGCATTCAACGATCAGTTGGGAACTGGCTTCGACCGCACTGTATTGGCACAAATCGGCCAAAAATCAGAGCACGAATTTGCGTTGGTAAATTGCGGTATCATGGATCAGTTTGCTTCGGCCAACGGTGCAAAAGACATGGCTATCCACCTGAACTGCGACACATTGCAATTCGAGCACGTTCCTGTAAAACTTGAAGGTGTAAAAATTCTTATTTCAAATACTCACAGCCCTCACAAATTGGATTCGGGTGCATACAACCAACGTGTAGCTGAATGTAAACTGGCAGTTGAGCAACTAAACACTGTTCGTCCGTTGAAGTACCTGGCTGAACTGACCGAAGCTGAATTCGATCAGATTGGTTCAGCTATTACCGATCCTGTTGCGTTCCGTCGTGCCCGCCACGTAGTAGGCGAAGTTCAACGTACTTCTGACGCTATTGCAGCATTGAAAGCCGGCGATATCGAGCAATTCGGTAAACTGATGTGTGCTTCACACGTATCCTTGCGCGACGACTACGAAGTAACTGGTCCTGAATTGGATTGCATGGCTGAAGAAGCATGGAAAATCGAAGGCGTTATCGGTTCGCGTATGACTGGTGGTGGTTTCGGTGGATGTACCGTATCATTGGTAAAAGACGAAGCAATCGATACTTTCATCAAAGAAGTAGGTGCTGCTTACGAAGCTAAAATCGGTATCAAACCCGAATTCTACATCGCCGAAATCGGTGACGGTGCTTGTAAAGTAGATTAAAATAATAACGACCCCCAAGCCCTAAAGGGGAGTAAAGAGAAAATCTTTGTTCCCCTTTAGGGGCCAGGGGTGGTTTTGATAAAAATAAAAAAATGGAAACAACTGATAGCGTATTAATCAATGGCAAACCAGTGTCGCTGTACACCATCGTGAATGCCAATGGGATGTCGGCTGACATTACCAACTACGGTGCGAAAATCATTCGTCTGTATGTACCTGACCGCGATAAGAAATTCGAAGACGTGGTACTTGGATTCGATACTTTGGAAGAAGTGATCGAGAAAGAAGAATATTACGGCGCGGTATGTGGCCGTTTTGCCAACCGTATCAAAGATGGTAAATTCAGCATCGACGGTACTGAATATACTTTGGCCATCAACAACGGTACCAATGCTCTTCACGGCGGTATCGAAGGTTACAATAGCCTGGTGTGGGACGTAGTTTCGGCTACCGAAACCAAATTGGTGCTTGGTCTTTTGTCGCCGGATGGTGACGAAGGTTACCCTGGTAATTTGCAAATCACGCTTACTTACGAGCTAACCAAAGACAATGCTCTGAGCATTCATTACGAAGCAACTACTGATAAACCAACCATTGTAGGTTTAACTCAACACTCTTACTTCAACCTGAAAGGTGCCGGCAACGGAACCATCAAGGATCATCAACTGCAAATCAATGCCGATTTCTACACCGTACTGGATGAATCGTTTGCGTTAACCGGCGAAATTCGTCCGGTAGAAGGCACTCCTTTCGACTTCCGTACGCCAGTGGTTATTGGCGAGCGCATCGACGATGAAGTATATGTACCGGGCTGGGGAATGGACAACAACTGGTGCATCCGTAAACCACAACAAGGCGATTGTGTATTGGCTGGTTATGTGTACGAACCTGTAAGCGGTCGTAAAATGGAAGTATTCACCACGCAGCCTGGTATGCAGATTTACACCGGTAATTGGATTGAAAAACAAACCGGTAAAGAAGGTAAAACTTACGACCGTCAGGACGCTATCTGTCTTGAAACGCAGGGATTCCCTAACTCGCCAAACGTTGCTTTCTTCCCAAGCCCTGTATTGCGCCCTGGTCAGAAATACGACGAATGGTGTATTTATAAGTTCTCGGCAGAATAATTTTTCTGGAAGAAATAGGAATAAAAAAGCCGCTTTCATTACTGATAGCGGCTTTTTTATATACTAAAGTGAAGTTTTGTAGTTTGAAAAAATAAAAAAAGATTACTTTTGGGAGAAAATCTAATATATGTCAGCAATCGAAATCGTAGGCTTCTCAGCATCTTTATTATCCGTTCTCAATCAGTTCCCTCAGGCAATCAAAGTATATATGACCAAAGATACCCAAAGCATATCACTCATTATGTATTGTATTGTCGTAGTGTGTATTACCCTTTGGTTGGTGTATGGCATTCTTCTGCACGACGGGCCACTTATCTGGGCAAATGCTCTTTCGCTTTTTCCTATCGTTTATATCTTTATCATGAAAGTATACAATACGGTGATTGGTAAAGACAAGCTTTCTATCTGATACCTAATACTTACATTCCAAAATCGAAATTCTCGGTACGATTGGCTTCGTAGATGCTATGATCGTAAGTGTAGAGCCGTGCAGGTTTATGCGAAACGCCCGACTGAACCTCGTCCAGCGGTATCAGATAAGGCATTTTGTTTACTTTTCGGCGATAATTGCGCTTATCGTAGGTCGTATTGAAAATTGCCTCGTAGAGTTTCTGCATCTGCGTGAGCGTAAATTTTTCGGGCAATAGCTGAAATACTAATGGCTCGTGCAACAGGTCGTAGCGGAGTTTTTTTAGTCCTTCATCAAAAATATCGTTGTGGTCGAACATCAGGTCTTCCACTTCATATGCATTTTTCCAGTCAGCTTCTTCTATCAGCATCGAATTGTCAATGTCGGCAATATTCAGTAGCGAATAAAATGCCACCGTAATTACCCTGTCGTCCGAAATTCGCGGACGCACCCAATCATAATCCTGTCGGCGACGAAAAAGTCGATTCGGATCGCTAAATACCTGAAACTGCTTTACAAAAATATTCTCCAATCCGGTTTGTTCTTTCAGAATACGGGCTGCGGTGGCGTCAATTGCTTCATCGCGCCGAACGTGGTTACCCGGAAGTTTCCATTCCAGCAATACAGTGTCTGTAGTGGGAATATATTCTTTTCGCAAAAGAACTTTCAATTTGCTTTCTTCGTACCCGAATATTACGCAATCCACCGAGATAGATGGAATATATGTTTTTGAAAATTCGTTGTCAGTCGTTGTTGAATTGATCTCTGTCATACCTTATATTGAACGAAAATAACTCTCAAATCTATGTGGAAAGTCATTTTTTAGTGTGAGTTAGTGAAAATGTATATTTTAAGTTGTTGAGCGATGAAGTCCTTTGTTTTTTTGATTAAATATATAATTATCAGCTTATTCTACAACCTGCGGCAAAGATATTGTATTTTTGACACACTTGAGGTTTTTCATGAGTCTTTTAGGAAAAAAAAGGACTTATCGTTAAATAAATACACTTAGTGTGCAAATAACACTGTTTTAGTTTGGCTATCATTTCAGAACGCATTATATTTGCCGTCGATTTACTTGTTGTCAAAACGACACTAATACAAATTTATACTTAAAAAAATCACAATGTTCAAGAAAGCAACCGCATTATGTCTGTTGTGTCTTTTGCCGTCGATGAATAAAGCGCAGAAAGCAGATAAGTTTGTGTCCGACCTTTTATCCAAAATGACGTTGGAGGAAAAAATAGGGCAGCTCAATCAGTACAATGGCGATTGGGGCGCAACCGGCAAAATCACAACCGATGGTGATAAGGAAACTCAAATTCGTAAAGGAATGGTTGGTTCCATGCTCAATGTAACAGGAGTTACCAACACCCGTAAACTGCAGGAAATCGCTTTACAATCCCGCCTTCATATTCCACTTATTTTTGGCCATGATGTAATTCATGGTTTTCGCACCACTTTTCCCGTTCCACTTGGCGAAACAGCCTCGTGGGATTTATCATTAATCGAACAATCATCCCGCATAGCAGCTACCGAAGCTGCAGCTTATGGCATCCACTGGACGTTTGCGCCGATGGTAGACATTGGTCGTGACCCACGCTGGGGACGCGTAATGGAAGGTGCCGGAGAAGATACTTACCTGGGCTGTAAAGTAGCTGAGGCCCGTGTGAAAGGTTTTCAGGGAAAAGGTCTTGGAAATACCGACGCTGTAATGGCTTGCGCCAAACACTTTGCAGCTTATGGTGCCGCGGTAGGTGGACGCGATTATAACTCGGTGGATATGAGCCTTCGTCAATTGAACGAAACCTATCTGCCACCTTTCAAAGCGGCCGTAAAAGCAGGCGTGGCTACACTGATGAATTCGTTCAACGATATCAACGGCATTCCAGCCACGGCCAATAAATACATCCAGCGCGACAAGCTGAAAGGCGAATGGAATTTCAAAGGTTTTGTGGTGAGCGACTGGGGCAGCATTGGCGAAATGGTGGCTCATGGATATGCGCAGGATGGAAAAGATGCAGCCCTGAAAGCCATCATCGCGGGTAGTGACATGGATATGGAAAGTCGTTGTTATATCAAGAACCTCAAACAATTGGTACAGGAAGGAAAAGTGCCGGTGGCGTTGATCGACGAAGCGGTAAAACGTATTCTGACCAAGAAATATGAGTTGGGATTGTTTGAAGATCCATTCAGATATTGCAATGCCGAGCGTGAAAATGCACAACGCAACAACACTGATAACAGAGTGGTCGCCAGACTAATAGGAGCAAAAAGCGTGGTGTTGATGAAAAACAGCACGAATCTTTTGCCACTTCAAACAGCAGGAAAAACGGTGGCACTGATAGGCCCGTTCGCAAAAGCCACCGTTGCCAATCATGGTTTTTGGGCAGTAGCGTTTAGCGACGATTCTACACGCATTGTGTCTCAATACGAAGGGATTAAACAACAACTGGAACCTTCATCCACTTTGCTTTATGCCAAAGGTTGCAACGAAAATGATCAGGACAAAAGCGGTTTTGACGAAGCTGTACAAACGGCTCTGAAAGCGGACGTGGCGATAATGACCCTTGGCGAAGGCCCGGCTATGAGTGGCGAGGCCAAAAGCCGTAGCAATATTCATTTCTCAGGAGTTCAGGAAGAGTTGCTCAAAGCGGTAGCGGCCACCGGCAAACCAATTGTGCTGATGATAAATGCCGGTCGTCCGTTGGTATTTGATTGGGCGGTAGAGCATGTTCCAACTATTGTATACAGCTGGTGGTTGGGTACCGAAGCCGGCAATTCTATTGCTGATGTATTGTTTGGAAAGATCAATCCATCCGGTAAGCTACCGATGACATTTCCACGCAGCGAAGGTCAGATTCCAATTTATTACAACCATTATTCTACCGGTCGTCCTGCCAGAAGTAACGATGATAAAATCTATGTTTCGGCCTACATCGATCAGCAAAACGATCCTCAGTTTCCGTTTGGTTTCGGGTTGAGCTACACTACGTTTGATTTCTCAAACCTTAGCTTGTCATCCAGTGTAATAGCCATAAAATCAGGCCAACTAACAGTTGCTGTTGATGTAAAAAATACCGGAAAATATGATGGCGAAGAAGTGGTACAACTTTATGTCCGCGATTTGGTAGGCAGCGTAGTACGTCCGGTAAAGGAACTGAAAGGTTTCAAAAAGATATTTCTCAAAAGTGGCGAAACCCGCAAAGTGGAATTAAACCTGACCGCTGAAGATCTAAAATTTTACAATGACAAGCTTCAATATATCAATGAGCCTGGCGAATATGAACTCTATGTAGGAAATTCATCGCAAGGTGGTCTCATGACAAAATTCACACTGAAATAATGACCATTAAATCATAATACTAAATCAAAAAAATCAATCATTCTTATGGAAAACAGCACATAATTCTTTTAATAGAAAATTTCAGTCCTCTCTCTATTTCAAAAATAATTGAAAATCAATTGTTCACAGTTAAATTTAATATTAATCACATGAAAAACAAATTACTTAAGGAGTGTTCATTACATTCTGAAAATGACTTCACGACTTACCGGAAGTATGTATTTGTAATTGCGATGTTGTTGAGTGTCAGCTTCACAATATCAGCACAAATTGTAATAAAAGGTAGAGTAACTGATGCCAAATCAGGCTCAGACCTAATTGGTGTAAGTGTAAAAGTAGATGGAACCTCCAAAGGAACCATCACCGATACCAATGGCGCTTATTCTATTTCGGTACCCTCCGAAAGCAGTGTTCTGTCATTTACCTATATCGGTTATAATGTACAGAAAATCACAGTAGCAAAGCAAAAACAAATTAATGTAGCGCTGGCTGAAAACCAGCAAAATCTGGACGAAGTAATCGTAGTAGGTTATGGTACCCAAAAGAAAAGCGTAGTAACCGCATCGATCTCACGCGTTTCGAGCGACGATTTATCGAAAGTAGCACCGGTGCGTGTCGACGATGCTTTGAAAGGAGTACTTTCGGGCGTTACAGTTACCACCACTTCGGGCCAACCCGGTGCTGGCTCACAGGTACGTATTCGTGGTATCGGTACGATCAACAACTCAGATCCATTGTACATAGTAGACGGTATGCCTATCGATGGTGGAATTGACTATTTAAATCCAAGAGATATTCAATCCATTGAAATTCTGAAAGATGCAGCTTCAGGAGCTATTTATGGTGCCCGTGCAGCCAATGGTGTTGTGTTGGTGACCACAAAATCTGGAAAATCAGACAAAACACGAGTGACCTACGATTACTCTTACGGAATTCAAAACCCATGGAAGCATCGCTCTGTGCTGAATGGCACTCAATACGCAATCATGATGAATGAAGCCTCTTTAGCTGCAGGTAGCGGTACCAAATATGCCGACCCCTATTCCTTTGGGACAGGAACTGATTGGCAAGACGAGGTCTTTAATGCCAATGCTCCTAAAGAGCAGCACCAAGTTAGTATCAGTGGTGGTAGTGAAAAGGTAAAGTATTATTTATCAGGATCATATTTTAGTCAGGAAGGTATAGTCGGAGGAAATTTTGATCGATCCAATTACAAACGCTATACTATCCGTTCGAATAATGAATATATATTGCTGGATACCAAACAACGGAATTTTTTGAATAAACTGGTGATGAAACAAAGTCTTTCATTTGCCAACATGAAGTCAAGTGGGATTAGTACCAACTCGGAATATGGTTCGCCACTGGGAAGTGCCCTGATAATGACTCCTCTTATGGATCCATATGCTGATACAGATGCTGAGATTGCTTTTGTAAATTCAAAAACTCAGCATCCTGTTTATGACAAACGCAATGGTAAGTTATTGAACATTGCAGGTGATAATTTTAATGAAATCACTAACCCCATAGGACAATTATCATTACCGCCAAGTATTGGTAGTTCAAATAAGTTTGTTGCAGGTTTTTCGGGTGAATTAACTCTTTGGGACAATCTGAAAGTAAGTTCTTCCTTCAGCAATGATGTCTCATTTTGGGAAAATAATGGTTACAATGTTATTTATTATCTCGGACCATCTACTCAAAACACTCGCAACAGTGTATATGGATCAATGAATCGTTCCTGGGTATGGCAGTTGGAGAATACACTTTCATATTCCAAGAAAATTGATAAACATGATTTTACTATTGTTTTAGGTCAATCTGCCAAGAAAACGACCGGGCGTTATATGTGGGGACAGCGTTATCTGATGATTGCTGAAGATCCAAGCAAAGCGAATATCGATTTTGCAACCGGATTAGCAGCAGATGGTAATCAGTTGGTGAGTGGAAGTGCTTACAGCCCTTCAACAATGGCTTCCTATTTCGGACGTTTAAGCTATAACTTCGATGAAAGATATATGTTGCAGGCCACGGTGCGTCGTGACGGATCATCCAACTTTGGTCCTAACAATAAATGGGCAACATTCCCATCTTTTTCGTTGGGTTGGAATGTAACCAATGAATCCTTTGTAAAAACCATCAAACCTGATTGGTTGTACAATACCAAAATAAGAGCTTCGTGGGGTAAAAACGGTAACTCATCCATTGGATCGTTTGGCTATGTTGCACTTACAAGTTCAGGTAATAACTATGCTTTTGGTGCAGGGGAATCGGCACAAATCGTAAACGGCACCAAGCCAAGTGGTATTGCTAACCGCGACTTGAAATGGGAAGAGTCAGAACAAACTGATTTGGGTATTGATTTTGGCTTCTTTGACAATGCGGTTACTTTAACTGCAGATTATTATGTAAAAGACACTCATGGTATGTTGATGGAAATGCCAATTCCAGCCTATGTAGGTGATGCAAGACCTACCGGTAATGTAGGTTCAATGAGAAACAAGGGTGTGGAGTTGGATGCAACTTATAAGTTTAAAGTGGCTAATGTGAACTTTAAAGTAGGTGCTAACGCATCCTATCTGAAAAATACATTGCTTAATCTGGGTAACAGCACTGGCTTCTATAACTGGGATTCGTATTCAAGTGTAGGGACTATTTCGAGAGCTGAAAATGGTGAATGTTTCCCCTTCTTCTATGGTAAAAAAACAGCCGGTATTTTCCAAAATGATGCAGAAGTAGATGCTTACAAAAATCCAGATGGTGGTTTGATACAGCCCAATGCAAAACCAGGTGATGTTCGGTTCGTGGATGTGAACGGTGATGGTAAAATTGACGATGGCGATCGTACAAAAATCGGTAAAGGTATGCCGGATTGGACTTATGGTTTTAACTTCAATGTAAGTTACAAAAACTTAGACTTGAGTGCTGTATTCCAGGGTACAATCGGTAACGATATTTATGATGCTACCCGCCGTACCGACTTGCAGGCTGTAAATCTGCCATCCTATATGTGGGGACGTTGGACAGGTGAAGGTACCTCCAATAAGATTCCCCGCTTTACCTGGGCCGATGATAACAATAACTGGTTATCTTCAGATCTTTATGTAAAAGATGGTTCTTATCTACGGTTGAAAAATATTCAACTTGGCTATACCTTGCCTAAGGTTTTGACCCGTAAAGTCCTGGTGGACGGCGTACGTTTCTACGTTGCAGCCGAAAACTTGCTCACTTTTACCAAATATGAAGGATTTGATCCTGAAGTGGGCACTTCCGGGGGAAAATCGATTGGTATCGACAGAGGTTGTTATCCTCAGGCAAGAACCTATACATTTGGTTTAAATATAAACTTCTAATCATAAAAATACAAAGACATGAAAAAATTGACGATTATAAGTTGCATAGCATTGTCGCTACTCGGTGGAATGAGTTCATGTACCGATGACTTCCTGACTGTAGACTCAGCAAGCCAGCTGATGGCAGATGGTACCTACTATAATAGCAAAAAGCACCTGACAGAAGCGTTGGTGGCTACCTACGATCCATTGAAATGGTACGATTATTTTTACAGCTACGAAAGTCTGCCTTTTGTGGCCGACCTGATGAGTGAAGATGTAATGGCCGGAGGTAGCGATGCCAATGACTGCTTATATCTGCACAAAATATCTAACTTCAGTGCTTTACCCACTTCGGTATGTAATCAGAGCTGGAGTATCTGTTACTCAGGTATCAATCGTGCCAATATTGTGTTGCAATACATTGGCAATGCATCAGATATGACCACGGAAGAGAAAGAACTTTATACTGCCGAAGCCACTACTTTGCGTGCATGGTATTATACTTTGCTTTGGAAATACTGGGGAAATGTCCCTTATTATGAAACGAACCTGTCACTTCCGTACCTGTGTCCACAGATGGGGCACGATGCTGTGTATGAAAAAATTGCAAGTTCTTTGGAGACAGTAATAAATGCAGGTAGCCTGCCAATGAAATCAACAGTAGGCAATGAAGGTCACGTAACCAAAGCAATGGCCGAAATGCTTTATGCCGATGTGGTGATGTACCAGAAAGATGCTGCACGTTATCCGAAGGCGTTGGGATATATGAAAGAAATCATAGCTTCCGGGAAATACTCATTGGTAACTGATTTTGCATCTATGTGGGAATCGTCCGGCGAATGGGGAAGCGAGTCTATCTTCGAAATCAATTATACTTCAAGCAATGGTAACCGTTCATGGGGTTCACCACTTGTTACAGGAGGATCGGTATTCCCTAAATTTATAGGGATCAATAATTTATCTTATCCTAAAGATACAGTCAATGATTTTAATGGAGGATGGGGATTTGAGCCTGTATGTGCCAGTGCCTACACCATGTTCGATAGTAATGATAAACGACGGGATGCCAGCGTATTGAATTTTGCTGATTATAAAGCAAAGAAAGGAGCTAAATATTCTCCTAGATTCGAGGACACCGGTTATTTTCTGCGTAAATATCTACCCCGTAAAGATGGTAACAAAGGGTATACTGCTGATGGTGATTTGAATTACAACAACAATGTTCGTTTCTATCGCTATGCCGAAACACTGCTGAATGCAGCTGAATTGTTGCTTCAAACCGATGGCTCTACTGCCGAAGCGCAAGGCTATTTGGATAAAATTCGTACCCGTGCCGGCTTGGGATCTGTCACTGTTAGCATCGACAATATTCTGAATGAACGTCATAAAGAATTTGTAGGTGAAGGCAAACGTTATTGGGATCTGGTTCGCAGCGGTAAAGCAGCGACTGTACTTACAGCTGGCTCTACACTAACCCGTACCGTAGGTTGGTCCGAAAGTAAAAAATACCTGCCTATTCCACAAGGTGAAATAGATGCAGCTCAGGGCACTCTTACCCAAAACAATTATTAATCAACTAGCAAGAAACGATTATGAATAAGAAAATAATTCAAATAATTTTGGCATTCGTACTCCCGTTGTTCATGTATGCTTGTACGGAGAATGATTATGGGAATGCCGATGAAACGAAAATACCATCGATAACTGAGTATAAAGATGCTTTTAATGTGTCTGTAAATCAGGATAGTAATATTGTGACTCTATCATTCAGCGGTACAGAAGCAAGACCTGTTTGGATGGTTGATGGAGTGAGTCATACTGATTTGACTTACAAAATGGTGGTGGCTAAGGCAGGTACTTATTCGATAGAAGCAAAAGTATCAAATAAATATGGCATCAGTGATGGAGCTGTTACATTGTCATTTGTTTTAAACAACACTTTGGTTCCGAAAGAGAAAATCACCTTACTTTGTGGAGGACTTACCAATAGCACCAAACAATGGGTATGGAATTCGAAAGTAGATGGCCATTTTGGTTGTGGAGAAAACTATGGTAATCCTACGGGCTGGTGGAGCTGTGGAGCCAACGGAAAAGAAGGTGTTGGCATGTACGACGATGTATTTACATTTGGGTATAATGGTAATGGATCATCAGGTACATATACTTATGATCCGGGTGCTGGTAAAACTATTTATGTAAACAAAGATTGTACTTTTAGTCCTCTCAATGCATTCAATCCACATGATGGCAATGATTATCAGGCAACAGTTGCGGTACAAAACACGACATGGACAATGGATATCGTAGGTGAAGATTTGTTTATCACTTTTCCTGCAGGTACTTTTGTTGGTTATGTGCCAAATGCTGATGCATACAATAAGCCAAGATTTAAGGTGGTAAATATTTCAAATGATGTTGTTACATTGGTACATTACAATGGGGGTATTGCATGGAAAATCCAACTGGTATCAAAAGCTGTTTTTGATGCTGGTGGCGATACCGAATTGGATGGCAGTAAGTATGCGGCAGCTATTGTGGGCTCATGGAAGTGGGATGAAACAACCGATGGGCATTTTGGTTGCGGAGAAAATGCATCCAACCCAACAGGCTGGTGGAGTTGCGCTGCCGAAGGCAAAGATGGTTACGGACTATATGATGATGTTCTGACGTTTAATAGCTCGCTGGCCTATACTTTTGATCCGGGTACTGCAGGTACAGTTTATGTTAACTCTGGTTGTAAGTTTGATCCATTTAATCAGTTCAATACCAATGATGGAAAGGATTATCAGGCAACTGTTGCTATTCAGAATAGTACTTATACAGTTACACTCGAAAATGGTAAGTATTATCTGACTTTCCCTGCAAAAACGCTTGTAACGTATGTACCTTCAGAAGAAGTATATAATAACCCGAAATATCTGATTACCAAGATGACCAACAACTTGTTGGAGTTTGTGTCGCTCGGTACTGGTATTTCCTGGAGATACAGGTTTGTAAGGAAAAGCTGATTGTGTAGTTCTATTTAGTTATTTTTGGAGAGGGCTTTGGCTCTCTCCAAAATTTAAATGAACATCTGTTTTTATTATTACTCATACATTTTACTCTCTTTTTATTTTTCAGCATCAACTATTTATATAATCAAGCAGTAATGAAACTACGACCCCTTTCTTTTTGCCTTATTACTTTGTTCTTTCTATCCTGCAATGGTGGGAATGATTTGCCTGCGTCAACCAAAGTAACTTTCAGCCTGAGTGCCGACTCACTGGTTTTTGACTATGCGGCCGGTTCGGGAGCTGTGCAAGTTACCGTGAACGACGAGTGGGGTGTTACTTCAAACCAAAGCTGGTGTACATGCTCTCCTTCGGGTGGATTGAAAGGCACAACTTCGGTTACAATCAATACTACTAAAAACGAACTGCAAACCGCACGTTCGGCACTGCTTACATTCAAGCGTTTGTCCAGCACCAAAACGCTTAAAATCATACAAAAACCATCACCGGGCATTACTTTTGCCAATACCAGTCTGGTGCTGAGTTATAATTCAGCTCCTAAAGATATTAGCTTTACTGCTACCGATGCCTGGACGGTTACTTCGGATCAAAGTTGGTGCAAACTATCGTCCGCAAGCGGAAATGCCGGTTCGGCAACTATTTCGGTGACTGCCGACCAAAACGCAAGCGATGCCAGTCGTACAGCCACACTTACGTTCAACATTGGCACTTATTCGCAAACATACACTGTGTTGCAGGGTTGCAACGAAGGCACTACAAATGTAAACATTAGTACTCCTGATGGTTATGTGCTTACCTGGCACGATGAATTTAATAGCACTCAACCAGCCATGCCATCTACTACCGACTGGTGGTACGAAACGGGTGCCAGTGGCTGGGGAAATAACGAAATTGAGAACTACGTAGCCGGAAAAACGGGCGCTGATACCTTGGCCTATGTATCCGATGGAAGTTTAAAAATTAAATGCCGCAAGATGAATGGAACGGTGTATTCTATACGCATGAATACAAGTAAATCATGGACCTACGGATACTTCGAAGCCCGACTGAAACTGCCTAAAGGCAAAGGGTCATGGCCGGCATTCTGGATGCTACCCAAAAACTTTGTATCGTGGCCGCTTGATGGCGAAATTGATATTATGGAAGAAATCGGAGCAGAACCCAATCTGGTATCAGCTACCATCCATTGCGATGCCTATAATTCGACTAAGAATACTCAAAAAATGACGCGTAAATATGTGAACAATGCCGAAGGTTCGTTTCACGTATATGCTATGGAGTGGACGGCTACCTACATTAAAGCGTATATCGATGGTGTATTGTATTTTACCTTTAATAACGATGGCGCAGGCAACAAAAGTACCTGGCCTTACAATGTGCCTTTTTATCTGAAGCTGAATCTGGCGTGGGGTGGTAACTGGGGCGGTTATTTAGGTATTGACGAATCGGCGCTCCCGCTGGCTTATGAGATTGATTATGTACGTGTTTTTCAGAAATAAATAAGCCGTAGAACCAATGAAACGAGCATTTAAACAGGCGTTTAAACCAAAAGACGATGTTCATTGCGAGTTCCATGCGACAACTATCTAAAAATAATATGAACGTATGAAATTGAGAATTAAATATATAATACTGGCGATATCGGTGGCATTTACGGCTTGTGGCACCGAGTCGGGGATTGTGACGGTGCCGAAAAACAACAGCACCGATACAACGAGTACCGTCAATGCAGCCAAAATTTACCTGACATCGTCCGACAGGAGCAACGAACTTACGCTGAAATCGGCAGCTCTGCTTACTGGACGGCCATCGGGTACCTCCAACACCATTTTGCTGGATACGCTCACCCGCTATCAAACCATGGACGGTTTCGGGGCTGCTATTACAGGTTCTACCTGCTACAATTTACTACGAATGACAGACGCTGCTCGTCATGCATTTCTGCTAAAGACCTTTTCTACCAGTAGCGGTTATGGTTTTAGCTATGTAAGAGTAGCCATCGGTTGCTCAGACTTTTCGTTGAGTGAATATACCTGTTGCGACAAGGAGGGGATTGATAATTTTGCCCTGACCAACGAAGAGATGAACTTTGTTATTCCGGTGATGAAAGAAATTCTGGCCATCAATCCGGCAGTAAAAGTGATGGCTGCACCCTGGACCGCTCCACGCTGGATGAAAGTGTCGCAAGAGGGTGGGAGTGTGGCCTACAATTCGTGGACCAGTGGGCACGTAGCTACCAAATATTATCAGGATTATGCCACTTATTTCGTAAAATGGATTCAGGCTTTTCAGCAAAATGGTATTGATATTTATGCTGTCACTCCGCAGAATGAACCACTAAACGGTGGAAACTCAGCCTCTACGCTGATGACATGGAAAGAGCAACAAGCCTTTGTGCGCGATGCCCTCGGGCCTAAGTTCGCTGCAGCCGGACTGACAACAAAAATATATGCCTACGATCATAACTACGATCAGTACAGTTATCCATTGAATATTTATCAGGATGCGAAAGCTGCCGCGTATATTGCCGGAGCTGCGTTTCACAACTATGTGGGCGATAAAAACATGCTCAACAATGTGCATGCTGAAAGCAGCAAGGGGCTGTTGTTTACCGAAGCCTCTATCGGCGAGTGGTGCGATGGTCGCAATTTGGCGTCGCGCCTGATGGACGATATGAATGAAGTGGCGCTTGGCACCGTCAACAACTGGTGTACAGGAGTGATTGTGTGGAACCTGATGCTGAATACCGACAAAGGACCCAACCGGAATGGTGGTTGTCAGTCTTGCTACGGAGCCGTAGACATTAGTTCGGCCAACTATACCAACATTATCAAAAACTCACATTATTTCATTATCGCTCATTTGTCGGCTGTAGTTCAGCTGGGTGCGCAACGCATAGCTACAACCAATGGTGTGATGCTAACGGGTGTTGTAACTTCGGCATTTCTGAACCCCGATGGAAGTTATGCAGTGGTGCTGGCCAACAACAATACGGTGAGCCAAACAGTGACTCTGAATGACGGAACCCGTTATTTCAATTTTTTATGCCCCGGACGTTCGGTGGCTTCATTTACCTGGAAAAAACATTGATATAAAAATATGAAGATAGTAAAGAAAACATATTTGCTGCTGATTGTTACCGCCTGCTTATTGGCGCAATCTTCTTTGGCACAAAAGAAACCGAATTATTTCTCAGTAAAAGGCACAGAAGTGATTGGCCCGAATGGTAAGCCATTTTTGATGAGAGGAACCAACCTCGGAAATTGGTTGAATCCCGAAGGTTATATGTTCATGTTTGACAAGGTGAGTTCTTTCCGTTTGATCGATCAGCTATTTAAAGAATTGTACGGTCCGTCGGCTACGAATAGGTTCTGGCAACGCTATCAGGACAATTACATTACCCGGGAAGATATCCACTATATCAAGCAAATGGGAGCCAATTCTATCCGCATCCCTTTTCATTATAAGCTTTTTACTGCCGAAGATTATATGGGAGCCAATAATCCGAACCGGGGATTTGAGTTGCTCGACAGGGTAATTGGCTGGTGCAAAGCTGAGGGTTTGTATGTGATTCTGGACATGCACGATGCTCCCGGCGGACAAACCGGTGACAACATCGACGATAGTTATGGCTATCCGTGGATTTTCGAAAGCGAACCCGATCAGCAATTGTTTTGCCACATTTGGACAAAGATTGCCCGCCATTATGCCAATGAGCCTCTGGTAATCGGCTACGACCTCTTGAACGAGCCTATTGCACATTATTTCAGTAACAAAGAAGACCTGAATAAGCAATTGGAGCCGCTGTATATCAGAGCTACCAAAGCCATCCGTACAGTCGACAAAAATCATATCGTTATCTGCGGTGGAGCTCAATGGGATGGAAATACGGCAGTGTTTTCCAATTTCAATTTCGACGAAAAAATGATGTACACCTGCCACCGTTACTGGTGCGATACTTTGCAGTCCAACATTCAGGATTTTCTGGATTTCAGAGCAAAATCCGGTCGGCCGATTTATATGGGCGAAACAGGGGAAAACAAAGACGAATGGGTAGCTGCTTTTCGAACGTTGCTGGAGAAAAACAACATTGGTTGGCATTTCTGGCCTTACAAGAAAATGCCTGCTACCAGCGGTATGATGATAGTGAAGAAGCCCGAAAACTGGGATTTGATTGTAGAATATTCTAAAAAAGACCGCAGCAGTTTGGGAGCAGTTCGCGATAATCAACCCGACAGGCAACTGATCAAAAACATACCCGCAGAGTTGATCGAGAATATAAAGTTCCGCAACTGTAGCAAAAATGAGGGTTATATCAAAGCCCTTGGACTGAAACCATAATCAGAAACACACGCTTAGAAATTCATCCTGTAGAAGATATCAATGCAGCAGTTTAAACATACAACAACAAAGTGCAACGGCCATTGGTATGCTGATTTTCAGTAAGACGAAAAAATATAATAGTATGAAAACAAACACACTACTATCAGGTATTTTGTTGTTGGTGGCATCGCTCGCAGTTCAGGCAGCACCCCGCAAAGCCATTCCGTTTAGTTTGGAGGGAAAGAAAGTGCAGGTAGTAACCACTGCTCAGGGCAGTGACAAACCGATGCAGAAGGGTGCCACGCTTACCTTCGAAAATTGTGAGCAACCTAGCGAGAAGGAGATCGCCGTATTTGTGAGTCCCGGCAATCAGTACCAAAGCCTGTTTGGCATTGGGGGAGCCATTACCGATGCTTCAGCCGAAGTGTACGCACAAATGCCAGCGGATATGCAAAAGGCTTTCCTCCGTAGTTACTACGATAAAAACGAAGGTCTTGGTTATTCGTTGTTGCGAACCACGATTCAAAGCTCCGATTTCTCGAGCGAAACTTATTCCTATGTCACTAAAAATGATTCTTTGCTTAAGAGTTTTAGTATTCAGCACGACCTGAAAAACCGGGTGCCGATGATAAAACAGGCTTTGCAAATCGTTGGTAGTCCCATTCCGGTATATGCCAGTCCGTGGAGTCCTCCGGCATGGATGAAGTCCAACGAAAGCATGTTGCAGGGCGGCAAATTGCTTCCACGTTATTATCAGAGCTGGGCAAACTTTTACATTCGTTTCATTAAGGCCTACGAAGCACTGGGAATTAAACTCTGGGGCGTGTCGGTGCAAAACGAACCGATGGCTACTCAAACCTGGGAATCCTGTATTTTTACGGGAAAAGAAGAGGCCAATTATATCAAGAGATACCTTGGCCCCACACTCGTGCGCAATGGGATGCAGGACAAGAAGATCATTGCCTGGGATCATAACCGCGACCTGATGTTTCAGCGAGCCACCGATGTCTATTCCGATCCAGAAGCAGCAAAATACATTTGGGGAATTGGATTTCACTGGTACGAAACCTGGAGCAAAGGCAAGCCCATGTACGAAAACGTGAAGCTGGTGAACGAAGCATTTCCGCAGAAAAACCTGATGTTTACCGAAGGCTGCATCGAAAAGTTCAACTACAGCCAGCTGAAGGATTGGTGGCTGGGCGAACGGTATGGCGAACAGATGATCAACGACTTCAACAATGGTGCATGCGGATGGACCGATTGGAATATATTGCTCGACGAAAACGGTGGTCCCAATCACGTTGGTAACTACTGTTTTGCCCCGGTGCATTACAATACACAAACTAAAGAGTTGATCTACGATAATGCATTTTATTACATTGGTCATTTTTCCAAATACATTCGTCCCGGAGCACGTCGTTTGGCTACTTCTACTTCGCGCAGTTGCCTTCAGGCTACTTCATTTCTCAACACCAATGGCAAACTGGTAGTGGTGGTGATGAATAACTCGGATAAAGATTATGATTATATGCTTTGGATACATGGCAAAGCAGTAAAAACAACATCAACAGCACATTCTATCTCATCGTTAATTGTTGATTAGGCTTCATGTAAAAATTGGTTGATTGGTTAGGAAAGCGATAGCTCATTATGGGTTATCGCTTTTTTTGATGCTATTGCGTCGATATTTTTCATTCGAAATCTATCAAAAAAGCTACATATTCTATCAAATAGTCGATGTTATCTTCCTGAAATCACCGTAATTTTGGACACTTCATTCTACCTTAAATTATTACTAATCAATTGATACTGATTTCATGAAAAGAATTACATTTTCATCTCTTTTTGTATTTATATTCATTTCATTGTTCCAATTGCAGGCGGCTACCCGTCAAATGGAATACCTCAATAGGGGAGTGGTGGCGGTGAAAGTCACTACAGGTGTGTATCTTAGCTGGCGTTTTCTGGGAACTGACAACACTGCTATCGGGTTTAATGTATACCGGAATAATGTAAAAATAACCTCTACGCCCATCACCACTTCTACCAATTATACCGATGCCATCGGCACCACTACCAGCGTGTATAAAGTAATCCCTGTTCTCAACGGCGTTGAAGATACTACCGGAGTAAAGTCTGTTACTCCATGGGCAGCTCAATACAAATCCATACAACTAAAACGTCCGGCCAACGGACGTACCGAGCCCAACAAAGTGGGCAGCGTAGGCAAAACGGCCGATGCCAGCTATCCTACCGGGCAGCCTTACGGATATTCGCCCAACGACTGTAGCGTGGGTGATGTGGATGGCGATGGCGAATACGAAATCATCGTAAAATGGGATCCTTCCAATTCGCAGGACAATTCCTACTACGGCATCACCGGAAAGGTGTATCTCGACTGTTACAAGCTGGATGGAACCCAGCTTTGGCGCATCGATTTGGGTAAAAACATTCGTGCCGGAGCGCACTATACCCAGTTTCAGGTGTTCGATTACGATGGCGACGGACTGGCCGAACTCGTGTGCCGCACCGCTCCCGGAACAGTGGATGGTCAGGGGAAATATGTGATTATGAACAGCGATAGCCCTACTGCCGATTATAGAAACATAGATACCACCCAAACCAGTGGTTCCAAAATGGTGGGTACCATCAATACCTGTCCCGAATACCTAACGCTTTTTGATGGAAAAACCGGTGCGGAACTGAATACCATTGCATACAATCCGCAACGTGGTTCTTATTCCTGGGGCGACAGTTATTACAACCGTTGCGACCGTTTCCTGGCCTGTACAGCCTATCTGGATGGTGTTCATCCATCGGTGGTGATGTGTCGGGGCTATTACACCCGCGCTGCGTTGGCAGCCTACGATGTGGTGAATAAAAAACTGGTGCAACGTTGGTTTCACGATTCTTCTACGTCTGGCTCTGGGGCTTACGGGCAGGGAAATCATAACCTGAGTGTGGCCGATGTGGATGGCGATGGGTACGATGAAATTATCTACGGAGCCAGCGCTATCGATCACGACGGAAAGTTCATGTATCGCACTGGCTTGGGTCATGGTGATGCCATGCATGTGTCCGATCTCGATCCAAGTCGTGCCGGATTGGAAGTATGGGAAGTACACGAAGAGTCGGCCGCCTATAGCAAAGGCTATGGCTACGAAATGCACGATGCTGCCACGGGGGCGATTATCTGGAATGATACAACAACTGCGGATAACGGTCGTGGACTAGCAGCTGATATCGATTCGCGCTATGCAGGTTTCGAAATGTGGAGCACTGGCGGAAGCGGCACCTATAGCTGCAAAGGGGTGCAGATATCTACCTCGCGCCCTTCGGTGAATTTCCGTATCTACTGGGATGGCGACTTGCAGGATGAATTGCTCGATGGCGTAAAAGTGACCAAATGGACGGGCAGCGGAACCTCTACTTTGCTTACCGGTAGTGGCGTGTCGTCGTGCAACAGTACCAAAGCCACCCCTTGCTTGAGTGCAGATATACTGGGCGACTGGCGCGAAGAATTCATCCTTTGGGAAACTTCAGACTCAAGTAAAATCCGAATCTACACCACTACCACGGCCACTACGTATCGTTTATTCACCCCGATGCACGATCCCGTGTATCGCTTGGGAGTAGCCTGGCAAAACACTGCCTACAATCAGCCTCCTCATTTGGGCTTTTACATTGGTGGAGGGCTTTCGGCCGTGTCGCAACCCGACATTGCTATGATCAAATACAGCCCTACTGCTGTATATAGTCCCGTTGCCAACAAAGCGGCTATTTACGCCAGCAACAATGAGCTGATCATCAATTCATCCGAAACGATCGAAGATGTGTCGGTCTACAACCTTTTGGGACGAATGCTGTATAGCAATCACACGATCAATATCCAGGAATTCCGATGGACATTGCCCGCCAGCGACCCTGTATTTATCGTAAAACTGAAAACCTCTTCGGGCATCCAAACTGCTAAGGTGATTCGATATTAAAAATAGATGCCCTGAAAGTTCGAACCTTCAGGGCATCTATTTTTGTAAACTCATTATTTATAACTCACCACCACTTCCTCTTTTCCATCAATCATCAGGCGGTAGTTGTTGCCGTCCATTTTTTCGATAGTGCCTTTTGAGGCTTTGGGCTTGGATTTGCTGGCGAAAGTGAGGTAGCCACGGCCTTCGGTGGCGGTCACTTTGATGGTTTTGGTATCCATATACAGCTTAATGTCGCCGTGAGGAGTTGGCACATTGCCTTCCATCCATTTCAATCCGCCCAGTGTAGGGTTGATGGCAAATTCGCTATAGCCGGCTTTCACGGGTCGAATGCCGAGGTAATATTTACCCAACAGGTAAATAGGACTGGCTCCCCAGGCGTGGCAAAGGCTCTTGCCGTAGGGGCGACCATACATGGCCAGGTGTTGTGTGCCTTTGTCGGTAGGGTTGTATTTTTCCCAGAACGAAGTAGCTCCTTCGCGAATCATGCCGCCCCAGTATGCTTTCATTTCTTTCATCACTTCCTTTTGTTCGCCCAATGCGCACAGGGCTTCCAGCTCGTAGAAACGCATATAAGGCGTACTGATTTTCATCACCGAATCATTCAGCAATACCGATTTTTTGATTTCCTGTTTTTGTTCGGGACTCAGGTAGTTGAAAAATACGGCAAACATATTGGCATAACGGGTAATCTGCTCTTGCGGCATGCCGTTGAGGCGATTGTGCACCAATGCTTTCTTGGTTTCATTCCAAAATGCAGGCAGCAGTTTTGCGCGCAGGTCAGTTGCCAGTTTTTCGTATTTTGCCTGATCGGTGCTGTTGTTGGCCAGTTTGGCACAGAGCGCCATTGTTTCCAGACTCTTTGCAAACAATACCTGCTCGAATGAGAGTTCGCCGTGTTTATCCATATAGCCATCGGCCCAATCCACAAATACCCAATCGCCGGTGAGTCCTTCCACCATGCCGTTTTTGTTGGTGCGTCCCAGCACATAGTCCATCATGGATTGCATGCGCGGATATACCTGCGAAATAAAATGCTGGTCGCCGGTGAACATGTAATAGTCGTAAATGCCCAAAAACCAAAAGAAAGTGTAGTCGAGAATGGTGTTGCTGTGGCTGGTTACCGGGTCTTTTCCGCGCAAAGCCCAGATGGTGTTTTTTACAGTTTGTGCATCGAAGCTCAGGTAGTAATTCATCAGATAGCTTTGGTAAGCGTCGCCACTCCAGGTCCAGCGGTCGCGCTTGATGCCGTCGATAAAGCATTCGCGGGTGGTGAGTTGCATGGTGTAAGCGCCTACGTTCCACATCTGGTTCACCTCTTCGTCGTTGCATTTGAACGAACCACGTTGCACTTCAGGCTTGAACTCGTACAGCATGCTCAGCTCCTTAAAGTCGACACCTGCATCTTTGGTCACATACACATAGCGGAAGGCTTTGCTGTTGGCCAGGGTGTAGAAATGCTCGTTTTTCGAAGTAGCTGCCAGGGCTTCGTCGGTCACTTTGGCACCATCTACGGTTAACTGATCCAGCGTTTCGCAATATTTGGTATCCATTGCCTCTTCCTTGCTTTCGCCATAATAGATATTGATTTTACCTTTACCCGAAAGTAGATGAAAACGCAGGTAACCAAAAGTCTCCTTACCAAAGTCGATCAACTGTCCTCCCTGAACGGCAGTAACATTTACAGCTTTGTGCTCTTCGGTAGCCAGTTTGTATTGCGAAGGAAGTTTGTCGGCAGTATTAAAATCAGCCCAACCTTCGGCAATCATATAAATTGTAGCAGACGTGTCGCTCGCTTTTCCGCTTTCGTCAATCCATTCTTTGTCTTCGTACGTTACTTTCCAGCTGTTGTCGGTTTTCACGGTTTTACCATTTACAAAAATAGCGGGCGGCGTAGCCTGATTCCACACCTTGATGTTCAAACTGTGTTTTCCGGCAGGGAGGGTAAATTTCTTCGGCATGCCGAATTGCAGTTTGCCGTCCAGTTTGATATTAAACTTCCCTTCTACTGCAATTTCAATTTCCTCGGAAGTGGCCAAATCAATCTTTTTACTGAACTCTACCAATACATAATGGCTGTCCATTTTCCAGAAATGTGGGAAAAAGGCACCCCGTTCGGTACGTCGGTTGTTCATTTGGTTGGCCAACCAGATTTCATAATCGCCCGGATACCAAATCCATGTTTGAGCATTAGCAAGCAGCGTCATAGCTGTAAGTGTAAGAAGAAAAAGTGTGCGTTTCATTTATTATGCTATTAAAACCAGAAGTC
Organism: Bacteroidota bacterium; assembly: GCA_046051105.1. GTDB lineage: Bacteria > Bacteroidota > Bacteroidia > Bacteroidales > Paludibacteraceae > Paludibacter. The sequence goes on from JBJOOU010000150.1 coordinate 43,704, forward strand.
GGGACTTCTTTCGATTCTTTTGAAGGATTAGCGTAAGCTATTCATTTTATGACGCAAGGATGTGGATTTTGTAATATGAGGGCTATGAAAATATGAGAATCCGGCATTAAACGTTCTAAAATATCCATAGATTTGTATTTTAAATGCTCATACTATGGAATTATTACACATTCAAAACAAAATCTACGAGATAAGAGGGTAGGAGGGTACGTCGGATCGCGATCTGGCTGAAATAAACCGGGTTGAAACCCGAACACTCAGCCAGACAGTACAACGGAATATCGAACGTTTTCCATCTGATTTTATGTTTCAGCACCGCTGGGAAGAAACTGATCTAAAGCAACTCATCGACTGCTTACGCAAAGACAAGAACATTGCTTTCGAACAAATAAGGTTTTATCCGCAAAAACCAGCCATAGAGTGCTGCTGGATTGGAATATACCGCCTAAAAATAACGAAGTAGAATAAAAAATCTTATCTTTTTCTTTATTTCTCCGAAACACTCCGACTTCTTAAACTCTTAGTCATGGTGGTACTTCCTACCACTTTTGTCACTTTTGCAATACCCTCCATTTTGGTAGTTGTTGTTCGAATCGTTTTAGTTGTAAAAACACTATCGCCTACAACCGAGTCCTTTCGGATAGTGGTGATATAATGCGTACCTAATGAATCCTTTTTTACGTCTGTACTCTCGCTTGTTGTAACTGTGTTGATAATCCTCTTCGTATTTTGAGAAAATACCACTGTAAAGCTACCCAACACCAATAGTAGCAGAATCGTTTTGTTGATTTGTTTCATATTATTTCTGATTTATCCGTTATATTCTACCATCCATTCAATACCATACCGGTCTCTGAACATCGCAAAACAGACCTCTGTGCTTTCGTCGAGTGGCACTTCCACCTGTCCACCCACCGACAAGCCCTGATACAACCGAACGGCTTCTTCCCGGCTTTCGGCACCGATCATGATCTTGCTCCTGTTTTCATGCTCATTGGTTCGCCCCATACTTTCGGGCACATCATTGCCCATCAAAAAGCCATTGCCTATCGCCAGAGCAATGTGCATGATCTTATCCGCCTCATGTTCCGCCACCTCGAAGCCGTCCAACTCCCCGAACCGAACAATTCGCGATATCTCGCCACCAAATACCGATTGATAAAACAAAAAAGCCTCTTCGGCATTGCCGTTGAAGTTGATGTGAGGATGTATTTGTGCCATGTATGTATTTTTAAATATTAATGTTCAACATTGCCCGGGATATTCTGTATACTTTAGCCCTTTACATTTGTGCTGTCACGGTTTTCGCTTTTTGTGCTTTTAAAATAATCAGAAATCAGAAGTAATAATTTATTGGTAATGGCCAGCTCATCATCGTCGGCCGACAACGCAATGTGCGTATTGCAATAAATGATGCATTTATCTAATTCACTTCCTGATAGTTTACTAAGATCTGTAATCAACTTCCGATTGATTTGCCAGTATATATTCTGAGAGAAATAGATACTTTTGGCCTTGATTTTCATATGTCTGCGTTTCAATATTTCATCATCGCTGAAGTAATTAAAAGGGTGCGACAATTCAGCCATTTTATTCAAAACCTTCATCACTTTCGTTGGCTTTTTCTTTTTTTCAGCCACTACCTCTACCGAACGAAGCTGATGAAACAAGGGTTGCATATACACATTGCAGCTCGACGAATCAGCCACCAAATCAACAACGTTCAACATACGAGGGCTATAACCAACTGCGCTAACCATAAAGGAATCCTCACGCAAACAACGGAATTCGAACTTTCCACTCAGATCCGCTACAGTTAGTTTATTTCCCGTCAACTTTATTTTTGCATTAGGTATAGAGCTTTTATTCTTTGCATCCAGAACCATACCTCTGATGGTTATGTGGCCCTGAGCATAGACTGGCTCTGCTAAAACAATTAGTCCAATCAGAATGAAAATGCAGGATAAATTGACTGCTAAACGATTACATCCAGAATTCATATTCGCATTACAATGATAGTTTATTATTCATTATTACCTGTCCTTCCTTATATCTTCGTTCGACGCACACGAGTATTGCGCCGTCCAGCAAGTTCTGTACTCCATCCCATCAAACCTGCGCGCCACTTTTTAGTCAATTCAAATAGAGTTTTTACACAGTCTCTTCAAGTCATCCTATCACTCATTGCACGAACCAACGCGCGATTTTAGACTTTTAAAGAGCATATCCTGTTGGATGGGGGAACCCCATCTAACACAGATTGTTAAGCCAAGTTGAATGAGGTTCATTAATTATATCAGACTACCTGCTATGTTTGCTGCATGTATATTAATCAGCAGTTTCAGGTTGTATTGACTGTTTTGTTATTCTACCAGAAGCCTTGTTACTCCAGACTGAGTTTCGTTTCTCACTTCTATCAAATACATCCCTTTGTGCAAATTGGAAATATTGATTTTCTGTTTTGCATCAAATACCTCATGTGTAGCCACCTGTTGCCCCATCGCATTGTAGATATTAATGTAAGTTTTTACAGCTTGTGTAGCGAGCGAAACGGTTATTTCAGTAGATGCCGGATTGGGATAGACTGAAATCAGATCAGAACCAAACGGATTATTCAACCCATTTGCATCTACATAATTGGTAGCTATATTAGATCGGGAAGTAACTGATGCTTGTTGCATTGCAGCATTGTTCTGTTTGATTTGCTGAGATTTTACAGCACTAGCAGTTGTCCCCACAGCTTCTACCTGGTAATAAACATCACCTGCCGCTGCAGAATAATCAGAGAATTGGGTATTGCTTCCGGACAAGGAGCCAATGATTTGAATATTCTGTTTGGATGTACCCCTGTAGATATTATAAGTAGCCACAGTGAAACCCTGATAAGGTTCCCAGATTAAGTTCCAGATAGTTCCTACCCCTTTATTGATAGTCAGATGCATGGTTTTATGATACACACTCATATCTGATTCAAATCCACATTCATCAACCAGACTTATTCTATATTTATTGGACTGTATATCCGGATGTGATAAAGTATCTTTAAAAATCAATGTTGAAGTGGCATCCACCGATCCCAGCTGGGTGTAATTATCTGTAACATTCGTTTCTTTAAAAATATGATAGCTGGTTACTTTTCCGCTGGTTGAAGCCTCCCAATAAATCACATTTTTATTGTCAGCCGAAATCTCCACTTTAGAAATGCTTGGTTTATTCATTGCCACTACAGATACCTTTACATCATCTGAGATGGTACAACCATTCGGAAGTGTGAGAGTTAATGTGTAAGTTGTATTAACTGATGGTTTTGCTACCGGATTCGGGATGGTATCATTGCTTAAACCTGAGGATGGCGTCCATTTGTATTTCGATCCGGCAGGTATCGCACTACTTGACGTAGCAACTCCTAACTGAACATTACTACCACAATTCATTGTTTTATCTGCACCCAGGTTGATCGTTAGTGGAGTGACAGTGACAATCACATCATCAAAATAAGAACATCCCTGAGGAGTGGTTACCGTTACCCGATAAGTTGTTGTAGCACATGGCGAAGCTACAGGATTTGGTATACTGTCGCGATTCAATCCCGTTGATGGTGTCCATTTGTATTTTAAATTGCTATTCACCGATGTAACGGTTACTGAATCCATTTTCACACTGCTTCCGGCTATAACCGTTTTGTCGACACCAGCATTCACAGTATAAGCTGCAACAGTTATCAAAATATCATCATATGAGCTGCATCCATACGGAGTGGTTGCTGTAAGTCTGTAAGTGGTTGTTCCACTCGGTGTGGCTACAGGGTTGTAGATGGTATCGTTACTCAATCCTGTTGATGGAGTCCATTTATACTTGATTGTATTAGAACTGTAATTGGTCGATCCGGTCAGAGTTGTTGGGTTACCACATTTTATCAACTTATCAGTACCTGCATTCACCGTGAGTGGAAGAACCTTAGCAGTCACTTCCGAGCTTGCAGTTTTACCGTCAGGCGTTGTTATCGTCAAGGTATATTTTGTAGATGAAAATATAGTAGCAACCGGATTTGCAATCGTATCGTTATTTAGCCCAGTAGCAGGTGTCCATTTATAACGCAGCTTTCCACTTCCCGAATAGTTTGTGGTATAGCCCAATCTGACATTCCCATTACAAACCACATCGTTCAATGCCATAGCTTGTAAAACCAGGGAGTCTTTCACCGTCACCGTACAGGATGCAGTACAACCCAAAGGCGTTGTTACTGTCAGATTGTATTGTGCCGACTTTGATGTTAGCGTCAGTATCGGAAATTGAGCTGTATCTGAACTTAAGCCAGTTGCGGGGCTCCATTTATAGCTAAATTTATCAGTACCTGTATAGTTTGTTTTGTAATTATCTATCTTGACGGTTCCGCCAAGTGCCTGTGTATATTTAGGAGTGCTGCTTACTTGCAAATTCTGTACATGCACCGTCACACTATCCGATATTTCAGTACCATATTCACCAATACCTCTCACAAAATAGATTTGATCCTGAGTAGGACTAACAATGGCAGTATCGCCACGACTGATAAAGCTATTGTCACCATAAGACGTCCAGTGAAAATTTGAAGACATTGAAGGAGTCAGTTTTTCATAATACTTTAGAACTCGACCTAAAGAGGTAACCGCATACCCTACATTGGGTTTACCTACAATGGTTAATGCATTCGCTTTGGATTTTAAGTCACTATTTAATTCAAACCAATGTTGACCGCCATCCGTAGTTTTAGCATAAACACTGTTCGAAGCCGTATATCCTGCGATATAGCCAGTGTCGGTGGATGCAAAACAAACCGATTTGAACACCATCGATTTCAACAGTTTCCCTTTCAATGCGGGAGACTCTTCGGTAAAGAGTGAATCTGCAATATACATTTTCCAGGTTTCACCACCATCAGAGGTTTTGTAAATACTTCCTACAGTACCACTGATATATCCCACTTGTGGAGTAATAAAACTCATACTATACAATGTACTTTTGACTGAATTGAGCGTATTGGATGTCCAACTCACACCACCATCGGTAGTTTTAAGTAACACACTATTCGACCCACCAATAAAACCCGTAGCTGCCGAAGTAAAAACAACTGAATAATAATTAGTTGTGGCATCCACCACAGTTTTCGTCCAGCTGCTTCCACCATCTGTTGTTTTAAAAATGGCTCCGGCATTTCCTACTGCAAAACCAGTCTTCTCGGTACTAAACCATATCGACTGAAATGAAGTACTTCCGTCGGTGGTTATAGAAGTCCAGCTACTTCCTCCATTTGTGGTTTTTAAAATAACTCCGGCCGTTCCTCCAATAAACCCGTTCAGATTATCACGAAAATAAATCGTATTAAACAAAGCTGAGTTAGAGCTATAAACCGGATTCCAATTCCAAGCCTTATCAACAGTTTTATACACATTGGATGTACCACATATAAAACCGACATCTTCTGATATAAATTTCACACAACTAAATGGCTGAGGTACAATACCATTTAATGGCATCATCGCCCACCCCTTATAAACACCTGGAACAAGTGTTATTGAACTTCCGCAAACAGATACCTGATCAGGTCCTGCTTCAACGCCAATTTGAGCATAATTTCTGAGGCTATATGTTAGCACCATCAGAATAATGAGTAATTTTTTCATGTTTATATTATTTGTTTATTCTATTTTTCTCTAATAAATCTGTAGCCTTTTCGTTCTGTAAGTTTATTACACAAGTTCGCAAAACTCCTACCGCCCTCCCCTATATCACCATTCTACCCACAAGTCTTGCGCCTTTCCCACGTAATCGCTTTCTGAACTTGTCGAAGTACAGGTCTAACCTGCGCGACTTTGTCCATTTAAAGTGCATATCCTCAAGAATAGGCACCCACCCCGAACAAAACCATCCAACCCTTCAAAAACCAGCACTCTCACTCCTGTAGAGGGAGTTGGAGGGAGGTCTTAGTACCATCGCCTGTTCACCGTACGGTTGTCTTTTTAAAGAGCAGTTTCTGGTGGACGGGGAATCGCAGATCAGCAAAGCTAATACGCTTCAACCGACGCTTCCGTGCTGGGTCGTTCCGATCACAGGAAGCCTAAGTATTAGCAGCAGGTTTTTTTATTCCATTTTCAGTCCACTTCCTTCTAAAATAGACTTATATTCAGTCCAATGAGAGTCGTTTATAGTAGTCGTTTTCAGTGGAAGTTTCATGTTTGTTTTTTTCAATGTACTCTCAAGTCGAGCTTTAAATTCATCAACAGACGTAGTATAAAAAAACCATGTTCTTTTATTATTCCATGTAAAAACATTAACTAGAATTGATTGTAAATCTTTTTCCAAACTTGGAATCAAAGCGTTTTCAAACTTTTCCATAAGTATACTTTCAGTCTTAGAAGGCATACCTGTTTTATTTCTATCTGAGAAAGTCCATTCAATTTCAATTCGAGTTGTATAACAACCAGTTTCATAAATATTTTTCAAGCTGTCTCGACCTCGAATTAATGTAGTCATTCCTTCAAGTTTACCTTCTGAATTATACCAGCTATCAATCAAACCTAGTTTGTTTTTCTCTCGTCTACAAGCAGTCAGCATGGTCAAAATCAATATGAGTATAGTTGACTTTTTCATTTTTTTAATTACTGCTAACGAGAGTCTGCGCAAAAACTCCCCTTCACATTTATATATTCGGATACCTGACTGAGAAAAAATCCATTTGCGCGATTCTCAGCAATCTCATTTTAGTTTTTGCGCAGTCTGACGACCGAGGCTATGGGCATTTGGCGGTTTGCGGGAGCGTTCACTGTCGCAAAGCGACAAAGTGAATGCGGGAGCAAAACCGGCTAATTGCACGTCAACCCGCCAATGGGCATAGGCGTGAGTTAGGCGTATTTTTTCTTTTTAGACGATTTCGAACAAAGCGAACCAACACTCAAAATGGTAAATTCGCCCAATTCTCGGAATCGTTTATTTTTACTTCTTTGCCTAGATTTATTTTATCTTCAATCGATTCTATAAACCTAAGTGCATTTGTTATATTGTTGAAAATTAAAACACTCTCTTCATAATTCAGTATTGAGTTGTCATGTGCTAAACTTCGATTATTCCTTATGTCATTAAAAGATTCAATAATATTTATCGAGTATTTAAGTATCCTTTCAGACATTTGCGATTCGATAAAACCTTGTGAGATTATATATTTTATATATTTCCCAAAAAGGGCATTCAATGATTCTTCTTTCTGAAATGCGATTGCATGGTTTTCACATAATTGTCGCACATACTTAACAACATATGTATGCAATCTATCTAATGCAATTTCCGGCTCATTTTTATCAATACTTTCTTTTATAGATTTTGCGAGTAAATTGAAGCTTTTATCTTCTTGGTTTTCTTTAAAAACTTCAGTTTCTTCGAATACTGTGTCTTGTATAAGTCTGTTTGCTATTTTTAGGCAGTCACTATATAATTCTTGTTCTTGAGCAGTTATTTCATTATTCCAGATTGTTTTATTCTCAAGCCAATACTCAATCAATGCTAAGCAGAGTTTCCCAACGTTGTAGCTTGATTCTTTCAACCAAAAAGTTCTCAACCTTTTTGCTTTTGAGTCGCCATCATCTGAGTATTTGTCACTGTAAATTTCGATATTAATCTTGTCTTGAATAAAATCGCTAAATGTTCTGTTGGTGAAATTTAAAACATAGCCACCACCCATGTCAAATAAATTCTCTAGTTTGAACTTTTCAAGTCTATTTAGTTCTGCCATTTCTTATTTTTTTAAAAGTACGCCTAACACCTATATATAGGAACTTCAAACTGGATATGGGAACCTGAGGTGGACATATATTACCTTTATGATTTTAATTTACATATCTAGTCTATCCACCGGACTTTTGATTAAGCCCCGTCCCCCATAACTTCTACTCCAATTGTTCAGCTATACAGGGCAGGAGGGGAGCTTGGATCATTTCCACCGCAAATATACACTAATTATTCACACTTTAACCATATTCCATTAAAATAATGTACACCCATCGCTCAAAAAAACGTTGCAAGCGATGCAGCAATTCTCAAGCTCTATTTACTTTCGCAATTTCGGGCTATTCAGTCTAACTAATAATTGCTTGAGAGAGTACAATCATCACATTGCCAGGCGCATCAAATACTCAAAATTCCGACCACCAACTAACCATCAAAACTCATTTTTTGGCCTTGATGTACATATTTTTCACATATCTCATACCTTCTGCACGTATCTCCTATACCTTCTGCATGCATCTCCTATGCTTCTGCACGCATATCAGATGTCTTCTGCACGTGTGTCAGATGGCTTCTGCACAAAGTTCTATGGGTACTGCACGTATGTCAGATACCTTCTGCATGCATGTCAGATACCTTCTGCATGTGTCTCTATGGCTTCTGCACGTATGTCAGATATCTTCTGCACGTATGTCTGATACCTTCTGCACGCATGTCAGATATCTTCTGCACGTATGTCAGATGACTTATGCACGCATGTCAGATGGCTTCTGCATGTATATCAGATACCTTCTGCACGCATGTCAGATGGCTTCTGCACTTGTATCAGATGGCTTCTGCATGCATCTCCTATAGCTTCTGCACGCATCTCCTATGCCTTCTGCATATAGTTAATGCCCCTCTATAAACCTTCTCTATAAATCTGCAAATGCTCAATATTCATTTCTCACAAACACCCTTAGTATATCGCCCCAAGCCCCTAAAGGGGATGTCAGTTACTTTTGTCTCTTATATTTCTATGAATATATTATAATGAAACCAACAGCTATTTATATGCAACAGACATATTCATTCAGCTGCCGCAAACATCCCCTTTAGGGGCTTGGGGCAGAAATAAAGCACCTCATATAAAACTTGACGGAGGCTTGGAGCAGAAAAACAACCACTTCTTAGTCTCTGCCCCTAACCCCTAAAGGGGAACTAAGTTACATTCGTCTCCTATATTCCTATTTATCTATAATGAGGAAAAAAATATCAGCTCTCTATTTGCAACACTCCAATCCTCTCAGCTGCCGCAAACATCCCCTTTAGGGGCTTGGGGCAGGAAAACAACCACATACTAATCTATTACCCCTAACCCCTAAAGGGGAACTAAGTTACCTTCGTCTCCTATATTCCTATTTATTTATAATGAGGAAAAAAACATCAGCTCTCTATTTGCAATACTCCAATCCTCTCAGCGTCGGCAAACATCCCCTTTGGGGGCTTGGGGCAGAAATAAATAAGAACTACTCCTTTAGAGCCTGTCCGACTTGACGGAGGCCAGGGGAGGTCTTACTAAGCTTCAACGATTTACATTCATTCTTCAATTGTATTTAGACCTCTCCCCAACCCTCTCCTCGAGGAGAGGGAGTGCTAAGTGCGAAATTTCGTTCGTTTTATTTAGTCACCCATAAAAGTGCAAGCGTATATATCTGTCATTTTTTTACTTATACAACCTTGGATATTTTACCATCCCCCTCCTGTGGAGGGGCTAGGGGAGGTCTTGACGGAGGTTGGGGAGGTCTTAATGAAGCTTATGGGAGATCTTGACGAAGCTTAGGGAGGCATTCAACAAAAAAGGCAGGTTCTCACCTGCCTTTCATTCTCTATCACTCCGTCTATTTATATTCCTCGCTGCCATCCGCATAGCGTGCAAATCGCCCCTTGCTCCGCGGATGCACCACATCGGCCGACGGCCACGGCCACCCGCCAAACTCATCTTTCTGATAGCGCTCTACAGCTGCCATCAGCTCGTTGCGCGAGTTCGTCACAAACGGACCATATTGCACCACCGGCTCCTGTATTGGTTCTCCTTCCAACAGCAGCAAATACGCCCGCTCAGCTCCGTTTCGAATCGACACGTCTGCATTTCCCTTCAACTTGATTCTTGTAGATGACGCCACCACTTGCCCATCTATCTCGATATCCGCTAGCCCCTGATAGAAATAAACATTTCGCAATACCTTTTCATCCACAGCCGGCAACACGCAACGAGCACCCGCATCCATATTAATTAGCAATATCCGCACACCATGCTTCTTATCCATTGCCCACGAATCAGGCGCCGGCAACAATGCATCAATCCCCTTCCAGCTTCCAGCAATAATTCGCACTTCGGTCATCCGCCCGGCATCATCTCCCTGCCGTACCACCGGAATATCCTCGTTCCACAGCATTTTGTAATGCGGCGCCACTCCCTTTGATGCAGCAGGCAGGTTCAGCCACAACTGAAACAGATGAGTAGCATTCGGCTCCTCCGTGCGCAACAGCGGAAACATTTCCGAATGCTGACATCCGCTGCCCGTTGTGAGCCATTGCACATCACCATTGCCATACCGCCCCGTAGCCCCCAGCGAATCAAAATGATCCACAAAGCCCTCAAGCACAATGGTCACCGTTTCGAAACCCAGATGCGGATGTGCTGGAAATCCCGGCACCCGCTGTCCGTGATACATACTAAACCCATCTTTCCCCGAAAAATCAGCTCCTGTATTCCGGCCTTCCAACGACACCGCCGGCCCCATTGCCTCATTTGCCACCGGATACCGATCGTTATGATGTGCGCCAAACAGAAACGGACTATCCATTTCCCACTGACTGCCAATTTGCTGCAATTTCAAAATATTTGTTTTCATACGCTTTTCGTTTTAAAAGTCTACCAATCAAACTCAGTTCATTCTATTGGTTAGTTGCTCTTCAACCCCTCTCTGATATTTAGCTCAGTCCACCAGCGATAATAACACCCCGCAAAAGCAAAGGTTGGAAACACAAACAATTTTAAACACTAAACAAATCCTCTTTGCAGCAATAAGAATCACTTTTGTAAGAATTGAAAACAAAAAAGAGAATCCGTCGCCGAATTCTCTTCCTTTATTTTTATTATCGTATGGCTATGGCATTAAAATTTATATCCTACGCCCAAAGATAATACTGTGTTTTTCACTTCAGGATCCGGATCACTGTTTATTACTTTTGTAAGACCCATATTAGAATCCAGGCTAAAGAATAACCCTTTAGGTAGTTCAAAGGCCAACGAAGAAGCAATACCTGCATCAAAACGTTTCATCATAGGCTCTGCTGCATTACCAACTTTAGTAAATAAATTGGCGGATGCAGTTACTCCCTGACTTTCTCCAGACAGCTTTCCAAATACACCCAGTCCTACATAAGGGCCGGCAGCAATCGTCAAATTACCTGCATCAAACTTGAACTTATACATCAGCTTTAAAGGCACATCAAGGTAATACGGCTTAAATTTAGCATCAACTCCTGATTCGCTAACTGTAGCACCTTTCATCGACAACAACAATTCAGGTTGAAAATAAAATCCTCCCGAAATGGGGACTTCATATAAGGCTCCAACATTGAAACCTGTGATGTTTTTAGTTGCTTCCGCATCATTACCATAAAATCCTGCAATGTTCACACCTGCTTTTACTCCAAAATGTTGTGCTGACACCGATAATGAGATCAATGCAACAAAAACTGACAACAAAATTTTCTTCATATAATATGTTTTTTATAATGCCTACTCTATCAGCTTTTCGGCGGACGCTATTTATAATAATCTTATATATAATAATATTTGATTGTCCTTGTGAATATTTTAGGC
>JBJOOU010000151.1:0-13293 GCA_046051105.1 Bacteroidota bacterium
ACTTCTCACGCTGCTGTAGTGGCCCGCGGTATGGGTAAATGCTGCGTTTCGGGAGCTGGTGCTTTAAAGATTGATTATGCCGAGAAAACGATCGAAGTAGACGATACCGTAATTCACGAAGGCGAATTTATCTCCATAAACGGTTCAACTGGTGAAATATACCTGGGAAAAGTTCCAACAAAAGAAGCTGATCTGGACGAAGATTTTGCTGCTTTGATGACTTTAGCCGATAAATATGCCCGTATGACTGTACGCACCAATGCCGATACACCTTACGATGCAGGCGTAGCCCGCAAGTTTGGCGCCACCGGAATTGGTCTATGCCGCACTGAACACATGTTCTTCGAAGGCGAAAAACTGAAAGCCGTTCGCGAAATGATTCTGGCCAATAATCCGGAAAGTCGCCGTTTGGCTCTTGAAAAAATATTACCGCTGCAACAAGAAGATTTTGAAGGTATCTTCCTGGCTATGGTGGGACTACCTGTTACCGTGCGCTTGCTCGATCCTCCTTTGCACGAATTTGTGCCACACGATTATAAAGGTCAACAGGAAATGGCAGAAACCATGAATGTTTCACTTCGGGTGATTAAAGAACGCGTGGAAGCATTGCACGAGCAAAATCCGATGTTGGGTCACCGTGGTTGCCGTTTGGGAAATACCTATCCTGAAATCACCGAAATTCAAACACGTGCTATTTTGGGAGCTGCCATTGCTCTCAAGAAAAAAGGCATTAAAGCTATTCCTGAAATCATGGTACCTTTGGTAGGTAACCGTCTGGAATTTGTGGAACAGGAAAAGATCATCCGTAGTGCAGCTGCTGCCTTGTTCGAAGAAGTGGGCGATAGCATAGAATTCAAACTGGGTACGATGATCGAAATTCCACGTGCAGCTCTTACTGCAAATGAAATTGCCGAAGGTGCCGATTTCTTTTCATTTGGAACTAACGACCTTACTCAAATGACTTTAGGTTTCTCGCGCGACGACATTGCTTCTTTCCTTCCTATCTATCTGGAAAAGAAAATTCTGAAAGCCGACCCATTCGAAGTGCTTGATCAGGACGGTGTTGGCCAGTTGGTACGCATGGGAGTTGAGCGCGGTCGCTCGGTTCGTCCGGATTTGAAAATAGGTATTTGCGGCGAACATGGCGGTGAACCATCGTCCATCGAATTCTGCCACCGCGTGGGTATGAATTACGTGAGTTGCTCTCCATTCCGTGTGCCAATTGCACGACTGGCAGCAGCACAGGCAGCTTTGAAGGAATAAGCAATTAAATAATTGAATAACATGAAAAAGCAGTTTCGGGCAACCGGAGCTGCTTTTTATTTTGATTTGAATTGAAAATGGACGCAGAAAAAAATGGCTGCCGGAATATTCCAGACAGCCATTTTTAAAAACCAGTGCGAGTAGTAAGTATCTTAGTCCTTTTTCTCGATGTAAGCAATGATTTCGCCCTTACGAACAGTTTCACCCTGTTGTTTTTCGATACCAACAATGCGACCATTGCAGAAACTACCAATGTGCTCCAAACCGTAATTTGTTTGGATAGTACACAAAGTATCATACTCTTTGTATTCGCGTCCATAAACAGGAACATTCGAACCTTCGTTGAAATCAAGTTCCCAAATTACACGACCGGTAGCATTTGAAATAACTGGCTCTGCATTAGGATATTTCAATGCACGAATATCAGGAATAACGATATTTGATTTTGCCAGTTTCGCTTTAATGGCATCTTCCAATTCTTTTTCGAAGCGCTTTTTAGCATCGCCCGATTTGAATTCGCGGTATTGTTTTTCGTGCATGGCAAATTCAAACAATTCTTCGTCGTCTTCGCCACGATCCCAACCCAATTCTTCCATTTCGGCAATAAAACGTGGAAGTTCGTTTGGATAGTTATCCTGTGGATTACCTTCGAAGAATTCAAATCCTTTTTCTTTCGCCAAAGCAACAATTTCCGGATCAAGAGTTCCCGGAAGCTTACCCGCTTTACCCAAAATCATATCCCAAGTATTTTTGTCGATCATTGTCCAGCGTGGTTGACCTTTTACCATCGACATTACGTTCATCAAAGCAACGTTTTTCACATACTGGCTGAATGGAGTTACCAACGGTGGGTTACCCAACTTAGGCCAAATGTATTTTACTTCGTCGAACATCATTACCAACAGTTCATCTACGCTCAATTCTTTTTTGTCCTGCGATTTCAGGTAAGAGTTGATACCCGCATGAACCCCTTTCAGGTCGGCCATCAACGATCCCATCATACCACCAGGCAAACCACAACCCACCAATAATGAAGTCATGAATTTGTTACGTTCGTCGATAAAGTAACCTAAGAAATCGTCGATAAAGCTTTGAGTCAAACGACGTGCTTCCATGTAGGCAGCCATGTTGATTTCAGGTACTTTGAAACCTGCGTCTTTCAACATTGCCTGAATGGTAATTACGTCAGGGTGAACCATACCCCATGAAAGTGGCTCCATTGCTACGTCGATATAATCGATACCCGCTTTAGCAACTTCCAACATAGAAGCTACCGAGAAACCAGGTCCTGAGTGACCGTGATATTGCATTACGATATCAGGATGAGCATCTTTTACCGCTTTAACAATTTTGCCCAAAGTAGACGGACGACCAATACCGGCCATGTCTTTCAGACAGATTTCATCAGCTCCGGCAGCAATCAGTTGTTCAGCCATTGCGATATAATACTCAGCAGTGTGGATTTCAGAATAAGTGATACACATAGTAGCCTGAGCAATCATTCCGGCAGCTTTTGCATAATGGATAGAAGGAATGATGTTGCGCACATCGTTCAATCCACAAAAGATACGGGTAATGTCGGTTCCCTGTGCTTTCTTCACTTTGTACATCAACTCACGCACATCAGCAGGAACAGGATTCATACGCAAACCGTTCAAACCACGGTCGAGCATGTGTGTCTGAATACCAGCATCGTGGAAGGTTTTCGTAAACGTACGTACAGCCTGATTGGGATTTTCTCCGTACAACAGATTCACCTGTTCTGATGCACCACCATTGGTTTCAACGCGTGCAAAACAACCCATTTCAACAATTACCGGTGCAATTTTGGCCAATTGGTCTTTACGAGGTACGTATTTACCTGACGACTGCCACATGTCACGATAAACAAGACTGAATTTAATTTCTTTCATTTTGATATATAGTTTGTATTTTGATATAACGGAATAATCCCGAAAAACAGAAAAATTTGATTTCAATAACTACATAATTACCAGTTACTTAAATCAAATTTCATCGCTTTCAAAATCGTATGTAAATATCGCATTTTTTTTTGGGTCGACCAACAAATTAGAGAAAAATTTCCTTATTAATTTCTGCATATAATTAAACCCCAATTTTAGACTGAAAGAAAAAGGTCTTTTTTACTTATAGTTTTCAGATACCACAGCAAAAAAGGCATATTATTAAACTAAAATTTGGCATTTTGTTTCAAACTATAAGTTGAGCTGTTACTTTACCCCCACTCTAATCAGTTCATAATCTCTCCCTGAAACGAAATCATATCCCGCTCGTAAGAGTTGACGGAAACTGAGCAGCTACCATTTCGAAAAGCACTAATAAAAACATCGTAGACCGATTGGTTGGATTTTACACGAAAAGTGATGTTCCAACCTGTCTTGTTTTTGTTCGTTTCCACTTTATAGTTACTCACCGGTTGTGCAAACTTAATTCCACCCTCCGACGGATCAAACGGCGCCACATGAGCCACTCCATAATAAGGTAAAAAAGCAATCGCCGAATCTCCTTTTACCTGCAATGTATATTCCGAAGTCAGATAAACAGGCCGCATCCGCATCGGATTGGCATAATTCATTTTCACCGTAAAATTCCGCTTTTCTACTTTATCTGCAAATTGAGCTGTTACAGCGGGCGACGTTTTCATAGAAGAACAGGATGTCAGCAACAAAATGATGCCACACATCATCATCAGGAAAACACTTTTCTTCATAACTTTATTGATTTTAGATTTTCGTCAACTTCAATATCTTACCGCTCCATGGTTTCAACGTCAATTGATACTTTTCACCAGCCAGCAATTCTTTCTGCGCTCTCGGTTCATTCAACATATCGACTACAGAAAACGTTTCGCCATGAGCAATTCCTAAATATTCAAGAGCTTCCGACGGAACAACAACTTCGGCATCACAGGTCTTATCATCAAAATTCACCACAATCAACAATCGTTCCTGCTCATACTGACGCATAAACGGGAACACTTTATGCGCAGGATAAGCCGGATTATTAATATTAGCATATTGCAAGTCATACAGCAAACCATCGCTGAGCGCTTTTTCGGATAAAGTCAGATTCAGCAGCTTCTGGTAAAATGCCCTTAAAGATCTTTGCTCTTCAGTCAACTTTTTGGTATCAAACTTACCGCCGTTACACCAGGTCTGCAAAGTAGCAACGCTCCAATAGTCAAAAATCGTAGTGCGCCCATCCAACCCACTGAATCCTTCAGCATCCATTCCTTTCTCACCCAGCTCCTGCCCTGCGTAAATCATCACCGGTGCTGTACTTAATGTGGCACTCACAATCATGGCAGGCACAGCGTAGGCTCCATCGCCGGCAAAAAAGCCTGAAGCAATACGTTGCTCATCGTGATTTTCCAGAAAATTCAGCATTCTATCCTGAATGCCCTCCAATGCCTGCCAGCAATAAGTAATACGACTTGCATCCGCATTATGGCTCAAAATATCCCGAAGGGTATCATACAATCCGACCTTATCATATAAGTAATCGAATTTTCCATTCCAAAGATAATTACGATATTCGGTTGGATTATACACTTCAGCTATAAATATAATATGCCCATATTGAGCTTTTACCTGCGGAATCACCCATCCCCAAAACTCCACCGGCACCATTTCGGCCATATCACATCGAAAACCATCAATCCCCTTTGATGCCCAAAACAACAGAATGTCCCGCATCTTCATCCAGGTATCAGGAATAGGATCAAACTGTTTCTGACCGCCCTCTACGTAGTTAACACCATAATTCAGCTTCACCGTTTCATACCAATCATTGATAGAAGGCGATGCTGTAAACTGATCGTTGCCGGTTGCTTTAGCCGGATATTCCTGATATCCATCCACATCAAACTGAGGCACAAAAGCCTGTCCGGGCAAATAATAAAAGTTGTTCAATGGAGAAAAAGCCCATTCGGAATGATCACTTTCACCTAAGTCGACCACACCGGCTGGTTTTGCATCCGAATGATACTGACGTGCCACATGATTGGGCACAAAATCAATAATCACTTTCAATCCTTCTTTGTGAGTCCGTTTCACCAGCGCTTCAAATTCGGCCATCCGATTATTCACATCTTCAGCCAAATCAGGATCTACATCGTAATAATCTTTGATGGCGTAAGGCGACCCTGCCCTACCTTTTACCACGGCTGCATGATCCGGTAAAATGCCATAAGCAGAATAATCGGTTTGAGTGGCATGTTCAATCACGCCTGTATACCACACATGGGTGACTCCAAGCGCCTTAATCGATTTCAAAGCCTTCGGAGTGAAGGAATTAAACTTTCCGCAACCATTTTCATCGATGCTTCCGGCATGATTGTTTGTTGGTACTTCATTTCCAAATAAACGGGTAAAAACCTGATATATAACAAATTTAGACATATACAAAATAGAGTTTTATAAACGAAACCTATTGATTAAAGGCTTCAGGAGTTAATGACTTGACCGGAATACACTCATACGATACGCCAACTGCTTTTGAGTTTTGTGACTTCAGCTGAGATGCATTCCGAACAGAAATAGAAAAATTATCAATCAGGACATCTCCCTTGGCCGGCACCATAAAGCCAAATTGATTTCCGGGACCAGTTATTTCCATTTCTGAACAATAAAGATAAACATCATTGACAAAATAATACAACATAGTGCCACTTTTAAAAACTTTCAACTTATTGCCAGCGCCTGGAATGACCGATAAAGCCGGGATTTCAGTGAAAAATGTATACCAACTTCGGTTGCCCATCTGCATCTTACGATTATTATTCACCGTAAGATACTCCACAGGCAGTTGTGTTGCCTTTACAACATTGGCAGTGCTTCCAAATACGAGTCCATAAAAACCATCCACATCTTTAGTTGTATATTGGATAGATAATTCGAACGAAAAATCAGTTTGCAGGTCAACACTTGTTTTCAACAACACCATATAGGTATCACTCACCTTCGAATGAAAAAACAACTGACCATTTAGCATTGAAAGAGTGTAGGAAGAATTGTCAGTCAGATCCCACCCAAAGTTATTTTTATCAGCGGTATTAAAGTTGAAAAACAATACTTTTTTATATCCTGCAGTATCTATCGGCAATTGCAAACTACTAAAATCGGGGAGTCCGATGTTTTTATCAAACAGCTCGTTTATATAATAAGTTCTCCGCACTCCCTTGTAGTTGATATTCCATGGACGATTATTTACTTTGGATCCTCCACACATGATCGACTTCCAATCACCATTTTCAAGCGTGGTATTTAAATGATTGCGACCCAAGAGCCCATGTCCCAATTCATGAAAAATGAGCTCTTCTTTTATCAAATCTGCATTTGCCGATGAACTTATTTGAGACCAATACGTTTTATCGATTTGAATACGGATAGGGTTTTCGTAATGGGTAAGACCAGCGATGTTTTCGCTCAGTTGCCCGAATTCAATGATAAGTCCTGTGTGATGAAGATCAAAATTTCGTCCATGAAGAGATGCCTGAGTTAAAAATCTCTGCAGATAATCATCAAATTCGGCATCAATACGATATTCATCAGTATCTCTACAAGAACTGAATATCAACAGAATAACTAGTATTTGCAAAAGGGAACTTCGAAAAAAATTCATATTAAGCGAAAAAAAGTTGCTGCAAATATAAACAAAATCACAAACCCGTGCGTTATTTGGAGTGATTACAATAAACAACAATAATTGAACATTATATAAACTTATTTATGGCAACAACAAAATTCAAAGGAACTGAAGTTAACACTAACGGCAGCTTACCAACAGTAGGATCACAGGCACCAGACTTTACATTAGTAAATGGAAGCCTTCAGGAAATCAAATTAAGCGACTTTGCAGGAAAACGCATTTTGCTTAACATTTTCCCAAGTATCGATACTGGTGTTTGTGCCGCTTCTGTACGCAACTTCAATAAATGGGCAGCTTCTCAGGAAAATGTGGTGGTGATTTGTGTTTCGAAAGATCTTCCTTTTGCTCAGGGACGTTTTTGCGGTGCTGAAGGCATCGAAAACGTAACCACAGCCTCTGATTTCCGCTACAACTCATTCGCAACTGATTATGGTGTGCTTTTGACTGATGGACCTCTTCAGGGATTGATGGCACGCTCGGTAGTTGCTATCGACGAAAACGGTAAAGTTCTTTACACAGAACTGGTACCTGAGATTATTGAAGAACCAAACTATGAGATTAATGTATTTTGATAAAAAAGTGCCTTGTTTTGTGGGCAGGCACTTTATTGTGTGAGTAATAAAACTTAAAACTACAACTGATGGCTACCTTGCGCTGCGAAGCGCGGGGTAGTTTTTTTTACAGGCGTTTGAATTTAATCCCTACTGACTTTAGTCCTTCCTCTACATCTTCCACGTCCATCTCTGCAAAAGCCTTCAGGGCCAATATGGCACACACTTTCGCATCGTCACCGGCCCGATGATGATTAAACCGAATATCATGATAACTACTCAAAGCACTGAGAGAATGACTACTCAGGTGCTTCCACACTTTGCGCGACAAACTTACCGAACAAAAATATTCTGACCAGGGAATAGCTAAATCGTAATAATTCAACGCAGCACGTAATACCTTCATATCAAATGCAGCGTTGTGCGCCACCAAAATCTGATCTTCCATCCAGGGTTTCAATTCGCTCCACAGGTCTTCAAATGTACGAGCACTTGCCACGTCAGCAGCAGTGATACCATGCACCCGTTCATTCCACGGATTCATGTAAGGAAAACAAGCAGGCTTTATCAACCAGGACTGTGTATCTGTAATCTCACCATTCTCTACTCTTGTCAAACCAATTTCACAGGGAAAATCAGCATGAGCCGTTTCAAAATCAATTGCAGTAAAATTCAACATATTATCTTCAATTTCATCCAATGAACATCAAAGATAATGCAATGGAAAGACAAAACGGCCATTAATTTATGACTAAATATATAGTAAATATCCATATTCACATAAATCTTATCCTTTAGAGTTAAAAAAACTAGTTAACCAGAACAACCATTCTGAATTTGGAGTAATAATGAGTAATTTTGCACACAGAACATTAAAATGTGCAATATGAATAGTTTAAAAATCGGAGATCTTACCGCCAAACTTCCAATTATACAAGGAGGAATGGGCGTAGGTATCTCATTGAATGGTTTAGCGTCTGCAGTTGCAAACGAAGGAGGGGTTGGAGTGATTTCTTGTGCGGGGTTGGGTCTTATTTACCGTAACACAGCAAAAGACTATATGGAAGCTTGTATTTGTGGGTTGAGAGAAGAGATCAAAAAAGCGAAAGAAAAAACGTCGGGAATTATTGGTGTCAATGTAATGATGGCACTTACTAATTTTAGCGACATGGTAAAAACAGCCATCGCAGAAAAGGCTGATGTAATTTTTGCAGGTGCAGGCCTACCAATGGATTTACCAAAGTACCGTACGGCAGATTGCACCACCAAGCTGGTACCCATCGTATCGTCGGCTCGTGCAGCAAAAATTATCTGCGAAAAGTGGAAAACTTTATACGATTATCTTCCTGATTTGATCGTGGTAGAAGGTCCAAAAGCAGGTGGTCACCTGGGATTCAAAGCAAATCAGATTGAAGATCCACAGTATTCAATCGAAAATCTGATACCGGATGTAGTGAAAGAAGTAGCTGTTTTCGAAGAGAAATACAATCAGGAAATACCAGTGGTAGCTGCCGGAGGTATTTATACGGGTGAAGACATGCATAAATTGATGGCACTAGGTGCAAAAGGTGTGCAAATTGCCAGTCGCTTCGTAACTACCCATGAGTGTGATGCCGATATAAAGTTTAAAGAAAGCTATATCAAAGCCGATGTAAACGATGTGGAGATCATCCAAAGTCCTGTAGGCATGCCGGGAAGAGCTTTGAAAGGTGAATATCTTGAAAAAGTAAAACAAGGATTAACTGCGCCAAAATCGTGCCCTTACAACTGTCTACACACCTGCGATTACCAGAAAGTGCCCTATTGCATCATGGTAACACTATATAATGCATATCGTGGACAAATGGACAAAGGATATGCATTTGCCGGGCGCAATGCGTATCTTGCAGACAAAATAGTATCCGTAAAAGAAGTGATAAAGAGCTTAGTATATGATTTTGAACAAATAAAAAATCGCAAACCGGCTTTAGTCTAAGTTTGTAGTTTCAAATAAATAAGAGAGGGGCGAGTGAGGAAATATTCCGAATTCGACCCTCTTTTTTATTTAACTCAAATATTTAATTTTCCATATCGAAAATATCAGATTTTATCCCTAATATTGCACTAAATTATATCCCCATACTTATGAAACGCCTCACTATTCCATACATCGAATCATTGAATCAAGCATCAGTTGAGAAATGCGCCGACATTCTTGAAGAGAATGGCTTCAGAGATGCTATCGAAGTTTTAAACTGGCGTGCCAGTTTTCCTTACCGTCCGATCACTTTCTTCAACATTGGACGATCAGAGGACAGTATCTTTATCAAATTTGCAGTGCAGGGAAGTATGCTGAAGGCCGTATATACAGAAGATCAGAAACCGGTAAATGAAGATAGTTGTGTAGAGTTTTTCTGCAAACTGCCCAATCAGGAGAAATACATCAATTTGGAATTTAATTGTATAGGAACCTGTAAAGCCTCTCGCCGCAAAGCCAGAAATGAAGAAGTGGTTCCCCTCTACCAGGAAGAGTTGAACATGATCAAAAGATATTCGTCGCTGGGACGTCGTGCATTTCAGGAAATGGAAGGGATGTTTTCATGGGATTTGACAGTAAAAATTCCAATGCGAATACTAGGAATCAATCCCGACAATCTGCCTGAGAAAATCTTAGGGAACTTTTATAAATGTGCAGATGGTACTGATTCCATGCATTATGTTACCTGGGCACCCATCAAAACAGAACGGCCGGATTTTCACCGTCCCGAATTCTTCGGAGAGATATTTTTGTAATAGAACGATGAAATATGAAACGGTCCGAAAGTTGAATCTTTCGGACCGTTTTCATATTAATTTATCTTGGCAACACTTCAATTTGAAGCTTGTCGTATGCTCTGTTTACTTTTGCTCGAGCCTCTTCGAGCGTATCGGCACTGGCCAGTAAAACCGCTAAACGTCGATGCCCAACCACT
This sequence comes from Bacteroidota bacterium, assembly GCA_046051105.1. GTDB lineage: Bacteria > Bacteroidota > Bacteroidia > Bacteroidales > Paludibacteraceae > Paludibacter. The sequence goes on from JBJOOU010000151.1 coordinate 10,436, forward strand.
TCTGGCTTACCAAAAATACGCATTTGCACGTCCCCTTCAGACAAAACTTCATCCAGATTTCCAAACAATACTTTATCCGTATCGCCATGAACTACAATCGCTTTTGACGCTGACGGGCGATAAAAGCGAACAGATGGAATGGGAAGTCCAAGAATGGCGCGTGCATGCAGCGCAAACTGCGACATGTCCTGAGAAATCATGGTGACCATACCTGTATCGTGCGGACGTGGTGACACTTCACTGAAGAGCACATCATCTCCACAAATAAAGAGCTCAACGCCAAAAATTCCATAGCCTCCCAGAGCATCAGTCACTTTCTTAGCCATTTCGCGCGATTTTTCCAGTGCAATTTCACTCATAAGCTGTGGTTGCCAGGATTCACGGTAATCACCATCTTCCTGATAATGACCAATTGGGTTCAAAAAAGCTGTACCTGCACTATGACGAACAGTTAGTTGAGTGATTTCATAATCAAATTTCACGAACGCTTCCACAATGACACGGCCGGCTCCTGCCCTACCACCTTCCTGGGCTATTTTCCATGAATTTTCAATGTCGTTGGTTGATTTTATCACACTCTGGCCATGACCGGAAGAACTCATAATGGGCTTCACCACACAAGGAATACCAATTTCAGCAACAGCCGTTTCAAATTCATCGCGGGTAGATGCAAAACGATAAGGTGAAGTTGCCAAACCCAATTCTTCGGCAGCCAGTCGGCGAATTCCTTCACGATTCATTGTCAAATAAGCTGCATTAGCCGTTGGAACAACATTGTAGCCTTCTTTTTCGAGTTCTACCAATGTAGTTGTAGCAATGGCTTCAATTTCAGGAATAATATAGTCCGGTTTTTCAGCTTCAATCACCTGACGTAATTTCACGCCATCGAGCATCGAGAACACATGCGAACGATGCGCCACTTGCATAGCAGGTGCATTCGGATACTTATCGAGCGCAATCACTTCGATACCATAACGCTGTAATTCGATAGCAACTTCCTTACCCAGTTCGCCGGAGCCACATAAAACGGCCTTTTTGCCAACACCCGACAGCGTTGTTCCAATTTTAGTCATTTTTTAATAATGTATTTTGATAGTTTGATTTTACTTTTGCTTTGCAATCTTTTTCAGATCTCGTATCTGATCGTCGTTTCCAAACACCAACAATTTGTCATCCAAACGAATAACATTATCCGCTTTCGGATTCACCTGAAGCTCATTATCAGATGTATAATACCCAATCACCACCAGATTGGTACGTTGTGGGATATTGGCATCCCGATACGTTTTGTTGATGAGGTCGCTACCTGCATGAATTTTCACCAGGCCAAATTTGTACTCCTTCAATTCCTCGCGCCCACCTGCAAACTCCACAAAACTGAAAAAATCGGTGCTCGTCGTTGCAATTGACACAATCCGATCGGTAGCAATTTCGATAGGTGAAACTATAAAATCGGCACCAGCCTTTTTAAATTTATCCGGCGTATTGCCCTCTGCAACACGGGTAATCACCTTGATATTCTTATTAATATCCTTTGCACTCAAGGTTACAAACAGATTTTCGGCATCAGTGGACAATACAGAAATCAGAAACTTAGCCCTTTCTATCCCCGCATGTTTCAGCACCTGATCATCAGTAGCATCTGCATCGAGATGAATGAATTTTTTATCATACAATTCTCTCAATTTCTCGTTGCGAGCGGGATCACTTTCAATCATGACTACATCCATACCGCGTTCTAACAGTTCTTCCAGTACGTGTTTGCCTGTTTTACCATAACCACAAACAATATAATGATCTTTCAGCGATTCAAGGGTTTTATTCATTTTTCTAATCTTTAAAAGCTTAAACAATTCGCCATCTACAAAAAAAGCTGATATTTTACCAATAGCGTATAATCCGATAGTAAAACCGGAAATCACAAGCATTATTGTAAAAATACGGCCTTCAGTAGTTTTGGGTACGATATCGCCAAAACCAATTGTTGCAAAGGTGATAACTAATAGATAGAGTGATTTGAGCGGACTTAAATGCTCTATAAATATATATCCGAGAAATCCGATAATAAAAATCAGAAAAAGCGCCATCAATGGCAAAAAAAGCTCACGCAACAATAATGTTCTGATTTTCATTTGTTTTTTCATTCAGTATTATCGTTTAGTCACACAAAGCATACAAATCTCCACGAGGATTTACGAGCAACAAAGGTACATCAGATTTTTTAATTAGATGTAGTTCTTTTGGACCAAAAATAATATCATCCAGTCCGTAATCACGTGATGCAGAAACAATCACCATCCCGGCTTTATATGTATGAGCTACCTGAGTAGCTTCCATTTCCACTTTAAAGCTATCTTTTGTGGCTTTTTGAGCTGTATATGTAAAATCGAATTTTTCAAATAGCGATTGCATTCTGGCTGCATTATTAGCCGCTTTCGAGCCATAATCATTAGCGATCAGCAGTGTAATTTCCGAACCGCAGAAGCGACCAAAGGCCGATGCAAATTGTGCTTTTTCCACTTCCTCTTCTAAAAAATTCACCGGAACAATCACTTTGGTAAGATCAAGCTCTTCAAAACCATTTTTGTACAACACATAAGGAATTCGCAGCTCGCGACACTCCGACAACCAACGACGAATAACCCTGGAACGGTTTTCGACAAGCTGAATAAACAGAAATGACACTTCCTGAGTTTCACAAATATTGATCAGACGGCGCTCTTCTCTTTTTTCGAACAACTGATAATCTTTCACCCCACACTCTTCCAATAGCTCATCGGTGCGGAGTAAGGTTTCTTCTGTAAGTACAGCAAAGTCCTTTCCCAGTTGTGAAGCCAAGCGGGATGCACTTAGAATAA
>JBJOOU010000152.1:0-11830 GCA_046051105.1 Bacteroidota bacterium
TTTTTCAATAAAGTCACTAAGATTAAAGGGTGAGTATATTATATTATTGATTCGTTGTTTCTTTTTTATATTATTGTTCTGTAAGATATTTGATAGATATATTTCTAAATTATTTTGTATATTCTTGAAATTGGAATTCAATATTTTGATGTCGTCATAATAGTTATATAAACTCTTTTGATTTGGATTAATTAAATAACTCAGAAAGTCGTAATATCGGTTTTCAATATCTACCCAATTTTTAAAAGAATTCTGTTCGAGTAAATGTTCTAGAAAATGATTTTCAACTGTCAAGTTTATACCTGTTCTAAAACGAAGAATATTTTTAAATGAAATGTATGTTTGATAATCATGAGGGGTGATAATGTCTTCTATAGGACTTATAATGTTGTTTTCAACTCTTATATCGTCATTGTAGTAATTGAAGTTGTGTTCGATTGATTTTGTGATAAAGTTTTTCCACGAATGATTCAAAAAATCTCTGTAATTTGTGTTTAAATCATGTGCTAAATCAAAACCATTTCCTATTAATACAATTCGGTTCATATTTATTTTGATATTATTGAAAATTATTACCTAATCTATATCATCCCCACATCCCCTCCGCAAACCTACACATTATTTACAACCTAAACAAGTAAATAACCTGAAAATTTCAGACTTTAAAGCTGAAAAATTATGAAAAGTGCTTTTGGGGGTATAAAATGCCAACACCGTACTACCGAAAGGGTTAGTACGGTGTTGGTGGGGCACAGAAGTGATAGGAACAGATAGCGAACAATGATGGAGTGGGAGGGAAGTACGGCTTACAGCACAAAGCTGGTGAGGTCGTCGCTCCAGTTGCGGGTGGGGTCGGCGCCTACTGCCGTCATTCGTATGGTGTATTGCTTGCCGCTGACCAAATCGAGGGTGGCGGTGCGCTTGGTGCTTACTTTATTTAGCCATACGCTGGCACTTGTTGCCGGTGCTTCGGTATAGTCGATTTCATATACATAGGCTCCTGCCACTGCGTCGCAACTGCATACCAATGTACCGCGGTTGGTACCTGGCTTTACGCTGAAGTTGGTCGGTTTGGGCAGCGGACCTACCGTGGTGGCTTTTTTGTTGACATCAAACCCCGACGAAAGGATAATGGCTTCGTCGCCATTGCTGGCGGTTTGCACATAATCGGCTTCCTGTTTCAGGGTTTTTTCCAGGATGGCACGGTTGTTATTTTTAATTACCGTGTCGGCTTTGCTTCCGTTAGCGGCTGCTATCAACGATGAGTTGTAGGTGTTGATCACAGCTTCTAATTCTTCCAGAGTAGGCGATGGCTTGGTAAAAGCGGCATTGCCCGTCATGTTCTTCAGGATTTCTCCTGCCTTGGTGCTTAGATTTTGGTCGGAGTATTTGCTGCTCGAAAAATCTTTTGAAACTTTAGCATCTGACATATTTTTATTGTTTTAGTTGGTTATAGTATTACTTGTTTTGTTCTTCCCTCCGTGCATCCCACCTGCCATATAAGGGTTCATTGTTGCTATTTGTACATATTATCAGTGATTTATAGTGTGTTTGTTTTCTGTATTTTTGTTCTTTTTAACGACTAGAGTCTACCGAAATGTTCCAACTCCCGAAAGAGTAGCTCTTGCATTGGTAAGAGTAGCAGTAACTCTTGTAAGAGTAGGGGCTACTTTGGTAAGAGTGGCTGTAACTCTTGTAAGGGTAGCCGCTACTTTGGTAAGAGTAGCTCTCACTCTTGTAAGAGTAGGAGTAACTCTTGTAAGAGTAGCCGTATTCTTTTAGCATAATGCTCCATTCTTGTACAAAGTAGCTTTGCGAAAGAGCCGTTTGGGAGCAATTGTTGCCCTTCCCGGAGCTGCTTTATACCCTATTGCTGCATTGTTTGTCTGTTTTGCAGGATAGTTGTTCGTTTTTGCGTTGATCTTTATTGGCTTTCTGCCGTGCTTTGTTTTTCCGGCAGTCGGTTGGATAAAATGCGCTTTCTCCACGAACGATGTATCCGTATTTATTCTCTTTCGTACACGTTTGTACAAGAGAATTGGGTTGTTGATTGCAAATTAAAGGGATATTTATTGAAAAAAATATGGGTACACATACCCATTTATTATCAATAATTAGAAAAAATGATGATTATATCATAAGATATTATATATTTGCAATCGTAAACTATAAATCTTTGGTAATCCGAACTATACTTCTGGTAGTGATCAGACTCTGGTATAGGTATATGTACTGTAGGAGAACCTATCTGAAATGGATACTAATATTATTACCTAAATAAGTATTTGATATGAAAAAAATCAGCATTAAAGAGCTACTGGAAATGCAGCAAATATCGGCCATAGAGCGGAAAGAGGTAGTGCCCACACTTGCCATGATGGCAAAAAGAGAAGATATTATCCGGTCGGCTTGTCATTTTTCGGATCACAATATGTTGGGCTACTGTTTGTACGATCCATTTCGGCAGGAATTTACCGCTTGCCATATCAATCGGGAAGCCATGAACCTGAAAGGGGAGTTGCTGTGCCAGTCGCCGGTTTCGCTGGGGCAATTGATACATAAGTTGCCGGCTGCTCAGCATCATTACCTGCAAGCCGTGGAAGAGCAGGGCTATCGGGCAATGATGTATCATTACGAAAACGGAATAGAAGGATTCAGAATGGTATGGGTGGTGCGTCTCCATACCAACGACGGACAGTTGGCGGCCTTTGTGATGGAAGCACAGGTAACAATAACCGACGAAGAGGGGCGCCCGTGACAATTGATGGTAACCTTGCGCCGTGACAGCAAGATGGATCAGCAATCAGATGAATTTTACGAACTCTTTAGTATACTTCCTCACTACGAAGAAGTTCCATTGGGTCTGCCCTTGTGTACGTTGCGCCATAAGCTCACCCCACAGCAATTTATACTGCTGCAACTGACCGTTCAGGGATTGAAGCGGCATCAAATTATCAACCATTTACACATTAGTAAGCATACCCACAAGCGGCATTGCGAAGAAATCCGCGAAGCACTGTCGATCAATCAGCTTGCGTTGGTATTTCCGTTTCTGAAAAATTGAAATAGACCAGTGCGGGCTATATGAAACTGTTCGCTTCCCTACATCCGGCAGGATGATCAATTACTGTCGTTGCATTTTAATTGTATTTTTCATTCTTATCAATAAGGGATATTACCATTGATATCTACATTTTCTACTAAGGGTACTTTCTACGTTCAATGCTGATATCTTTTACGCTAACATCCCTTAGTATAAAACACTAACAAGACAGCCTCCCTTATTTTATACAGAAAGTGGGTGCTGAATAGTAAATGCGAAATCGAGTTTTTTCCAATAGTCACGCGGATGATACGGATGTAGCGGATTTTCGCGGTAGTATTTCACGGATTTTATTCGGATGGTTTCGATTGCTCGAAACGGATGTTGCGTTTTGGAATGCTATATCCGCTGTTTTCGCAGAAAACACTATCAGAGGATGATCCGTTGTTATCGGTTTGATCGGTTTGATCGGCGTTGCTATTAAAATTGCTGGAAAGAATAGTAATTCTAGCCGCCCCTACACCCTCCACGGAGGCGAATTGGGAGGCAATCTTTTTCGAATAGATACTAAAGAACGGGTTTAAATAATCAATACTAACATCCTTCCCCTCTGTGGAGGGGCTAGGGGAGGCCTTGTCTCGATCTTACAAATCCAGCAATCCTTCTGGTAAAGTCACGTACAGTATCTTATTTTCGTGGTCGATTTCATCCACAAATTCATCGCCGGCAGGGATCAGTAGCTCATCGTCTTCGGTAGGAATCACGAAAAGTACATTGTCGGTGGTTTGGTCTACTTCCGAAATCACGCCCAGTGTGCCTTTTTCGCTGTCGATGAGTGTAAATCCGGCAAAATAATCCAGTTCAATTTCGGCATCTTCCACTGCCTCCAGGTATTTCTTGGGTAGGTAGATGGTCAGTCCGGCAAATTCGCGGGCTTGTTCATCATTGCTGACGCCATCCAGTTTCAGTAAGCCGGTGGTATTGGTTTTGAAGCGGTATTCTTCAATAAAAAAGGGCACAAAAATCCCCTGCATGTCCAATACAAAGAAAGGAACCTCTTCCTGGTCGAACACATCGCTGGTAAACGAGAAAGCCATTTCGCCATTAATGCCGTGTGGCTTGGTAATTTGTCCGATAGGGAAAATATCGTCTTTTGTAATCATGGTTTTTTTGAAGGATTTGGAGTGATGTTGGTTTGAAGGAGATGTGAAGATGTGCTGATTTGAAGATTTGAAAATGGGGTGAAATGCACTGATTCGAAAATTTGAAGATTTGAAAATGGAATGAGATGTAATGATTTGATGATTTGAATATTTGATGATCATGCAATTTGAATAGACGGCATGATGACCATTTTTTTCAAGACTGATTGAAATTGAAAATTTGAAGATGTTTGAAAAGCAATCGCTAACTTCATCTTGTAAGTCAGCCTTGAGCCTTTAGATCAATCTATCTTCAAATTTTCAACTCTTCTCATCATCAGATGAGCACATTTTCAAATTTTCAAATCAACACATCTTCAAATCTGTATATTTATAAAACCGTTTTATGTGCTGTTGTTTTATTCTACCACCGTAATCCATCCGTGCGTATCCGCTTCGTCGCCGTATTGGATATCGCGCAGTTTGTGATAAAGCTTAGAGCAAACAGGACCCGGAGCTCCGTCTTTCGAAAATACATAAGATACTTTGGTATCGTAATCATCGATGCGCTCGATAGGACTAATCACAGCAGCTGTACCACAAGCACCGGCTTCTTCGAAAGTAGCCAGCTCTTCTACTGCCACATGACGACGTTCCACGGTCATTCCCAGGTCTTCGGCCAAAGTCATCAAACTTTTGTTGGTAATCGAAGGCAGAATAGAGCTGGATTCGGGCGTCACATAGGTATTGTTTTTAATACCAAAGAAATTGGCTGCACCGCATTCGTCAATGTATTTTTTCTCACGGGCATCCAAATAGAAAATATTGGAATATCCCAGTTCGTGGGCTTTCTCTCCGGCTACCAAACTGGCCGCATAGTTACCGCCTACTTTGTATTTTCCCATGCCTAAGGGAGCCGAACGGTCGAACTCGCGCATGATGACAAACGGAGTGGTTTGGAATCCGCCTTTGAAGTAAGGACCTACCGGAGTCACGAACACAATGAACAGATATTCGTCGGCAGGACGAACGCCCACCTGAGGACCTACGCCAAACAGGAACGGACGAATGTATAAAGAGGCACCCGACTCGTAAGGCGGGATAAAACGCTCGTTCAGTTTTACCGCTTTCAGCACGGCTTCTTCGAATTTTTCTACCGGAAGTTGTGCCATCAGTGTGCCTGCACAAGAGTCCTGCATACGCAAGGCATTGTCGCGCATCCGAAAAATACGAATCTTACCATCTTTTCCACGAAATGCTTTCAGTCCTTCGAAAACTTCCTGTCCATAGTGAATACAGGTAGCTGCCATGTGCATACTTACCATTTCGCTGTCGTGAACTTCCAGCTCACCCCAGGCTCCGTTGCTAAACAAGCAGCGAACATTGTAATCGGTTTTCATGTATCCGAAACCGATATTGCCCCAATCTATTTGTTCCATATCTTTGCGTGTCAAAAGTTTTAAACTCATCTTATTTGGAAAGAATCAGCAGCGATTCATTTCCCATATTAAAAAGCAGGTCGATAATACTAAGCCCTGCCTGAAACCCAAACTTCTGCTCAAATACCTGATAGTAGGTTTGTGCAGGCTGTAGCAACGGTTTTTTAGGATGAATCTGCTCGCGTAAGTCCGTCAGACCGTCCGGTGTTACCACATAGTCGGAGGTATAATGTATAGTAGGATCAATGTCCAGTAATTCAATCATCTTTGATTGAATTTCCTGGTTAAAGTCCCACAAAAAGTTCCATTTTTTTTTGTAAAACGGCCACAAATCATCTTTGTAGTATTCAAAGAAAGGGCTCGAGTTGTATGCCGATTCAATGGAGCGCCAATGCATTAACTGCCAGTCGCCATGTTCCGAAATACGAATGTCGCGGGTCAGCGCTTTGCCCGTCGAAGGTTTTTCTACCGGTATGCTTAGTGCCATAATGCCATTGGCAGTGGCTATATGACAGCGGTTGCGGTAGGTTTGTTTGATATAGTACTCCTGTTTCTCGATACTTACCCTATCGGCCTGCGTCAGTTGTACATAGTACTCCACAGGTGCCAGATAGGCGGAAGAAAGAAGAATGTTTTTTGAATCATCTGTCAATGATTCAGTGCTTTTCGAAGAATCCATTGATAAGAATCTGTGATGTTTTCTGATAAACCGAACCTTCAATTATTGTTCAGCATTTTTGAAAAATCGTTTCCAACGAATCCAACCATCAAAAAATCCTTTGTCTTTATTCAATGATAGCCAAACGAATACAGGACGTCCCACCACATGATCTTCAGGAACAAAACCCCAGATTCTTGAATCGGCTGAGTTATGACGATTGTCACCCATCATCCAGTAATAGTTCATCTTGAAGGTATACGTATCAGCTGGCTTGTCATTGATGTAAATAACACCGTTTTTCACTTCCACTTTGTTGTGTTCGTATGCTCTGATCACACGTTCGTAAATAGGAAGAATGCCAATGTTTAGTTTCAGCTTTTTACCTGCTTGCGGAATCCAGATAGGACCATAATTATCCACTGTCCATGAATCTCTGTAGCCAGCAGGATATGTATATTGACCTTCGTAACTCATTACTTCATCAGAATTCTTTTCAGTAATGTTCAGAATGCCAGGGTAAGTTTTCAGTTTAGCCTGATCGGTTTGAGTAAGTGCAATAATATAGTAGAATTTGTTATCCTGATTGCCTTTCAGTGAGTTATCTGTATTCTCGTGACTTAATTCTAAATCGTCAAAAGCAGATTGTGGAATTTGGGAAGATGCTTCAACGAGGCAAAAATGTTGAGCCCCTTTCGGACGTTCAACAAATTTGTTGTTGATATACAACTCTCTGTTCTTGATCTGTAGAAATTCGCCCGGAAGTCCTACACAACGTTTTACATAGTTCTCACGTCTGTCGACTGGGCGATACACTATCTGTCCAAACTTAATAGGATTGCTTTTGACAATATCTCTACCAGTGGATAATAATAAGTTGTGGGCTTCGTAAGCCGACAATTTTTTAATCTGTGGTAGTAAGCCATTTACTTTCGCCTGAAAATAACCTTCACGATAGCAAACGCCTTCGTAGTCTTCAGTTTGGGCATTCAAAGCTACACTGTCGCCGCCCGGAAAGTTGAATACAACGATATCATATCTATCAATATTATCAAACCCTTTCAATCGTTTGTAGTCCCATTGAGGAGTTTCGATATAAGATTTGCAATTTAGCAAGGGGAAAGTATGCTGCACCAACGGAAACGATAGCGGCGTGTTCGGAACACGGGGGCCGTAGCTGGCTTTGCTTACAAAAAGAAAATCGCCTACCAGCAAACTCTTCTCAAGCGAAGAAGTAGGAATCTGATAGTTTTGGAACAAATAGGTATTGATAAAATAAACAGCCACCAATGCAAACACAATGGCGTCCACCCATCCCATTACCATCACTACTGTTTTGTTTTTTGATGTTTTCCACCAGGTCCAGGGGATAAAGTGGGTAATAAAGGCATCAAAAATAACAGGTAGCAAAATCAACCAACCAAAAGTGCCCACCCATGTTATAAAAAGGATGTATACCAAACACCATGCGATGGCTTTTGCCCATTGTTTTGCCGGTTTGTCAAAACGCGATTTTTTTTCTTCAGTTTCCATATTCTATTAGTATATACAAAGTAATGAGTTTGAATTTTTTTTGCTTGTTAGTGAGATATTGAACTGATGTTGATTTCCAACCAAAACTATCAATGGTACTTTGAGTAGATGTAAAACAGTTGTCTACTCTCGGTCTTTCCATGAAAGAAAGCTTTGTTTCAGTACTTTCGTTCTTCTTTCAAATGATTCAGAGCATCCAACATAAATGTTGTCAAACATTTACAACTATGTGTTCTCTGGTTGTTATCTGAAAGAAGAAAGCTATTGTGTAGCTATGTGTTTCAGCTAATATCTTAGTAATTCGCTTATTACTTTGCAAATATATGTTTTCATTTTGGTACTATGTATTGCATAGTACTGTATTTTGAAATCATTGTGTTTGCTTAACGTTTATTCAAACACAATGAGTGTTACTTAAATGACTATTACACATAGTGAACATAGTTTTTCCCCTACTGAGTGGATAGCACATAGTATACATAGTTGTGAAATAATAACTTATTTCACTTTGGGTCGCAAGAGTTCTGATAATTTCTGCACCCGGGGGTAAATGTTTTTAAACATTTACAGCTATGTGTTCTCGTATTCGTATCTCGGGAAAAAGAAAAACTATTGTGTAGCTATGTGTTTGATTAAAACATTTTCTGTAACACAATTGTCTTCTTCTGTAGTGCTGTTTCTGTTTGCCAGAATCAGAACTTAAACAAGTCCTGCATGCCCAGAAGTCCCTTTTTGCCGGCAGTAAATTCGGCAGCAACTACCGCTCCTAATGCAAAACCTTCGCGGCTTTTGGCATCGTGCGTAATCTCAATCGAGTCCACTTCCGATTCGTAACGAATGGTGTGAATGCCCGGTACCTGTCCTTCGCGGATAGATTTAATAGCCAGATCTTCCGGTTTTTCTTCCACTTCTTTGCTCCAGGCCGATTTGCGGGTCAGGTTTTCCAGAATGCCTTCTGCCAATGTGATAGCCGTTCCACTTGGTGCGTCCAGCTTTTGGGTGTGGTGTACTTCGGTCATTTCCACATTGTACACAGGGAAGTTGTTCATCAGCGAAGCCAGGTACTTGTTCACCGCCATAAAGATATTTACCCCGATGCTAAAGTTCGACGACCAAAACAAAGTGTAGCCGTTGTCTTCAATTTCTTTTTTCAATGCAGGCAATTCTTCTGTCCAGCCTGTGGTTCCCGATACTACGGGTACGCCTGCGGCAAAAGCGCTGCGGTAGTTGCTCAACGCTACGTGAGGAACGGTAAATTCGATACAAACATCGGCACTTTTAAATGCGTCTGACTGGAAATCTTCCAAATTGTTTACATCGATTACCGATACTATTTCATGTCCGCGCTCCAGCGCTATACGTTCGATGGTTTTACCCATCTTGCCATACCCAATTAAAGCAATTTTCATATTTACCCCTAGCCCCTAAAGGGGGACTAAATTAGTTTTGTCTCCTGTGTGGAGAAAGATTTATATTATTTTGTGCATTAACCACCTGTTCCCCTTTAGGGGTTAGGGGTTAGTATTGCCCTGTACTCAAAAGTACCAAAGTGCAGGCCTCTTCTACATGAATGTCGTTGTGAATCAGTATTTCTTCAAATTCCGGATTTTCTGTTCCGGGATTAAAAATTACCCGATTCGGGTTCAGTGCAACTACATATTCGTAGTACTCTTTTTGAAACTTATCCGAAATATACAGCGTCACTGTATCTATATCCTCGTATTCTTTAGGCGTTGTATCAATGGTTTGTCCAAATATTACATCCGGACGTTTGCCCAGCAACTCAATGTCATATCCATGCGCCAGTAACTTCTCGGCAGCTAAGTACGCATAACGTTCGGGGTTGTTGCTGGCCCCGATAATCAATGTTTTTCCCATTTTTAAAAAGTCTGTGTCTAAGAGTTAACGTATAAAATATAGAGTAATAAAATTTAAATCATTGATTGTGAAGGTATATTACCCTTCACGGAAGAAATCGAAACATTCAAAGATTTCTTCTTTGGTGGCAGTTTGGTTGATACGAATATCTCCAACATCGGCCAGCAGGGTAAAGTTTATTTCTTTACTGTCGTTCTTTTTGTCGTGTGTCATCAATTCAAACAGTGCTTCATAATCCGAACAGTCGAAAACAAAGGTACCGTAGTATTCTTTCATCAGGTATTTCAGGCGAAGTAGCTCATCTTTCGGAAAATTCATCTTCATAAATGAAAGATAAAGCTCACAAAGCAGTCCCCACATTACCGCATAGCCGTGTAATGCTGGTTTCCCGATGCGATAGGACAAACTTTCAAAAGCATGTCCAAACGTGTGACCCAGATTCAATGCTTTGCGAATGTTGGCTTCGAACGGATCCTGTTCAACAATCTGCTCTTTGATGCGAATGCTTCTGTCCAATAGCTGACGTAGTACATCCAGATCAAGGTTTTCCAGATCATAGCTCAAAACTGCTTCCCATTCTTCGCGGGTAGCTATCAAAGCGTGCTTCACCATTTCGGCATAGCCCGAACGTAGATTGGCATCGTCCAGCGTCTTGAAAAAGTCGGTGTTGATGAGTACCGTTTCGGCAGGAGCAAACACCCCGATCTCATTTTTCAGTCCCATAAAGTTGATACCTGTCTTTCCACCGGTGGCTGCGTCTACCGCTCCCAGCAAAGTGGTGGAAACATTGATGTAACGCATCCCACGTTTGAAGGTAGAAGCGGTGAAACCACCAATGTCGGTTATCATACCACCGCCCAGATTGATCATAAGCGACTTGCGGGTGGCACCATTCTCGCTAAGATATTTCCAAACCTCTACGGCTGATTCTACATTCTTGTTTTCGTCGCCTGCTTTGATGCAAATCAAATGGCTGTTGATCAGCTTTTTGGATTGCATCGCCAACGGTAAGCAAAGTTGACGGGTGTTTTCGTCTGTAAGGATAAAAATCGTGTCACCGCTCTGGTTGCCAATGGCCATATCCAGCTCAGCTACAAAATCTTCACATATCTTGGTTATCGATTGACTCATTATTTGAATTTTAGCCCACAAAGATACTTTTTTCTTTAAAAATTCTAGGCATATAATGGCCTTAAAACCGACTGTTTTTTCAAACAAAAACCGAATTGAATATTAATTCGTAAAAAAGTAGGAACAGTTCTTGTGTATATGAATACATGTTCATATATTTGTAGCAAATTTTCAAGGATGAACTCAAAAATAGATACCGAAGTGATGGATCAGGCGGCGTATACGCTCAAAGCAATTGCACAGGGCACGCGTTTATGCGTTATCCAGTTGCTGGCCGAACAGGAAGAACTGACCGTAAGTCAGTTAGTGGAGCAACTAAAGTGCGAGCAGTCGTTGCTTTCTCATCACCTTACCGATATGCGTGCCAAAGGCATTCTCAATTGTCGCAAAGAAGGTAAAAATTGCTATTATTCGCTAAAAAACAAACAAATAACACAGATTATCGATTGTATCAATAATCATAACTGTACTGCCTGAGCTAAAAAATTTATCCGGATATATGAACGAGTGTTTATATGTCCATTCAAATGAATCGTATGAATGACTTTTTGAAGAAACATAAACTGAAAATAGCCGGAGCTCTTGTTGGGGCGGTAGCTGGTTATGCTTACTATTATTTTGTAGGGTGCTCAACGGGTACATGTCCCATCAAATCAAATCCTTATGCCATGACAGCCTATGGTGCTTTGATGGGTTATTTACTTTTTGATATCATTAAACTAAAACCTAAGAAAGATGAAGATAATCAGGAAGTACTTTAAAGACTGGAACGTGGTGCGCATCATTCGTTTGGTGCTGTCGCTGCTTTTGCTCGGGGCTTACTTCAACGATCGTCAGCCCGTTTTTCTGATGGTGTCGGCATTGTTGGGTATGCAGGCGCTGCTGAATATCTCCTGTCCGGGCGGAGCGTGTGCTACCACGGCCAAATCCACTCAAAAACAAGTAATGAACATAAAAAAATACGAACCCAAACAGAACTAAATCATGTACACTACCTTTCGTATTA
>JBJOOU010000153.1:0-8158 GCA_046051105.1 Bacteroidota bacterium
CTGCCATCAGCGTTGAAAGATTTTTTACTTTATCGTCTGTCGATTGTGTAGTCGATGTTGTTGTTTGTGCTTCAGTATAAAAAAATGAAGAGATCAGTGAAAGAGATAAAATTATTTTACGCATAAGTTCAAATGTTTAAAAATTAGACATAGAAAGAATGTGCCGAAAAAGTTATTTTCGGATAATATATTGAATAACAGTGTTCTGTGTTGATGTTGGTTTGTAGTGAAGATGTAGTAAAGTCACCCGGCCGAAGGACATACTAACAGCACTACAAAGTAGCAGTATCAAACTTTTTTCAATAGAACATGTTACCCTCCAATAAATTGCATGCTACGCTCGTGGCCTACAAACCGTATGGGTTGTTTTTGTAAAAGGGCCTGTTGGAGCTTTGATTGAATGGTGATTTTTTCGTCCTGCGCATCCACCTGAATGCCTTGTATGGCGGCTATACATCCGTATATTTTGCCGCGACTATCCAATCGCAGGCGGTTGCAGTCGGAGCAAAAGGGTGAAGATTCGTTGGCAATGATGCCAAAGCGCTGGCCACCCGGAATTTTCCAGTAATTGGCGGTAGCGCCCGGAATTCGTTCTTCTGCTTCAAAATAGTATTTCGATCGGATGGTTGTGAGCATTTCCTGCTCGGTGTACAACCATTTTTTGTAGGTTTGGTGCAAAGGTCCCATCTTCATCAGTTCCAAAAAGCGCACAACGATGTTTCGCTCATTGGCAAACTGAAGCAGCGGGAGTATTTCGTTTTCATTTTTTCCTTTCATAATCACTGAATTAATTTTCAGTTCCAAGCCGGCTTCCAGTGTTGCATCTATTCCACGAAGAACTGCCGACAGTTGATTTCGGCGCGACATGGTTTTAAATGCTTCGGGGCTGATACCGTCCAGCGATACATTTACCTGCGTTAAGCCTGCTTTTTTCAATTCATTCGCCATCATTGGCAGCAATACACCGTTGGTAGTGAGTCGGATATCATGGATCCCCAGTTCGTGAATTTCCCTGACAATTTCAATGACTTCAGGGTGGAGCAGGGGCTCGCCTCCGGTCAATCGTACTGTTTCCAGTTGCGCACTGTCATGGAGTTTGCCAATAATTTGGGTAAACTGTTGGGCTGAGAGGAGTTTTTCCGGATGTTGTACAGCCGATCGGTTGCTTTCATCCATGCCAGTGCAATACAGGCACGAGAAATTGCATTCCGGAGTCAGACTTACTCTTAGTTTTTTGAATTCACGCATATCTTTTCTATCCTACATTCTTAAATACCTTGTCGGTTACCACAAAGGCTGATTTTGCTGTTTCGCACACCGGACAGCAATAGCTTTCCGGCAGTTTTGCGAATGGAGTACCCGGGGCAATGTGTTGTTCCGGGCAACCAATTTCCTGCAAATATACACTAAAACAGTCCGGGCATTGATAGGTTTTGATGTTGGTCTGCTCGTTTTTTCTGATTTCAGGCACTTCTTTTTCCGGAAGTATCTGGCTGTGAAAACGTCTGATCAGATCCGACAGGACAACATCCAACTCGTTGCGCGTACATTTTTCTACAAAATAATGATAGATGCAGCTGTTCGGATCAAAGCGTTCGGCATAACTGATATCGTATGTTTTCAGAAAATGCATAAATCCGGGAATGTACGAGGGTTTATGTTCCTTGATGACGATGGAGCTGAACTGCAATTCCGGTTCGTCCATAATGCTGAATGTCAGTCCATGAACACAAACGTCCTGTTTGTCGAATTTACGAACAATGTGGTTTTTCAGTTTCAGCGCTTTTTTATTGTCAAGCGGCAAATGCCAGTTCAGGTCGAAAGCCGAGTGGCGCATGGTGATCCCGTTTTTACCCAAGAGTGTTTGCCATTTCATCAAATGTTTTTCTTCAATGCTTTTTACCAGGAATGACTTCCAGGGAGTAATGGCAATTTTAGCTAAACCGGTATCCAGACTCAAGCGGCACATTTGTTCCAAAAAGCGGATTTCGTATTGGTTGTTACGCCAGTAAAAACCAGCCCAGTATTTATCCGATTCGTACATGCGACCAAAGCCTTCGTAATCTGCCGAAAATGTTTTCGGGTGTTCCAGTTGCGTATCTATACTTTTTGTATTCAGTGCTTTATCGGCACCCACTTCAGCTCCAATTTCGGCAGCACTGAGAGTATGGATGGTGTCCCACAATTTTTCAATGTTGTGTGCCAAAGCCGGAATGTCGGTGCTGTAAATCAAAAATGGCAATTGATACAATTCATAAGCTTCGGGCAAGCGCAGGTACACGTACCAGTAATGCTTGGACGGCGATGCCACGAAATTGATGTGTCCGTAAAACAAGGGCACCATCGTTTGGCGTGGATCGGCAATGTTGACACGCAACTTATGTTTATGTTCGAATAAATCCAGTATTTGAATGTAATTTCCGGAATTCAACCATTGGGTGGAACCCTGAATATCAGCAGCAACAAACGAAGAAACAATGTTTTGAGGCATGGTGCCTATTTCTTGTTGTTTGTAGGCGTATTCTATTTTCAGTTTGTCCAGTTCGGCAGTTACCTGCGGCTGAAGTTCAACCGGCAATTTGAATATTATATCTTGTCGGGAACCAAAGCTGATGGTGGTATTGCCTGCCGTGCGTGCTATTTCCAGTATTTTCAGAAAATAAGCCGGCGTGATAATTCCGCCTTTCACCAACATGCGCAACGTATGATATTTTTTCTTTAGTTCCATACTTTTTCGCTTTTGAGTTGTAAATGTTTTTCCAGAATGGCTTTCACCTCGGGTTTGCAGCTTCCGCAACCCGTTCCGGCTCCGGTGATCTGACACAGTTGCCCGAAATCGGTGAATCCTTTTTCTATTTGCTCAATGATATTGCCTTCGCCCACATTGTTGCACGAACAAACGATGCGTCCTTTGGCTTGCGGTGCGGGTTGTCCACTGCGCAAAAGCGTCAAACGTTTGTCGCTGAGCTCGGTTTTGTTTTTAATAAGCGACTTGAATTCCATGAATTCAGCTTTGTCGCCCATTAATATGGCACCTACCAGTTTTTGATTGTGTACGATGCATTTTTTGTAGTAGCGAGCCGCTTTGTCGATAAAGATAATTTCTTCGTGTTCTTTCGAGTCGCGGGGCACTTCGGCCATCCCGATAGAACACAATTCAATGCCCGGATATTTCAGAATATTCATTGAAATTGAGCCTGTGAAGCGTGAAAACACATCGCCCATGAGGTAGCGTGCCAATACTTCGCCCTGCTCTTCGGCCACCATGGTGATGCCGTACATGTTGTCGTTGTGCTGCGCAATTTCGCCAATGGCAAAAACCTTTTCGTCAGACGTTTGCATGTGATCGTCTACTATTACGCCACGTTGAACGCTGATGCCGGCATCTTTTGCCAGGTAAGTATTCGGGCTGGTACCAATACCAAAGATCACGGCTTTGCAATTGACCTCCTTGCCACTTTTCAGACACACTTTCAGCGTGTTTTCGGCAGGTGAAAGGATGGTGTCAATTTCGTCGTTGGAGTAGATGGTGGTGCCATTTTCTTCCACAATTTCTTTCAATAATTCCGCCGAGATATTGTCCAGCTGACGGTTCATGAGCTTGGATACGCGGTTGATCAGGCTGGTTTTGATGCCCATTTCTGTGAGTGCAGCCACAATTTCCAATCCGATCAACCCGGCTCCGGCTACTACGATATGATCGCCTTTTTGCAAAGTTTCAATAATCTTGTCGGCATCCATCCGGCTACGAACGGTGAAAATGTTGGGCAAATTCATGTTGATGCCCGTTGGCTTGGTGGCTGAGCTGCCGGTTGCCAATATCAGTCGGTCGTAGGCATGAGTTTTACTATGATTGTCCAATACGGTTTGTGCATTACGATCGATTTTTGTTGCACGGGTAGAGGTGAATAGCTTGATGTTCAGATTGTCAATCTCCGAATCTCGTACTTTTTGCAATTTGCGCCAGCTTTTGGTGCCGTTGATGTATTCGGGTAGCAACACACGGTTATAGAATGGATATTCTTCATCGCAAATGACCGTAATTTCATCATCGCTTTTCAATTCGCGAATGGTTTTTACAAATTGTAATGCCGCAGCTCCCGCACCAATTACCACGATGCGTTCTGTTGGTTTTTGGTAGCGTACCACCGACACGGCAGTAAATTTAAAATCGGGTTCTTTCGAGCGTGCATCCACCAAATCCGAAGTCAGGTTGTTGGCACGTGTCAGATCCGAGTTGAGCGTTTTGCCCCAGTGCATGGGTGCAAACACCACGCCCTGTTTAATGTCATGTGTAATTTTGGCTTTGATACGGGATTCGCCAAAACGGCTTTTGACCAGTACCAAATCGCCGGTAGTTACTTTCAGTAATTCAGCGTCTTCCGGATGAATTTCCAGAAATGGTTCGCTGATATGTTGTTTCAGGCGCTCCACTTTTCCTGTGCGGGTCATGGTGTGCCATTGGTCACGGATGCGACCGGTAGTTAATACAAAAGGAAATTCTGCTGACACGGCTTCGCTCAGGTTGTCGCGTTCCGGTGCATGAATCACCGCTTTACCGTCGGGCAAATAAAAGTTATGATCGGTAAAGAGGCGGGGAGTGCCTGTTGCATTTCCGGCAGGGAAAGGCCATTGTGCTGAGCCTTGTTCACGCAAAATATCGTAAGTCAATCCGGTAATGTCGATGTTGGTACCTTTGGTCAAACGGGCATGTTCGCGGAAAATTTCTTCGGTGTTGGCATAATCAAAACCATAATAATCCATGCGTTTGGCAAAATCGCAAAGGATTTCTACATCCGGACGTGCTTCGCCCGGTGCTTCTACGGCTTTTTCCAACAAGGTGATGCGGCGCTCAGAGTTGGTCATCGTACCTGTTTTTTCGGCCCAACCGGAGGCTGGCAAAATAACATCGGCATATTTGCAGGCTTCGTTGCTCATCGATATGTCCTGAACTACCACAAAACGGGCTTTTTTCAAGGCTTCTTCTACCAAACGGGCATTGGGCAAACTAACCAACGGATTGGTACAAACAATCCAAATGGCTTTCATGCGACCGTCGTTCAGCGCTTCGAACATTTGCGTAGCGGTGAATCCCGGCTTGGCCGATAAGTCCTGAACGCCCCAAAAATCAGCCACTTCTTTGCGGTGCTCGGCTTTGTCCAGATTGCGGTGTGCGGGTAGCAGGTTGCTCAATCCGCCCACTTCACGACCGCCCATGGCATTGGGTTGTCCGGTTAATGAAAAAGGACCGTTGCCGGGTTTGCCAATTTTTCCGGTAATAACCGATAAATTGATCAGCGAAAGATTTTTGTTTACGCCAATGACGCTTTGGTTCAAACCCATGGCCCACATGGTGATAAATCCTTCGGCATCGGCAATCCATTGCGAAGCAAGACGAATATCACTTTCGGGAACACCACATGCATGTGCCGATTCTGCCACCGTGTGTTTGAACACTTCTTCGCGGAGCGCTTCGTAGCCGTTGGTGTGGTGGTTGATAAAGTCAATGTCCACATTGCCGGTTTCAATCAATACACGAGCTATGGCGTGGTTCAACCAAATATCTGTTCCGGGGTTGATTTGCAAATGCAGATCGCTCATCGATGCAGTTTGCGTGCGACGAGGATCAGCAGTAATGATTTTTATGTTCGGATTGGCAGCTTTGTGCGCTTCCAATCGGCGAAACAAAATAGGGTGGCACCAGGCCGGATTGGCTCCGCTGATGAAAAAGCAGTCGGCCAGTTCAATATCTTCATACGAAAGTGGCACAGAATCTTCGCCCAGGGTCAGTTTGTAGCCTACCACTGCCGAGCTCATGCACAAACGCGAATTGGTATCAATGTTATTGGTTCCAAAAAATCCCTTGGTCAGTTTGTTGACCACGTAATATTCTTCTGTAAGTAATTGGCCTGAAACATAGAAACCTACTGAGTCAGGGCCAAATTTATTAATCATGGTGCGGAATACGGCAGCCGTTCGATCCAGCGCTGTATCCCAGCTCACCGCTTCCTGTTTGTCGTACTTGTTCCAGCGCATCAGTGGCGACTTGATCCGGTCGTCGGTATTCATCACCACGTGATGCAGGTTGCGGCCTTTGGAACATAGCATGCCTTTGTTGACCGGATGAGCAGGGTCACCCTCAACTTCGATGCGTCCGTGGTGGTCTTTGCGGATGATAATTCCGCAACCAACACCGCAGTACGAACAGGTGGATTTATATGTTTCAACAGGTCGGCTCATATCTTTTCTCTCTTTTTCGGTGAATGCTTAGAAACTGTTTTGAATTTTACGATTCAAAATAGTTATTGGAATAAAAGCGATTCTTTCAGGTAGTTTTACGCCTTTTTTTGTGTCTTCGAATTTTCATTTTCCTTGAATAGCCCGCTATGATGCGAAAAATGAAAATCCGAATCCTTCAAAAAATGACTAAAAAACTACTTTTGAAAAAATTCAAAACAGTTTCTTACAATCACTTCGTGTTTATTGTTTTACAGTTCGCAGTACAAATCCGTATTGGTAAGGTTCTTACAAGGATTTGTCCAGGAGGCGTCGTTCATCAGTGCCTCTGCTTCTTTGGGTCCCCAGGTGCCAGCCGGATAACCGTACAGTGGAAACTCGGGATCTTTTTCCCATAATTTCAATACATTATCGAAGAACATCCAGCTGGTTTCTACCGCATCGGTTCGGGTAAACAGGGTAGAATCGCCCATCATTCCGTCCAGCAACAAGCGGCTATAGGCATCGATAAACTGGAAGTCGCGCACATTATCGTATTTGAAATCCATGCTGGTTTGGTGTACGTTGAAGCCCGATCCCGGAATTTTTACTCCAAACTTAATCTGTATTCCTTCGTCCGGTTGAATGCGGATAATCAGTTTGGTACAGGAATTACAGTTGCAGCCGGAGCATTTGAACAACTGGTGTGGCAAAGATTTGAAATGAACCACAATTTCCGATACTTTGGTGGGCATTTGTTTTCCGGTACGAATGTAGAACGGAACACCCTGCCAGCGGAAATTGTCGATAAATAGCTTCATGGCCACATAAGTTTCAGTTCTCGACTGATCGTCAACGCCTTCTTCATCACGGTACGCCAGGTTTTCGCCTTTGGCAGTAGTCGAGTGGGTGTATTGTCCTCGCACTACATTGTGGCGAATGTCTTCATCGCTCATCGGACGGAAAGCCTGATACACCTTTAGTACTTCGTTGCGAAAATTTTCGGCATTGAATGTGGACGGTGGCTCCATGGCGGTGATGGCTACCAACTGTGCCAGGTGGTTTTGCACCATATCGCGAAGGGCACCCGATTTGTCGTAATACCCGCCACGACCTTCGATGCTCAGGTTTTCGATAGCTGTTACTTCTATGCGGTCGATGTAATTTCGATTCCACAGATTTTCGAAAATACCATTTGCAAAGCGCAGTACCAGAATGTTTTGAACTGTTTCTTTGCCCAGGTAATGATCGATGCGATATATCTGACTTTCTTCAAAGATCTCTTTTAAATGCTTGTTCAGCCGTTGAGCCGATTCCAGATTATAACCAAAAGGTTTTTCGATGATGATGCGTCTGAATCCGGTATGATTGTATTCGCGGTGCAAATCCTGTGCTTTCAATCCTTCGGGAATAATGTCGTACAATGCCGGAGGAGTGGACAAATAATACAGGTAGTTGTCTTTTATTTCGAGGCTTGATGACAGATCGGCCAGTCTGATTTTTAATGGCTCATAAGCATCAATGCTCAATGTGTCAATTTGTTGGTAATAAACCAGCTTCAGAAATTCGGCGAATAACTGAACATCTTCTTCCGATGGTTTACTGTATTTTATATATGCATTTTGCAAAAGTTGGCGATAATCGGTGTCCGAAAAGTCAGTACGGGCCACGCCCAGTACTGCAAATTTCGAAGGCAAGCTTTTCAGTTTGTACAACTGAAATAAAGAAGGTATCAATTTCCGTTTGGTTAGGTCGCCCGAACCACCGAATATCACAACTATTTGATTTTCTACTAATTCCATAAATTCTTATACCTTTTAAAATACCCTGTTCGTTTGAGTGTATCAGGCCATATAATTGCCTGAATGTGTGCTTCCGCCGTTACCTGTCCAGTTGACGTGGTGAAATTCACCGCGTGGCGTGTCAATTCTCTCAAAAGTAT
>JBJOOU010000154.1:0-2657 GCA_046051105.1 Bacteroidota bacterium
GAAAAGTAATAAAATGAATCATACCGACCAGCAATTCGATCAGGTAGTGGCCATTTGCCGTGATATTTTCTATAAAAAAATGAAAGATTATGGAGCTTCATGGCGCATACTTCGCCCTCAATCAGTTACCGATCAGATATTTATAAAAGCCAATCGTATCCGTAGTATCGAAACCAAAGGGGTTGCAAAAGTGGACGAAGGGATTCGTTCTGAACTGATTGCAATTGTAAACTATGGAATTATAGGTTTAATTCAGTTGGAATTGGGTTTTTCGGAAACCGACGATTTGAGTTACGAGCGCGGTGTGGAGCTGTATTCGAAATATCTGCAGCAAGCAAAAGATTTGATGATGGCCAAAAATCATGACTATGACGAGGCCTGGCGATCGATGCGTATGGAATCTTACACCGATTTGATATTGATGAAAATCTATCGAACCAAGCAGATTGAAGATAATCAGGGCAAAACGCTGATTTCGGAAGGTATTGATGCTAATTATTTTGACATGATTAATTATGCAGTGTTTGGGTTGATAAAAATGGAAGAAGCACTTCTGGTTCCCAAGGGTGAATAAGATGTTTTTTTGAGAAAATGACAACTAATAAGGATATAAAAAAGAAATCTGTAGGGGTTCGTGTCGGCAATGTGTTGTTGCTAATCACACGAATATTCCTCGGAATTGTATTTGTTTTTTCTGGATTTGTAAAAGCCATTGATCCTCTTGGATCGTCATATAAATTTACAGAATATTTTCATGCCATGGGTGGTGTATTTAGCTCTCTGGCAGGATTTTCATATGTTTTGGCAGTTACTCTGTCGGCACTTGAGCTTGCTATCGGGCTATGTTATTTGCTAAAGATTCAAATCCGTATTGCATCCACTTTTGCTTTGCTGTTTATGCTGGTAATGACTCCAGTTACCCTGTGGTTGGCTGTAAAGAATCCGGTGACGGACTGTGGCTGTTTTGGTGATGCATTGGTAATAAGTAACTGGGCTACTTTTTATAAAAATGTAGTACTGTCTTTGTTGGTTATTGTCACTATTTTGTTCCAATCAAGAATTCATTCCTATTTTACTCCTAAAAGTCAGAATCTTATCGCCACAGGATTTCTATTTATTGGTTTTATTCTGTCGGCCTACTGCATGCGAAATTTACCTTTAATCGACTTCTTGCCTTACAAAGTGGGGGTGAATATCCCGAATGCAATGAATATTCCTGAAAATGCTCCTGTTGATAAATACGAAACTACTTTTATTTACGAGAAAGACGGTAAGCAAAAAGAATTTACGCTGGCCAATTATCCCAAAGGAGATCCGAGCTGGAAGTTTGTCGATCAAAAGACGGTGCTGGTGATGGAGGGTTACAAAGCTCCTATTCATGATTTGTCGATTGTTGATGAGAACTTTCAGGATATTACCGAGCAGATTTTATATGATCCGGGTTATACCTATCTGTTGATTATGTATAACATTGGGGAAGGATCATTTGACGGGGCAAAAAATGCCGAATCGGTGTATCAGCGAGCGCTGAAATCGGGTGCATCGTTTTATGCTATCACAGCTTCTACCGATGAGGAAATCCAAAACCTGCGTAGTAAAACCGGAGTTACTTACCCATTTTGTAAGGCGGATCCCACTACATTGAAAACGATAATTCGTGCCAATCCGGGGATGATATTGCTCAAGAACGGAACGATCGTTGGTAAGTGGAACTGGCGCGATTTTCAGTAATAGAAATCATTATTTTCAAACTATATAACAAACAAAAAGATGAGAAAAAACATTGTTGCAGGAAACTGGAAAATGAACAAAACCCTGCAGGAAGGATTGGCTTTGGCCGGAGATTTGAACGCTGCATTGGCAGATTCAACACTTAAATGTGATGTAGTTATCGGTACTCCGTTTATCCACCTTGCAAGTGTAGCTGCTGTGGTAGATAGCGCTAAAATTGCTGTAGCTGCTCAAAACTGTGCAACTAAAGAATCAGGTGCTTATACTGGTGAAATTAGTGCTTCTCAAGTGAAATCGACAGGTGCTACTTATGTTATTCTTGGTCACTCAGAACGTCGCGAATATTACAACGAGACCAGCGAAATCCTGAACCAAAAAGTGGCTTTGACTTTGGCAAACGGTTTGACTCCAATCTATTGTTGTGGTGAAGCATTGGACGTACGTAATGCTAACACACAAAACGCTTTTGTTCAACAACAACTAGAAGAAACTATCTTCAACCTGAGCGCTGAAGATTTTCAGAAACTGGTAATTGCTTACGAACCAATCTGGGCAATTGGTACTGGTGTAACTGCTTCTACTGAGCAAGCTCAGGAAATGTTGGCATTTATCCGCAGCATCATTGCAGATAAATATGGTAAAGAAATTGCTGACAGCATATCTATTCTTTACGGTGGTAGCTGTAACGCAAAAAACGCTCCTGAATTGTTTGCTCAACCAGACATTGATGGTGGTTTGATCGGTGGAGCTTCTTTGAAAGTAGAAGACTTTAAAGCGATTATTGACGCATTTTAATTTCGACTTTATTCTGATTTGACTACAAGTTGATAGAATATGTATATTTTAAAGAGGGTGTCCCAAAAGGGCATCCTCTTTTTTTCATCAAGCCACCAATTTTACCCATGTGTCAGAGTATATTTTTAATT
>JBJOOU010000155.1:0-19632 GCA_046051105.1 Bacteroidota bacterium
TTGTTGGCGATAAAAAATATGGTGCTGAGCCTAGTGTGATAGGGCGAATGGGATTACATGCCCGTGTTTTAGCCTTTTATCATCCAATTACAACTGAAGTGGTCAGCTTTGAAACGCCGGTACCTCGTGACTTTCTGAAATTGTTTCATTAATAGAATGTCGGGGCAGCTTTTCAGCAACGTTAGTTGTTTGACGAATTTGTACATTCCAACAATCATACAATTTAATTGTATAAGATAATTCGTACATATGTAAAACCGGGCATATTATTTGTCCGGTTTTGCTTTTTATAATCCTGATGGGCATATTCAGTCAAATGATTTGAATTTTGAGTTGTATTTAACCTATATTATGGTTAATTATTTGTAATTTTGCAGGAATGTATCTATGATTTGTATTTAGTCTTTTACATAAACGATATAGAGTATGAAAATAAACAGTAAGCTAAGAAGAGGTCTTTTGATTGGCGGAAGTACGATATTTGCTTTTTTGATCATTTTAATGATTTTGCCCTTTGCGTTTAAAGGAAAAATCAGTACAGTGGCGAAGGATAAAATCAATGGTATGATGAATGCCAAAGTGGACTATACTGATGTAAATATCAGTTTTATACGCAACTTTCCCAGTATTTCGGTGAAACTTGAAGACTTTAAAATAGTAGGCGTTGATTCATTTGCAACAGATACATTGGTGCAGGCTAAAAATATCAATCTGGTGCTGAACTTGAGCAGTTTGTTTTCGGACAAAGGCTACGAAGTTAGCAAAATGGAATTCAATGATCCTAAAGTATTTGCCCACGTGTTGAAAAGCGGTAAGGCCAATTGGGATGTGATGAAGGAAGATTCGACCAAAGAGCAAACACCCGATACGGCTAAAATGAGTTTCAATCTCAAGCTCAAAGATTTTTCCATCACGAATGCTGATATTACTTATTGGGACGAAGAAGGAAATATGAAAGCAGTGATCAAAGGCCTGAATCATCATACTGCCGGCGACTTAACGGCAGACAGTTCTTTGTTAGAAACGAAAACCAGCCTGAAGACGCTTGACTTTTGGATGGATGGCGTAAAATACATTTCGCAGGCTACTGCTGAGTTCAATGCCGATATCAATGCCAATCTGAATAAAATGATATTCACCTTTAGCAAAAATGAATCCACTTTCAATGCTATTGTGTTTTCGTTGAACGGTTGGTTTCAAATGCTGGACGATGGGTATGATATGGATTTGAAACTGAATACTGAAAAAGTGGATTTCAAGTCTATTCTTTCGCTCGTGCCTGCTATGTATGCAGAGTCGTTTGACGGTATGAAAGCGGGTGGTAAAGTAACGATGAGCGGATTTATGAAAGGCAAAATGGTAGGCGAAACTTATCCGGCTTTCAACTTTAATATGAAGGCTGAAAATGGTTGGTTTCAATATCCTTCGTTGCCACAAAAGGTAGATCAGATAAATGTAGCTATAGAAGTTTCGAATCCGGGAAAAACGCTGGACGAAACGGTGGTGGATATTTCTAAATTTGCCCTGGTAATGGCTGGAAATCCATTTTCAGCACAATTGCATTTGGCTACGCCGATGTCTGATCCTGATATGATTCTGAAAGCAGTAGGTAAAATAGACCTTTCCAAGGTAAAAGATATTTATCCCCTGGAGGCTGGTACCGAACTGAACGGAATCTTTGATATGAATATGAACTTCGCAGGAAAAATGTCGTATTACGAAAAAAATCAGTACGATAAGTTTACTTTTGGAGGCCAAATGACCATTTCGAATATGGTAGCCAAAATGGCAGCATTGCCACAACCAATATCTATTTCGACAGCTAAAATGGTGTTCAATAACCGCTATATAGATTTGTCGACACTACAACTGAAAATTGGCAAAAACGATCTGACAGCTTCCGGTAAACTGGAAAATTTTGTGGCTTATGCGTTGCACGATAAAGTATTGAAGGGTAATCTGGATTTGAAATCCAATTATATGAATGCCAGTGATTTTATGACTGGCGACGATAAAAGTGCTCAGACGGATACCTCGAAACTTGCAGTGGTGGTTGTTCCTAAGAATATCGATTTTAATATGACTGCTGATTTCAAACAACTGTTGTACGATAAAATGACTTTCACGAATGCAAAAGGAGTTTTAACTGTGCTGAACGGTGATGTGAAGTTCCAAAATATGGGATTGCAGGCTTTTGGAGGTTCCATGCTGGTAAATGGACTTTACAGTACCAACGATCCTAAGAAACCAGCTGTTAACTTTGAAATGAACATTACTGACGTATTTTTTTCTGAAATGTTCAAACAAGTGGATATGATCAAAAAGCTGGCACCAATATTTGAAAAAGCTACCGGAAAATTCTCGATGAAGATGGGTTTCAACTCATTGCTGAAGCAGGACATGATGCCGGATTTAGTGTCGATGCTGGGAAATGGTTCGTTCTCCACTAAATCAGTCGGATTGGCAAATGTACCGGCTATTGCTGCATTGGCTAATAGCCTGAAACGTTCGGATTTAAATCCGATGGCGGTGAAAGATTTGGCTATGATGTTTGAGATTAAAGATGGAAAAGTGTATACCAAACCATTTGATGTAAAAGTCTCGGATGTGAAAATGAACCTTGGTGGCGCTACCGGACTTGATCAGAGTATTGCCTATGTGGGTAAAGTGCAATTGCCGGATAAATTAAATCTGGGTAAATTTTCGACTGTAAGCTTTAAAGTTGGAGGTACTTTTGCTAAACCTAAAGTTGAGCTGGATTTGAAAAATACAGTCACCGATATGGTGAAAGATGCCACCGCCAAGTTAAAAGCAGAAGCTACTCAGAAAGTAGACGATGCCAAACAAAAGGCGCTCGAAGAAGCTCGAAAGCAAAAAGAAGCAGCAATTAAAGCGGCGCAAGCTCAGGCCGACAAATTGGTGGCAGAGGCGCAGCAAGCTGGTGAAAAGTTAGTTGCCGAAGCTCAGAAACAGGGTGATGCACTGGTGGCAAAAGCCAATAACCCGATCTCGAAAAAACTGGCGCAGGTTGCATCGCAAAAACTGGTGGATGAGGCGCGCAAAAAGTCAGCAGATTTAACTGCAAAAGCACAAACCGAAGGTCAGAAACTGGTACAGAAAGCAAATGACCAGGTAAAATTATAAGGTAAGTTTAAGGAAGAAGATTGTTAGGATGAAGTGGAAGTTGATTGTTGTTTTAGGTTTGATTACATGTTCTGTCAGTGCAAAATTGGCTGATGATGGGGATGTGTATTTCAACAACAAACAATATGCAAAGGCGAGAACGGTATACGAAAATTTATTAAAGCAACGCCCGGGTGATGTAACCTATCGTTTTAGGTATGCGCGGTGTTGCTACGAAATGAAGGATTTTGATGAAGCAATGAAAAACTTTTCGATGCTGAGCTCCCGATATCCTCAACGTGATTTGTATCTTGCAGAAGCGAATTATCAAACCTATCATTTTGACGAAGCTGTGTCTTTGTATCAGTCGTTTATTGGCTCGCTAAAGGCCGATGATGCTAATCTGTCTGACTATCAGGCTAAGCAAAAGCAAGCAGAGATGGCGGCCAGAATGTTTACGAAAATTGACGATATCGCCATCATTGATAGTGTGCAAGTATCCAAACAGGACTTTTTGAAATATTACAAGTATAGTCAGGAACTGGGTACGCTAAAGCAAGAGATCATCAAAATGGGCAGAAAGTCGCAGGATCGTATTCGATTCACTACCCAGCGTGGCGATCGTCGTATTTATTCGGATACGATTCATGGACAGATGAACCTGTTTACGTCTTACAAATTGCTGGATACCTGGTCGGAAGTTTTGCCCATTTCGGAAGTGATCAATACAAAGGCCAATGAGAATTATCCATTTCTGCTGCTTGATGGTGTGACGGTGTATTTTGCTGCTGATGGCGAAAACTCATTAGGCGGCTATGATATATTTGTGACCCGGTTTACACCTTCTGCCAATAGTTATCTGGCTCCCGAAAATATTGGGTTTCCTTTCAATTCACCTGCTAACGACTATATGATGGTAATCGATGAACAGCGACAAATTGGCTGGTTTGCTTCTGACAGAAACCAACCAGCAGGCAAAGTGATAATTTACACTTTTGTTCCAAATAGGATAAAAAATGTGGCGCGATCAGAAGATAAGGAATATTTACGCAATTTGGCTCAACTGAAAGTATTCAGAAAAGGAGTAGCTTCTGCTCAGATTCAGAAAACGGTACTGGTTGCTCCCAAAAAGGAGATCAGCATACGGGAGGAATTTGTAGTTAACGATTCTGTTGTTTATTCAAATGCCGATCAGTTTCATACTGAGGATATCAGAAAAGCATTTGTTGAGTATCAGGAACTGAAACGTGTTGGTGATAAAATGAAGATAGAGCTCGATGCGAAAAGAGTGTCGTATGCCGCCACTGAAATAGAAAGTGATAAAAAACAACTCAGCGAAGCAATAGCTGATATGGAACAACGTTTAATCAGTATATTGCAACAGATTGCTGAGAAGGAAACATATGTAAGAAATGCCGAAAATAAAGCGTTAATGGGGAATTAAAGGCTGTTTTTGGACTCTTCAAACTATTTTGCAATGATTTTGTTACTAAAAGCAAATTGTACGGCAATATCATAGCGCAAACAGATGGAAGTTCGTTCTATCTGTTTGTTTTTTAGTAGGTAAGCACAATATTATAAACACTTAACTTTATTTCGGTTTATTTGTGGTCTTACTTTGAATTTTAGTGTTAATTTTGTAGTCAAGAAAAAAATAATGAATAGATTGCGTTTTCAGAGTTTCGGAAGTGGTAGCAGTGGTAATTGCTATTTTATAGGCAATGCTTCAATGGGCATTCTTATAGATGCAGGAATAGGGGTAAGGACTATCCGTAAAAACCTGAAGAACCTGGGGTTGGATTTCGAGAATATTTGGGGAGTATTTGTAACGCATGATCATGCCGATCATATTAAAGCCGTAGGGCCCGTGGGCGAAAAATACCGTGTGCCGGTTTATTCTACCCGAAAAATTCATGAAGGAATCCACCGGAGCTACTGCGTTACTGAAAAGTTATATTCTAGCAGAAAATTTATAGAAAAAGGTGAATCTGTTGATGTGGGTGATTTTAAAGTTTCTGCTTTCCATGTATCGCACGATTCAACCGATTGTGTCGGTTATACGGTAGAATATCAGGGAAAGCGATTTACTTTTGCTACCGATTTAGGATACGTAAGTCCCGAAGTGGCTGAACACGCTGTACAGGCCGATTATTTATTGCTCGAAGCCAATTATGATGAACAAATGTTGCGTCAGGGACCTTATCCGGTGCAGTTGCAGGAGCGAATCATGGCCGATACCGGTCACCTGAGTAATGATCAGGCGGGTCGTTTCTTGGCAGAACATTATAATTCGCGTACCAAGCATATTTTCCTTTGCCATTTGAGTCGGGAAAATAATTTGCCAGAAGTAGCGTATACTACCATTCAGAATTATCTGGAAGAGAAAAAAGTTGTGGTTGGACAAGATGTTCAACTGGTGACGTTGGAAAGAACTGATCCATCAGAATTGTATATATTTTAAAAGAGTAACACAAAAATAAACTAGAATGGCCAATCTGGTAATTATCCCCACATACAACGAGAAAGAAAACATCGAAAACATCATTCGGGCAGTTTTTAATCAACCTACATTTTTTCATGTATTGATTATTGAAGACGGTTCACCGGATGGAACAGCAGGTATCGTGAAGAAACTGCAGGAAGAATTTTCCGACAGGTTGTTTATGGTTGAACGCAAAGGCAAACTGGGGCTGGGAACAGCGTATATTGCCGGTTTTAAATGGGCTTTGGGGCGTGGCTATGATTTTATCTTTGAAATGGATGCCGATTTTTCTCATAATCCTGTTGATTTGAACCGTCTGTATAACGCCTGTGCCAACGAAGGTGCCGATGTGGCTATTGGCTCCCGGTATGTAAGCGGTGTGAACGTAGTGAACTGGCCTATCGGGCGCGTCTTGATGTCGTATTTTGCCTCGAAATATGTTCGCTTTGTGCTGGGAGTAAAAATAGCCGACACCACAGCCGGATTTAAATGCTATCGGCGCGAAGTTTTGGAAACTATTGAACTGGATAAAATCCGGTTTAAGGGATATGCCTTTCAGGTCGAGATGAAATATACGGCTTACGAATGTGGTTTTACACTAAAAGAGGTGCCGGTGATTTTTGTAAACCGCGAATTAGGTACTTCTAAAATGAGTGGCGGTATTTTTGGAGAAGCTTTCTTTGGTGTAATACAATTGAAAGTAAACAGTTGGTTTCGTAAATTTCCACAGAAGAAATAATAGTATGCAATTAATAAAAAACGCAACAATAATAAACGAAGGTCGCATCTTTACGGGATCAGTACTGGTAGATGGCGAACTGATTAAAGCTGTTTACGAAAATAATGAACTTCCTGAATTTGTTGGAGGCATTGATGTGGTAGATGCGGCGGGCATGATGCTTTTGCCCGGTGTGATTGACGATCAGGTACATTTTCGTGAGCCAGGACTCACTCATAAAGGAGATATTTACTCCGAAAGTCGTGCCGCAGTTGCCGGAGGTATTACGTCTTATTTCGAGATGCCGAATACCAAGCCGCAAACGACTACCCTGGATTTGCTGGAAGAAAAATACAGTATCGCCTCAGAGCGCTCGTTTGCGAACTATTCGTTTCTGATGGGGGTGACCAATGATAATATAGATGAATTGATGCGGGTGGATCCGCGCAATGTAGCCGGGTTGAAAATGTTTATGGGATCATCTACCGGAAATATGCTGGTGGATAATCAAACTACGCTGCACCGTGTGTTTTCTGAAGTGCCCCTGATGATAGTAACGCATTGCGAGGATGAAGCAACCATTAAAGCCAATATTGAACTCTATAAAGCGCAGTTAGGAGAGGAGATACCCGTAAAATATCACCCGCTTATCCGCAATGCCGAAGCTTGTTATCGCTCTTCTTCATTTGCGGTAGAATTGGCCACCAAATATAATTCGCGTTTACATGTGTTTCATTTATCTTCGGAAAAGGAAATGTCTTTATTCTCCAATGATAAACCATTGAAAGAAAAGCGTATTACTGCCGAAGTGTGCGTACATCATTTGTGGTTTTCGGATGCTGATTATGAAACGTATGGAAATCGTATCAAATGGAATCCTTCTATCAAGGCAGCTACCGACCGTCAGGCTTTGATTGATGCGGTGAATTCCAATAAAATAGATGTAGTGGCTACGGATCATGCTCCGCACTTACTTTCTGAAAAAGAAGGTTCATGTCTGAAAGCAGCTTCTGGAGGACCATTGGTACAGCACTCATTGCCAGCCATGTTGCAGTTAGCTAAGAAGGGTGTGTTTACGCTCGAAAAAGTGGTGGAAAAAATGTGTCACGCACCTGCTGATTTGTTTCGAATAGAGAAACGCGGATATATTCGTCCGGGCTATTTTGCCGATTTAGTGTTGGTCAATCCGAATGCAGCCTGGACAGTGGAGCCGGATAATATTTTGTACAAATGCGGTTGGGCACCTTTCGAAGGAACTACTTTTGATCATTCGGTAAGCAAGACCTGGGTGAATGGTAATCTGGTGTATGATAACGGAATGTTTAATGATTCGGTAAGAGGACAACGATTGTTGTTCGAAATCTGATAGAAATTGTATCTATGTCAAGACGATTTTTGATAGTAACGCTTATAACTGTATTGAGTTTGATTCTGTTTTCGACAGTCTATTTTTTGATGATGAATACATCCGCAAAAAAAGCACCGAAAACTGAAGTGGAATATATACACAACGAAGGTCAGGCGCAGGGTACAACCTACAGCATTACCTATCAGCAACCGGAAGGCATTGATTTGCAACAAAAAATTGAAGATGCATTTCATCGTTTTGACTCTTCTTTATCTACTTACAACAAACAATCCATCATCAGCAGCATCAATCAAAACGACTCAACTGTAAGGACGGATTCGTTGTTTGAAGTCATGTTCAACGAAGCACAGAAAATTTCAGTTCTTACCAATGGTGCTCTGGATATCACTGTTGGTCCACTGGTAAAAGCCTGGGGATTTGCTTTTGGAAATGCTGATCATTCGAAATTGCCCAATGTAGCTGATTTTAAATCGTTTGTGGGATACAAGAAAGTGCGTATTCAGGATCATCAACTGATAAAGGAAGATCCGCGTATTATGATAGATGCCAATTCCATTGCTCAGGGTTTGTCGGCAGATGTTGTGGCTAAATTGCTGAGCGATAATGGTTGTAAAAACTATATGGTGGAAATCGGAGGCGAAATTGTTTGTCGCGGATTGAATGCCAAAGGGCTAAAATGGAGCATTGGTATAGATAAAGCAATCGATGATATTACCGGTACCAACGAACAGTTGCAAACCATTATTCATATTACCGATTGTGCAGTAACTACAGCAGGTGGCTATCGGAAATTCTACAAAAAAGATGGTAAAAAATACTCACACATTATCAATCCTCATACAGGTTATCCGGTGGAAAATAATGTGTTGAGTGTTACAGTTGTAGCTCCAACAGGTATTCAGGCCGATGGATTTGATACTCCTCTGATGGTGTTAGGAGTCGACAGCGCATTAAATGTTTGCAAGCGTGTTAAGGGAATGGATTGTTACATTATCTATACCGACAAGCAGGGCAAAATGCAGGAGGTTTACAGCGATGGTTTCAAAAAATACCTAACTGAATAAAACTCAATTGCTAACTAATTGAATAAGCTATTGTTAAATAGCAATTATATATTTTTTTATTACTGATTTAATAATTACTTTTGCACTCCCAATAAAAATATGAAAAAGTACGCTTTTTTTCTTCTTTCAGTCGGTATATTCTTCGCTTCGTGTGGTGAATACCAAAGTTTGCTCAAATCTGATGATGCTGAGCTTAAGTACAACAAAGCGGTGGAATATTTCGAAAAGAAAGATTACATGAGAGCATCTACTCTTTTCGATATGGTTTCTACCTATTATAAAGGAACCGATCGTTCGGAGTTGGTATTGTACTATATGGCCAAGTCCTATGTAGGACAAAAAGATTATTATTCGGCTTCCGAGTATTTTAAAACCTATGTGAAGACATTTCCTAAGGGAGCTCATGTAGCGGAGGCCAAATTTATGATTGGCTATTGTTTTTATATGGATTCGCCGGATTCGCGCCTGGATCAAACAACTACTTATCAGGCCTTGACATCTTTTCAGGAGTTTTTGGATATGTTTCCGGAAAGCGAAAGAGTGCCTGAGGCTAATAAGTTGATTGATGAATTGACTAACAAACTGGCTTTGAAAGCGTATTCGAGTGCGAAATTGTATTACAATTTGGGCGATTATCTGGGAAATAATTATGAATCATGTGTGATTACTGCCCAGAATGCACTGAAGAAATTTCCAACTACTGTTTATCGCGAAGAGTTGGCAATGTTAGTGCTACAGTCGAAATATGAGCAGGCAGTGCATAGTGTTTTTGAAAAAAAGGTAGAAAGATACCGTACTGCCATTGATGAATATTATAACTTCATCAACGAATTTCCCGAAGGAAAATTCAGAAAGCAAGCTG
The DNA here is from genome assembly GCA_046051105.1 of Bacteroidota bacterium. Lineage (GTDB taxonomy): Bacteria > Bacteroidota > Bacteroidia > Bacteroidales > Paludibacteraceae > Paludibacter. Next base: position 9,619 of record JBJOOU010000155.1, read on the forward strand.
ATAAGATATTGGCTGAATCAAAAAAAGTTGTGAAAGAATAAAAAATAACGAATATGGATTACAAAAAAGTAAATGCTCCAACCAACACCATTTCACGTGATATGAACTCAATGAGTGAAAACGTAGGAAATGTGTATGAAACTGTAAAAATTATTGCAAAACGCTCTAACCAGATCAGTGTAGAAATCAAATCGGAGCTTGACAAGAAATTACAGGAATTTGCTTCTTTCAACGAAAATATCGAAGAGGTTTTCGAAAACCGTGAGCAAATTGAAATTTCACGTTACTACGAAAAACTTCCTAAATCAGTTCTGATTGCTACTCAGGAGTTTTTGGAAGACAAAGTGTACTACCGTAACCCTATTAAAGATAAATTGAAATAACTCATTTCAATTACTTTATTGAAAGCAGATAAAAGAAAAGTGTATCCTCTGGTACTCTGTTCTTTTATCTGTTTTTGTTTGTAGCAAGTTCAATTCATTTTTTGTATTTTTGCACTTAACACGAAAAATGACAGAAGAAATACTCCCTTCTATATAATTATAAAATGTCTTTAAAAGGAAAACATATTATTCTGGGCGTAACCGGAAGTATTGCCGCTTACAAAGCAGCTCCGCTTGTACGATTGTTGGTAAAACAGGGGGCTGAGGTAAAAGTAATTATGACCGCTTTGGCCAAAGAGTTTATCACCCCGCTTACGTTGGCAACGTTGGCAAAAAATCCAATACTTGTTGACTTTTTTGATCCGACCAATGGAAACTGGAACAGCCATGTGGATTTAGGGTTGTGGGCTGATGCGTATTTGATTGCGCCTGCCACAGCCAATACGATTGGGAAAATGGCACACGGAGTTGCCGACAATCTTTTGCTGACCACTTATCTGTCGGCCAAATGTCCGGTGTTTGTAGCTCCGGCTATGGATTTGGATATGTTTGTTCATCCATCTACTCAAAATAATCTGGAAACCCTCAAATCATATGGCAATCGCATTATCGAACCTGCCAGTGGATTTTTGGCCAGTGGATTGGAGGGAAAGGGGCGGATGGAGGAGCCGGAAAACATTGTCAGTTATCTGAATGATTTCTTTACCGAAAAGCCATTAGCCGGAAAAAAAATCCTCATTACAGCCGGACCTACATACGAAAAGATAGATCCTGTACGTTTTGTAGGTAATTATTCGACAGGAAAAATGGGCTTTGCACTGGCCGAGACTTGTGCATTGCAGGGGGCAGAAGTAACCTTGGTAGCGGGTCCTGTGCAAATTGAGACGCATCACGCCAACATTTCCCGTATTGATGTGCAATCAGCTCAGGAAATGTTTGAAGCCGTTAGCGAGCGTTTTTATGCGGTAGATGGCGCTATACTTTGTGCTGCAGTAGCTGATTTTACTCCTAAAGCACCTGCCGATACAAAACTGAAGCGCGAAAAGGATGATTTGGTATTGGAGCTGCAACCTACGCAGGACATAGCCGCTTTTGTTGGACAAATGAAAACCGATAGCCAGTTTCTGGTCGGTTTTGCTTTGGAAACAAATAACGAAGCAGCCAATGCTCAATCCAAACTGGAGCGCAAGAATTTGGATTTTATTGTATTGAACTCGCTTAACGATGCTCAGGCCGGTTTTGGGTATGATACCAATAAAATTACCATCATCCACCGGAATGGTGATCAGAAACAATACGAATTGAAAGATAAAAACTCGGTAGCAGCTGATATTGTAGCCGAAATTGTATCCATCATTTAAGTGGCAACTGCCAATAAGGTATTCATGAAAAAAACAATATTCATCGCATTTTTGCTGGTGTCGCTGATAAGAGTTCAGGCACAGGAAATCAATTGCACCGTGCGCATTAATTCCGATCAGATTCCGGGCTCTAATAAATCGGTGTTTACCACCTTGCAAAAATCACTGTCCGAGTTTATCAATAATCGGAAATGGACACAACTCTCGTTCACTAATGCCGAACGGATTGAATGCAGCATGAATATCGTTATTAAGCAGGCCGATCAGGCGACGAATACTTATGCTGGCGAAATTCAGATTCAGGCGCGCCGTCCGGTGTACAATACCAGTTACAACACCCCTTTGTTGAATTTAAAGGACAACGAATTTTCCTTCACCTACAAAGAATTTGATATTCTGGAGATGCCGGAAAATACGATTACTTCCAATCTTACTGCGGTGATGGCTTATTATGCGTATCTGATTATTGGTTATGATTTGGATTCCTATTCCCGATTGGGGGGAACCGGTTGTTTTCAATCTGCCGAAAGTATTGTGAATGCAGCTCAGGGATCTGATCTTGGCAAAGGATGGAAAGCGTTTGATAGCAGTAAAAATCGCTATGCACTGATCAACAATATTCTGGATGATGCTTTCAAAAAGTACCGCAATTATTTCTACGAATATCATCGTTTGGGATTGGACGAAATGTCGCAGAACGTGGTGAATGGTCGTGCTCGTATTGCTGAAGGGATTGAATGCTTGCGCGAAGCGAATCGTGCGCGTCCGTCTGCTTTTGTGATCAGCTCTTTTCTCGATGCCAAAAACGATGAATTGATCAACATCTTTTCGAAGGGAACCAGCAAGGAAAAAGAGCAGGTGGTACAAATTCTATCTGACGTAAATCCAACCTACAGCTCGAAATACGAACAAATCAATAAGCAACAATAATCCGACTCAGTTGTTCCTTACCCAGAAACATCCATCTGTTATATGCTCAAGTCATTATATATTTCCAACTACGCTTTAATTTCAGAACTTCAGATCAATTTCGAATCGGGCTTTTCGGTGATTACCGGCGAAACCGGTGCTGGAAAATCCATTATTTTGGGAGCTTTGTCGCTGATTTTAGGGCAACGTGCCGATTCCAAAACCATCAAAGCTGATGCCGATAAATGTATTATTGAAGCCGAATTCGATATATCCGGTTATCAACATCTGGGTACTTTTTTTCAGGATAATGACCTGGATTCGGATGGAAAATTTTGTTTGATTCGTCGGGAAATGACGGGTGGAGGAAAGTCCCGCGCTTTTATCAACGATACACCGGTGTCGCTGAATGTGATTCGTGATCTAAGCAATCGCTTGCTCGATATCCATTCGCAGCATGAAAATTTGTTGCTTTCCAACGATAGCTATCAATTGGAAGTGGTGGATGCAATAGCGCAGAATACAACTCAGCAAAATGCTTATAAAGCCGCTTATCAGGCATGGAAATCCATTCAGCATGAACTGGTACAATTGCAGAAACTAGCCGATAAGCAAGCCTCGGATATTGATTTTATACAGTTCCAGTTTCAGCAACTGACAGATGCCAATTTGCAGGAAAACGAACAGGAAGAACTGGAAATGGAGCAGGAAACCCTGGCTCATGCCGAAGAAATAAAATCAGAATTGCTCAAAGCGCATCAAATCTTTACCGACGATCAAGGTACACTGATTCAACTGAAAGATAGCATTACGGCCATTGCGCACGTACAAAGTTATATTCCTTCGGGCGATGACTGGCACGAACGTCTGCATTCGGCTTTGGTGGAAATAAAAGATATTGCTGCTGAAATTTCGTCCTTCGAAGAGCGGGTAGAATTCAATCCGGCAAGATTGGAATGGGTAGAAACCCGATTGGGTGAATTGTTTACCCTGCAAAAAAAATACAAGGTAAGTACAGTAGCTGAGCTGATCGCCATTCGCGATGAATTTGGAGGCCAGTTGAAAAAGATTGATTCATTTGATGAGGAACTGGCTGGTCTGGAGAAAAAGTTGGCAGCCGCTTTGGTAACACTGCAAAAAGAGGCCGATAAATTGACTGCTTCCCGCAAAAAGGCTTGTCCATCCATCGAAAAATATTTGGTGGAACAGTTGACAAAACTGGGAATGCCGAATATCCAGTTTCAGGTAGCTTTGAGTTCGCTGACTGATTTTACCGAAGCAGGAAAAGATGAAGTTCAGTTTCTTTTCTCTGCCAATAAAAACCGCGCTGTACAACCCGTTACGCAAATTGCATCGGGTGGGGAAGTATCGCGATTAATGTTGTCGATCAAAGCCATGGTCGCCAATAAAGCAGATTTACCAACTATCATTTTTGATGAAATTGATACCGGAGTGTCCGGCGAAATTGCACACCGCATGGGCGAAATAATGAAGGCCATGAGCAAGGATATGCAGGTAATTACGATCACGCACCTGCCACAAATCGCCGGTAAAGGAGCACAGCATTATAAAGTGTATAAAGACGACTCCGGAGCGCAAACACAAACGCATATTATCCGCCTGGAACAGGAACAGCGCATCACTGAACTGGCGCAAATGCTGAGCGGAAAAAATATCAGCGACGCCGCTCTGCTCAATGCCAGGGAATTGCTGATCGGATAAGATAGATTAAAAGCTGTTTGATGACTCAGATAGCTTATTTTTTGTGATGATAAAATTAGAAGCAACCACATAGTTTAAGTTAGTTGCATAGTATCACTTAGTATTATATTAAGATGTCATAGTACATATAGAAATAGCTATGTGTTCTATGTTTTCCTTGAAAAGACTATGTTGTTTTTTGTGTGAACGCTATATGAATCTATGCGCTGAAATATTTCTTTTTGTATCGCCCCTAATTACTCCCGTCGGTCGTGACCGCTGGTTCCCCTTAAGGTGACATAAAGAAGTTTGAATATTATGCAAATAATCTACATTTGCAGTCAGCAAAAGCCCCCTTTAGGGGGGTGGGGGCAAATTACAATACAATAAAATACATTATTCAATGAAATACATTTATTACTCTCTACTCTTCATTTTTGCTTTTTCAATCCAGCTAAAAGCGCAATTGCGTCCCAAATACGAGGATGATATTCTGACCATCAAAAAATACGATAAGATGTATGCGCCTCCGGTGCGGCCTACCATTTTTGTGGGAAGTTCGAGCATTCGGCGTTGGGGAGATTTAGAACGTACTTTTGCGGCTTATACGGCCATGAATCGTGGGATAGGAGGGGCAGTCATCAACGAAATTACAGAATATGTGCCGGAGTTGATTGTTGAATACAAACCGAAGCAAGTTGTAATTTACGTGGGCGAAAATGATTTGGGCGAGAAAACCACGACTGCCGATTCCATTTTCCACCGAACAAAAAGACTCATCAATACGATTCGTGCGGCTTTGCCTACTGTGCCCATTCTTTATATTTCCATCAAACCCAGTCCGGCAAGGGATAAAATGATGCCGGTAGCCAAAGAAGCCAATTTTTTGATTAGCAATTATCTGATTACTCAGCCCAATATTCGCTTTATCGATGTGTTCCATCTTATGATTACGACCGAAGGTAAATCGCGCCCCGAGTTATTTTTGCCCGATATGCTGCACATGAATACACAGGGCTATAAGATATGGACGAAAGCGATTCAGCCGTTTTTAATCAAAAGGAAGGAGCTTTGATAGAATCAAGAGCCAAGAATCAAGAGCCAAGAATCAAGAGCCAGGACGGGGGTTAGGACGACAGAATTCCGATTCTGTCTGTTAGTAAATACATCTTCAATTTTGACAGAGTTGGAACTCAATCATCCTAACTTTGGAAAAGCTGAAGATATTGGCTGTTTTTCGTTCGGAATACTGTGTGTCGTTAGTTGAGAATGGCACAAAATAAAACGGGAACACTTCGCATTGGAAGTATTCCCGTTATTTTATTTCAGTTAGTTGAATGATTATTCGCTTACTTTTACTGACTTAGGGTCGCTCTGCCACAAACCATGTTTTGTGCAATATGACATTGCTACCAGGTTAAGGTCTTTTGAAGGTACGATATGGAAATCGACTTCTGCATGACCTGGTTTGTTGCCCAGTGTTCCCGGAGGGAAGTTAGTTTCAGCCAACAAAACTTCACTGTTCCACAATTGGATGTATTTGATATAATGATCGAAATCGTCCGGATGAACGTATTCGTTACCCATTTGTACTTTTACGGTTAGTTTTTCACCTGCTTTCGCGCTGTCAGCCACATGAATAAATGGTGAGTGACGATCGATATAATCTTTTTTTGATTCTCTGTCTATCTGACTGATGTCCTGATAAGAATTAATTTTTGGCATAATCTTTAATTTTATATTATATATCCTTTTACGGATTGGTTTCTTTTTATTTTACTCTTCAAACAAACAAAGTCCTGTTTTGTTTTCGTCGGACGGACTTTTTTTATCTATAATTTTCGATGTTTCTTTTTGCATTTAAGGCTTACAGCAGCCTATCGGCTCTATTACAGTGCGCTGAGTTGTTCTGCGGCTGCCAATGAACGAAGGAAAATAAATTTCAATTTCTAATACAAAAATAGCTACTAAGGTTTCTTTATTTGCCATATCGGTTGTTATTTTATCTGATTATCTGCATAACCACCTATGGTCGGAATAATAAGGATGTTATTCTGATTAACCCTTTTGAAAGACTTATATTCCTCCCGTTCGTCGGAATAATAAGTACGTTATTCTGATTAACCCTTTGAAAGACTTATATTCCTTCCGTTGGTCGATCTCATTTAGGAAGCTTGTTCAGTTGAATATTGACTGTATTTTATCCACCATTTTGAGATGAATTGACAGTCTTAAATTGAAATCTTTTCATTAAATTTGCGGGGTAACCCTCAAGCTGTCATGAAAAGATACCTATTCAATATACAAATTCTCCTTTTGCTGCTATTGGGGGGATGTTCGCGCCCCATGCAGAAGTTAGAGCAGGCCGAAAAAGTGATGCAAGCGCATCCCGATTCGGCATTGGCCATTCTGAAAACCATCCCGGCCAGTCAATTGCACCGCAAAGCCGATCAGGCACTTTATTCATTTTTATTAACACAAGCACAACTTAAAAACAATATTCCATTTACATCTGACTCATTAATCAATATTGCTACCGACTATTTCGATGAAACTGAACCGTTGAGGGCAGGATATGCTTGGTATTATAAATCAATGTTTTTAAATGAATATGGTGATACTAAACAAATAGCGAATGCAATTTTAAAAGCTCAGGAATTTGCTGAAAGTTCAGATGATTATAAATTGGAAGGATTTGTTTATTCGCAAAAAGCCGAATTTTATAAATTGGAAAATCTAAACGATAGTGCTGAAATGTATAATATTAAAGCACTTAATTGTTTCCATAAAATCAACGATTATCACAATCAGGCTGTCAGCTATCTCAGATTGGCAGGTTACAATATCTCAATTAAAAAATTTCCAAAGGCTTTAGTGATTTTGAATAAGGCTTTATTGGCTGAAAAGAAAAGTCCAGATTCCATTATTTATGTGACAATATTGAACTGTAAAGGTTATTTGTATTCTTGTCAAAATCAATTTGAGACTGCTACAAAAATTTTGTATTCCGTCCCCTTGATTAATAATCCAGATTATGATTCCAATAAATACCTTACTTTAGCTGATCTGTTTGTGAAAATGAATAAGATGGATTCTGCAAGGTATTATTTGAATCAGCTTCCAATAGAAGGAAAAAAAAGATCATATAATAATAAATTGTGGAAAGATATATTTGTAAAAGAAGGAAATTACAAACAAGCTTTACGTTCTGCCCAACTAATTATTGATTATAATGACTCCATCAATGCGAAGTACTTAGAAGCCAGTTTCGCCGGCCTCGAGAAGAAATACAACTATCAAAGCCTGAAACTCAAGAATCAGCACCTGATGTTGCGCAATAAGCGCTACACAATTACTGTACTGGGTTTGATTTTGGCATTTCTAGGTTGTTTTACACTTTTTCTGTGGTGGCGCAATAGGGTGAAAAAAAATATTATCAATAGCCAAGTGAGTGAACTTGAGGCAAAACAAAAACTTTTCGAGCAAGAATCAGAAAACAGAGCTTTGGTGGAATTGCAACTGGAAAAAGAAAAGCAATTGCTGGAGCAACAGTTGATCAACAACCATCTGATCGAAACTCAATTGCGGGTACAAAAAGTGTTGTTCGATAAAATGCAACAATACAAAAAGCACGTACACAAACCTAAGGGTGCACAGAATCCCAGCATTACACCCGTAAATAATCCTGTTTTCGATCAGGAGCTAATCGTTCATATCGATATTGAATACAATAATTTCTCTCACCGCCTGAAAAATAAATACCCGGAACTTACCGAAAGAGAAGTTTTGATCTGCTGCCTGGCTTTGGCTGGGTTCGATAGCGGAATGATGGCAGCCGTGCTGGACATACAACAGGATTCAGTAATCAAAAGCCGACACCGCATTCGTAAACGACTTGGAGTAGATAATGGGGTAAATTTTGAGGAGTTCTTGCTGAATCTATAGCTAAAAGAACTCTTTCATGCGTTTTTGTCTGATGTGTTTTCCCTCCACTTTTCCATCCGTACTTCTTATCATCATCTACCAGCTTTTGCCCGCATCGGTCTGTTAGAATAATGTCTTCCGACTCCCTTTTTTACTCCTTTTCAGGGTGTAATGCCCAATGTCCATTCAATTGACAAAATAGTGTGACTTAACTCATTGATATGCATGTTTTTGTGTTGGTGGGTTTATCCTCTTGTCCATATAATATTTCTGTCCATTTTAATTAATCTCTCAGTTCTTTTGTCGTACTTTGTCATGCTCCTTTTAGCACGGACGTAAAGAAAAGATTGATTATTCTCGAAGCAAAATTTTTTGACGCTCTATAAAAACGAATGTTTAGTAGAGAATTTTTCGCTCAACTTTAAAGTTGAACCATTTTTGGAAAGAAATAAATGAATAATCTTTAATGATGAATGAAAATAGTTGAAAGTTGGAACTTCTAACTTTAGAGTTAGACGAAAAAACTCTAAAGTTAGAGCGATTTTCCTACTAAAGAATCCTTTGGTTTTAAGAAAAAAGCTTTCTTCTTTAAAGTTAGAAGTTCTAAGGAAAGAGTTAGAAGAAAAATCTTCCAAGTAGAAAGATCTAAGGAAAGACGTAGAAGCAAAATTCTTAAAGTAGAAAGTTCTATGGAAAGAGTTAGAGAGAAAATCTTTCAAGAAGAAAGTTCCTACTTGCAAGATATTAGTTCTAATCTTAGAAATAATTCATTCTATCATAGGTGGATAAGAGTTTTTTAATCATATATCTAATAACTTATAAAATTTGAACATTATGTCTGATTACATGCCAAGTACAGACGCCAGTTTTCATCGCTGGCAAACTGATTTAGTAGCCGAAGTAGAGGCGCATGCAACCCTTTGGGGAGTTTCGGCCGATTACGTAACCGAACTGAAGGAGAAAAAGGCTCCCTGGGATGCTGCCTACGCTAAGGCCGAGAACAAACAAAACCGCACCAGTGCGGATGTTACTGCTAAAAACACCGAATTGGCTGTGTACAAAAAGTATCTGCGCATTTTTGTCACTCAATGGTTGTCGGTGAATCCAAAAGTGTCGGATGCCGATCGTACCCGTATAGGAATAACCATCCATACGAACACACGCACTCCGATACCAGCACCCGAAAGTGCCCCGGTGGGACAAATCGATTTCTCGATTCGCCACCAACATACTATATCCTATTTTGACGAAGATTCTGCGCATAGCAATGCCCGGCTTGAAGGAGCCACTGGCTGCGAAGTATATGCGAAAGTAGACGGAGAAGCACCCACCACGGTGGATGAAATGAAGTTTTTAGGTACTTGTTCTGCATCGCCTTATGTAGTAAAATACGATGCCAGCAAAGCCGGAAAGATGGCTTACTACTGGCTACGCTGGGTCAACCGAAAAGGCGAAACCGGCCCATGGAGTACATTAGTGAGTGGGATGATAGTAGGCTAAAAAATAAGATGAATTGAATTTTTCAATTAGTATAGTGTAACAAAAGTGAAAGCAGGGCGGAACCATACATTCCGTCCTGTTTTAATTAATGTGCATTTCATTTCGGATGATATTAAACCCAAATTAATCGTTAGAATAAATTCTAACGATTAATCGACGATTTTTACAGGGAATCTGTAAAAATGTCGGGGTTAACCCCGACAAAAACGAAGTTTTTCGTCGGCCCTACGGGCAAA
>JBJOOU010000156.1:0-4101 GCA_046051105.1 Bacteroidota bacterium
CTGTGGCAGTGGTATTGCTGGGATTGCTACTTTCGGTGGTGTCGTCGTGGATTTCGGTAGGTAGATACCTGAGGATGACGTCTAATGACCTGCATATAATTTAATCAAAGAGAAAGAAATTAATTCGATATACACATTTTATACAATAAAAATATGGAAACTTCCCCACGTTTTACGCTTGGCAAACTAAATGTAATCCTGATTGCCGTTGGATTTCTAATCGTTGTTTTTGGATTTATCCTCATGTCGGGATCTTCGTCAGGCGTTGAGTTCAATCCGGATGTTTTTAGCACCAAGCGCATCACCGTTGCGCCTATGGTATCGTTATTTGGGTTTATGTTTATTGTTTTTGCCATTCTTTATAAGCCCAAAAGTAAATAAGGATGAATACACTTCAAACAATTATCATTGCCATAGTGGAGGGAATTACGGAATATCTTCCGGTATCGTCTACAGGGCATATGATTATTGCTCAGAAACTGCTGAATGTTGAAAGTACCGAGTTTGTAAAGGCATTTACGGTGAATATTCAGTTTGGGGCTATCCTTTCGGTGATTGTTTTGTACTGGAAACGTTTTTTTCAAACCCTTGATTTTTATTTTAAACTAATCATTGCGGTAATTCCGGCTTTGGTGCTGGGTTTTTTGCTGAGCGATTACATTGATAGTCTGCTCGAAAACGTTGCAGTAGTGGCCGTGATGCTGGTTTTGGGCGGAGTGTTGATGTTGTTTGTCGACAATTGGTTTCGCATCGAAGACCGCAATCAGGAAATGGACTGGAAACGTGCATTAAAGATTGGTTTCTTCCAATGTATAGCAATGATTCCGGGAGTATCTCGCTCAATGGCAACCATTGTAGGCGGTATGACTACTAAACTGAGCCGCAAAAATGCTGCGGAATTCTCGTTTTTTCTGGCAGTGCCCACTATGGCAGCTGCATCGGGCTACAAACTAGTAAAACTGTTTTTAGAACCCAATGGAAAAGCCTTGTTGATGGATAATTTGTCGACATTGTTGATTGGAAACGTGGTTGCTTTTGTGGTAGCTATGTTGGCCATCAAGTTTTTCATCGGATTTCTTACCAAATACGGATTCAAAGCATTTGGATATTATCGTATTGTGGTGGGATTGGCCCTTCTTATCATGTTGATGATGGGAGTGGATTTAAGTATTATGTAAATAAAGCACTTTGGCGAAGCGGCGTGCTTCCCGAAGGAATAACTATAGAATGGATATTGTAAAAGGAGAAGTGTTTTTTGTAAACAAACCGCTGCATTGGACCTCGTTTAATCTGGTGAACAAGCTGCGATGGAAGATGCAAAAGACACTGAAAATGAAAAAACTGAAAGTGGGTCATGCGGGAACGCTCGATCCGTTGGCTACCGGAGTGATGATCATTTGTACCGGCAAGGCAACCAAACAAATTGAGAGCTTTCAGTATCAAACCAAAGAATATGTGGCTACTTTGCAACTGGGAGCAACTACTCCCTGCTTTGATCAGGAATTACCCATTGATGCCACCTACCCAACGGAACACATTACCCGGGAACTGGTGGACGAAGTGATTCCACGGTTTACAGGGGAGATTTGGCAAGTGCCGCCTGTATATTCTGCTGTGAAGGTAGAAGGGAAAAGAGCTTACGATTATGCCCGTGAGGGACAGGAGGTTGAACTAAAAGCCAAATTGTTGGTTATAGATGAGATCGAGGTACTTGATTTCGCGATGCCGGTGCTGAAAATACGTGTTGTATGTAGTAAAGGGACCTATATCCGTGCGTTGGCGCGGGATATTGGCGAAGCACTCGGAAGCGGTGCTCACCTGATAGGGTTGGAGCGAACCCGGATTGGTGACGCGAAACTGGAAAACTGCTGGGAAGTGGAAGCACTGGTGCAGCATCTGGAAGATACGCTGTTGGAGCAGATGGCGGAGGATAACGATTAATGATTAGTGATTAACGATTAGTGATCGGTGATTAATGATTAGTGATCAGTGATTAATGATTCGTTTTATTCGTGAGATTTACAGAAAGTGGTAGCAAGTGCTGTAAAACTTCGCACATGTTCATTCCTGAGAGGGAACAATTAGTAAAGAATAATAAGGATTTGACTTTGCCCCTTTAGGGGTTGGGGTCAATTAAATAAACAATAAAATATGAAGTTATCAAAGTTTAAATTCAAGTTGCCGGAAGAGCTGATCGCACAGTATCCGGCTCAGCATCGCGACGAGTCGCGTTTGATGGTTGTTCACCGCAAGACGGGCGAAATTGAACACCGTGTTTTCAAAGATGTGCTTGAATACTTTAACGAACACGATTTGTTCATTTTTAACGACACCAAGGTGTTTCCTGCACGTTTGTACGGAAACAAAGAAAAGACAGGTGCGCAAATTGAAGTATTTCTGTTGCGCGAACTGAACCACGATATGCGCCTTTGGGATGTGTTGGTAGAGCCGGCACGAAAAATCCGCATCGGAAACAAGCTTTATTTCGGCGAAGACGACTCTATCGTGGCGGAAGTAATCGACAACACGACATCACGCGGACGTACGTTGCGTTTCTTGTTTGACGGTACGCACGACGAGTTCAAAAAAGGATTGTACAACCTGGGCGAGACGCCGCTTCCCCGCAACATTAATCGCGAAGTGGAGCCGGATGATGCCAGTCGTTTTCAAACGATCTTCGCTAAAAACGAAGGTGCGGTATCTGCTCCTGCAGCGGGGATGCACTTCAGCCGTGAGTTGTTGAAACGCATGGAAATCAAAGGAATTGAATCCACATTTGTAACCTCACACATGAGTTTGGGTAACTTCCGCGAAATAGACGTGGAGGATTTGACCAAACACAAAATGGACTCGGAACAAATGCTGGTAACTGCTGAAACTGCTAAAATAGTAAACAAAGCGCAGGACGAAAGACGCAATATCTGTGCGGTAGGCGTAACGGTGATGCGTTCGTTGGAAACGGTGGTGGGTACCGAAGGAAAAATCAAGCCTTTCGACGGCTGGACCAACAAATTTATCTTCCCTCCTTACGACTTTACGGTGGCTAATTCGATGATTACCAACTTCCACATGCCTTATTCCACGCTATTGATGGTAACGGCAGCCTTTGGTGATTACGATTTAATCATGAAAGCCTATGATATGGCAGTAGAAGAGAAATATCGCTTCGGAGTGTATGGCGATGCCATGCTGATTGTAGACTAAAAAGAATACAACATTTAGTATATGGGGAAACCTCCCGCCGATGATTCGGCGGGAGGTTTTTTTATGCCCGGGAGGTAGGGAGTGGAATGATCTTTTAAAAATGCTTTTTTGAGGTGTTTTTGTGAAAAAAGCTGCTAATTTAGAAAAACATGTTGAAGAACATAAGAAAAGAGATGAGTTTTGAATAAAAATAGCGAGCGCTCGCTATTTTTAATTTGAAATTAACCTTCTATCTTTATTGCGACTTAAGTTAATGGTTCTAATTCCTGTTTGATGAATGGAAAATAGCTGGAAACAATTGAAAATACTAACTGGATGAATATGGGGTGAATAGCAATGAGCTAGAGTTGGAACCGCATGGACGAAAACGCTGGTGTGATGGATGCAAAAGTAAGAGCGAAGACAGGATGGGGATAAGCGATAAACTGAGAAACAAGTACGATGAGATGAGCGAAGCGTGCGAAGAACTGAAATTTCAGTGCGATGAGGTGAGGGAGGAGTGCGAAGCATTATAATAGTTAAGAGGAATGATGAGGGAGGAGTGCGATGTGTTATAATAGTTAAGCGAAACGATGAGAGAGGAGTGCGAAGGATTATAATAGTTAAGCGATGAGATGAGGGAAGCGTGCGATAGGATATAATAGTTAAGCGAAATGAGGAGGGAGCTTCGTTTTGAGAAGAATTTGAGCCGGGTGAGATAGAATTTTTGATGAGATGTAGTTGAGTGCTACATTTGTAGAAGAAGGTAATTGGTTTGGATAGAGAGAATTGGATTTAACCCAAATTAATCGTTAGAATAAATTCTAACGATTAATCGACGATTTTTACAGGGAATCTGTAAAAATGTCGGGGTTAACCCCGACAAAAACGAAGTTTTTCGTCGGCCCTACGGGCAAA
>JBJOOU010000157.1:0-3248 GCA_046051105.1 Bacteroidota bacterium
GGGTAATTTATGGGCTGGGTTGTTTCAAAAAGGCGTTTTCCTCTCGCCCAATCATCCCAATAAGTTTAAGTATTGGGGGCCGAAGTCCTACTATCAAAATGTGATTGGTGATAATTGTGTGATGTCGGTGCTACGCGATAGTGAAGGACAGCTTTGGGTGGGTACCGATAACGATGGGATTTATGGACTTACCGGAAACTCAGCCCGGCATTATGAGCTGAAAAGCAATGCAAACGGTGTGTCGAGTAGCATTATGTCGATCGTTGAAAATGACAGAAACTCGCTATGGTTGGCATCGTATCTAGATGGTTTAGAGAAGTTTGATAAGCGAACAGGAGAAGTAGTTCGGTATCCGAATAATGCATCCGGCCTGAACAATAATACTTCCCGCAACAAAGCCATGTGTTTGGTGCGCGACCCGAAAAATCGACTTTGGGTGGGTACTAATGGAGCTGGTGTGCAGATTTTCGATATTAATACAGCAAAATATACATCAGAATATACGTTTCACGAAGAAGATTCGAGTGGCATTGCCAACAATTGGGTGAATTGCATCAAGTTGGACATCAATAATCAAATGTGGGTGGGAACGTATGACGGTGTAAGCAGCATTGATTTGAATACTAACAAAATAACTACTTACCGCACCAAAAATGGCATTTTGCCCGGCAATATCGTCATGGCGGTTACCAGAGATCATCGGGGAAATATGTGGTTTGGCACTACCGAAGGCCTGGCTTGTTATGACCCCCTTACGAAGAAATCGGTTCATTATTCTACCAAAGATGGATTGGCCGGCAATGTGATTTGTGGTATATTGGAAGATGCACGTGGTAATTTGTGGGTGTCTACGCACAGTGGTATTTCTAAATATATTCCTGAAGATGATAAGTTTATCAACCATTATGCTTATGATGGATTGCAGGG
The DNA here is from genome assembly GCA_046051105.1 of Bacteroidota bacterium. Classification (GTDB taxonomy): domain Bacteria; phylum Bacteroidota; class Bacteroidia; order Bacteroidales; family Paludibacteraceae; genus Paludibacter. The sequence continues at coordinate 928 of JBJOOU010000157.1, forward strand.
GAATGAGTTTTCTACAGGTGCTGCCTGCATAGCTGCCGATGGCGAAATGATTTTTGGAGGCGTGGCTGGTGTCAGTGCTTTTTATCCATTGCAAATTGCCGACAAACGCAATGATATTAAGTTGTTTATGACGGGGCTTTATGTGTTTGACAAAAAGGTAGTAAAAGGAATGAAGTCCGGTTGGTATCAGATTATCGATCGTTTTATCAGTGATGCCGATGAAATCCACTTGAGCTACAAGGATAATATGTTTACGCTTGAGTTTTCGACATTCGATTTTGGAAGTCCAGAAAGTGTTCATTATCAATATATGATGGAAGGACTGAACGATCAGTGGGTGAATACAGAGAAAGGCGCAAACCGCATTAGTTTTACCAACCTGAGCTATGGAAATTATAAGCTCCACATCAAAGCAAGGATCAATAACCAGGAATCTAACGAAAAAATCATCGAAATTGTCATTTATCCGCCCTGGTACCTGAGTTGGCTTGCAAAGTTGTTGTATCTGGCATTGTTGGGCTTTATCGGTTGGGTGGTGTATAGAGTTGTTCTCGAGCGATTGAATCATAAGCAAGAAATGATGAAACGCGAACATCAGGAGCAGGTGAACGAAGGGAAATTACAGTTTTTTATCAATATCTCTCATGAGATTCGCACACCAATGAGCTTGATTATAAGTCCATTGGAGAAATTGCTGGCTGAAAATAAAGACCCCGAAAAGCAACCGGTTTATCATTTGATGTATCGAAATTCGCAGCGCATTCTTCGACTAATCAATCAGTTGCTGGATATCCGAAAGATTGATAAGGGCCAAATGTTTGTGAAAATGAGCGAAGCCGATGTAGTCGCTTTTGTCGATGATTTGATGACGACTTTTGAGTATCAGGCTAAGAAACGCAATGTTCATTTTACATTCAAGCATGAAATGCCCGAACTGAAAGCCTGGATTGATGTCAATAACTTTGATAAAGTGCTGGTGAATATCCTTTCCAATGCATTCAAGTTTACCCCCGAAAATGGGGAGATAACCATTACACTTCAAACGGTTAGCAATTCGAAAGAGGGGAGGTTAAGTAGTTACTTCGAAATCACTGTGGCCGATAGCGGTATTGGTATTGAAGAAGATAAAATAGAACGGATTTTCGAGCGTTTCTATCAGATTGATAACTCATTGACTGATGTGAATTTCGGCACCGGCATCGGATTGCACCTGGCCAAAAGCCTGGTAGAACTGATGCACGGACAGATTTTTGCGCGCAACAAAGCGGTGGGGCAGGGGGCCGAGTTTATTATCCGACTTCCGCTGGGTGATGCTCATTTGAAAGCGTCTGAGCGGGAGATTTCTGAAAATCAGGCTGTGATACATCGGGCGGAAATAATAAATGCCGAATTGACTGAAACTGATTTTGGAGTAAAACAGCCGAAAATAAAAGCCAAAACTAAATATAGAGTTTTGATTGTGGAAGATGAAGATGAAATCAGGCATTACCTTCGGGATGAACTGGCTGATACTTATCGGATTTCGGAATGTGTGAATGGCAAAGAAGCGCTTGATTTCATCCTTCGCGAGAAACCTGATTTGGTGATCAGCGATGTGATGATGCCCGAGATGGATGGTATTACACTTTGCAAAAGGCTGAAAGCTAATATTAATATCAATCATATTCCGGTTATTTTGCTTACTGCTAAATCGAGCGACGAAGACAAGGCCGAAGGGTTCGATATTGGAGCTGATGCCTATGTGTCTAAGCCATTTAATGTGGAATTGCTGAAAAAGCGAGTGGCGAATATTATCCAGAATCGCGGACGATTGGAACAGAAAGCTGTAGATACTGAAGAAAATAAAGCTCTTATCAAACCTGTGGTTCTGAAAGCGAATGATCAGATTTTGCTGGAGAAAATCATGAAAATCATCAACGAGAACATTGCCGATTCTGATCTGAATGTAGAAATGCTGGCCGAAGGCGTGGGAATGAGTCGGGTACACATGCATCGAAAATTGAAAGAGTTGACTAATATGTCGGCACGCGATTTTATCAAATCCATCCGGCTGAAGCAGGCAGCTGATTTGATCACTCAGCAAAAACTGACCGTATCAGAAGTGGGATATGCTTTAGGATTCAGTAATCTGTCGCATTTCTCCAATACGTTCAGGGAATTTTACGGCATGTCGCCCAAAGAATATGCGCAGGAACATTGGAAGGGTGACGATCCATCCAATCAAAGCCATGCAGAATAACTCTTGACGCAAAAAAACTCTTTCTACAGCCGGGCTGCGAAAGAGTTTTTTTGTTGGACAATATCTTCGATTGATGATGAAT
>JBJOOU010000158.1:0-33973 GCA_046051105.1 Bacteroidota bacterium
AAAATGTGATTTCCACTATTTTCATAAGTTATTATGCTTTAGATAAACAATATTTATTCTCCTTTTTTATTCATCGGCCTTCCAAGGAATAACATCCGCGTAATTCCATTTTTATCCAGTATTTTCTCAACAATAATTGGGAAAGCCAATCCGCAAATAAGTGAAATGAAGAAAATGGCCACCGAATTATGAATACCGCCAGCTTTTAAAAGAATACGTCCGCCGGATGTGCCAAATGAGTGGAACAGGTAAATGGTGTAGGCAAAATTACCGATCCAAATAAACTGCTTGTTTTGGAATTTCATGTTTAGCAAGGTGATGACGCCAAGAATACCCACACTAAGTCCAAGAATGCCCTCCGGTTTTAAATTGCATTCAATGATTTTGTACCAGGCCAGTTGCTGCAATAGCAATCCTGCCACCAGCAACATGCTTACCACTGTGAGCAAATATTTGGTTTTGAATACTTCAGGGAATCGTTTCACGCCCAGCCCCAACATAAAATAGGGAAAGAGATAAATGGCATTTTTGAAGGCCCACACATTGCGTACATAATCAGGTATTACGCTATCGCGAATGTACAGCACGATAAAACCGATTGCCACCAGTCCCAACCAATGCGACACAGTATCGCACAATTTGTAAATATCGATGAATGCCACAACGGTAAATACGATGAACAAAGCATACAGATACCAATAAAAGGTATAAGGAAAAACCAGCAGCGTCCATATTTCGCTCAGTGGGTTAGGCGTGTTGGTATTGGGCACTATGCTTTGCAAAATATAGTAAGAACCACCCACAAACAACAACGGAAGCAAAATGCGCCGCGCTTTTTTTATTTCAAATGTATTGAACGAACCGGCTTTTACTGCCGCCAGCGCATATACCCAACCGGAAATTGCTGTGAATAATGGCATCCGGATATATTGAAACGTGAAATAGAAATGCCTCAAAAACGAGTCATCGGCTACTTTCATACCACCGGTTGAGTCGTATCCGATTACGTGCCCCATTACCACCAATATGATGGCCATTCCGCGCAGGGTTTCTATCGATAAATCTTTTTTTCGGGTGATAGTCATAATCTAAAATTGTATTATGAGTTAAATATAGGATTCAGAAAATCGTTTACTTTTTGCTGTTCGGCGGCAAGCAATATTTCGAACTCTGAATAATCAATCGTCAGAAAATCGCCCGCAACACTTAGTTTGGAATACATTCTATCTTCGAATTTGAATTTTCCTAGTAATGTTTCTATGCGCGAATTCATTGGCTTGCTTTTTCCTTCACGATCGAACACCACAAACGGTTTCCGCATTAGCATAGAAAAAATGATGGCATGAAATGAATCGGTGCATACGATGGACGCTGAATTTACATAATCGACAAACTCCCCCGGATTGGCCGAATAACGCTCCACGTCTTCCAGGCTCGCCATTTGTACAATCTCCAGATTGTACTTTGCTGCCATTTCATTCAGTATTTTTCTGCGTTTTCGCGATACAGTTCCAATAAAATACGTCAGCAGATAAGCTTTCTTTGGCTTAGCTGCATGTGGCTCAGCAACAGCCAACCACTGATCGCGGGTGAGCATCAGAGTAGGGTCGATAAGCACCGGTACTTCTTTGCCCGAAAGTTCTTTGATAAGTTTTGCGCCGGCATTTTCGCGCACCGACAAATAATCAATCGAGGATAACCACTTGCTGTAACGTTCTTTGTACTGTTCATCAATGTGCGAAACGCCGAAACTGGGTGCCAACGCTATTCGCTTTTCACGCGGAGCAAATTGCGCAAAGTCAAAACTATTTCCCCAGCGAATGTTCGGATTCCAGATTTGATCGCTACCAATCACAAAATAATCATACAGTTCCCCCAGATTGTCAGGCAGTTGGTTGTTGCGCACCGTGAATGAAGTTTCGGTAGTATGTTTGGCCGCATATTCCCTGAACGATTTTTCCTTTGCTTTTTGAGCCTTTTGGTATTTATCTTTGTTTTTGCGCTCATAAATTTTCTCATCCAGCTTCTGAAGCATCGTTGCCGGCGACAGCATCAGCGCATTTTTGATGCGGTTCAGCGTAAACAGAAGTCCACCTTCTTCTATCCGCACCGGAAAGTTCGCAATAGAATCAACCTCTAAACCGTAAGTCTTCAGTATTTCCTGAGCCGCGTAGTTTTGCAGTCGATTGCCATAGTTCACATAGTCGGTAATGGTGATGATAGCTGCTTTTTTCATTGTTTTATACTGATTTAGTAGGTTCTTATTTGCGTAGCTTGTCTCTTAATTTCAATGCAATTTTGCGCAGCCCCGGAAAATATTTTCCACTTTTAATGTTGTAGGCCAATGATTGTGAGTCAAATATCATCTCAAAATTTTCGGTGCAAAAAACGGGCTTTCCAGTGATCCTGTTTATCTCAATGGCCTGACTCAATGAACTTTCCACCATCAGGTTGTACACCATCTCTTTATAGGTGTTGGCCTTGTGCGATGCATGATTGTTGGCTCTTTGTCGGGCTTTCATGTCGGGTAAGTCCAGCATGACGAGCTTTTCATACTTTACATTGTTTTTCGCCAGCCATGTTTCTGTTTCTTTGCGGTATTTTTCCAGACGCGAAGTAACCAGAGTGCCAATTTTACTACCCGGAATATAAAGTGGTGGTGCGTTCAGTATAAAATCGATGTATTTGGGACCATCGTCATTTTGTTCATGGGTAGGGTCAACGCACAGTACTCCATCAATATCAAAACAAGCCTTATCCAGCGTAGAATGATGAAAGATATTCCATTGAAAATAACGGGGTAAACCAACTTCCTCAAAGAAATAATCCACCATTTTGTGTTTGCCGGGAGCCACGTATATTGCGCAGAGGCTGATATCAAATTCAGAATTTACATCTTTGATCAGTTCTTTCGCTTTTACCATGGCCGAACCGGTAGCAATACTATCATCTACCACCAGTATCTTTTTGAACGTTTTTACATCAATAAATTGCCCTCTTTCGCCCGATTTGTAGATATGACCATTGATAAATGAATGTATATCGGTAAATGGCTTACTCAGATAAAGTGCGATTAAATTGGCAGGCAACATACCACTGCGCGGAATACCCACAATCAGATCAAAATCTCGTGGAAGAATACTTATTCTTTTAAGTATTATATTGTTCAAATCGGCTATACTTCTGTAATACATAAGTGTTCGTATTTTAGGTGTTTCGTTTTAAATATATTTTTCCAGAATGGTGCTAAATTCTTCTGTGCGTTGCTCCCATGAATTATTGGCAGCGAACCGGATACGATTTTGAATTTTTTCTACGCTATCTTCTTCTACTTCTTTTTTCAGTTTCAGGCAAAAATCTTCTTTGGAAGTAGCAACTTCTACCATGCCTTCAAAATCGGTTAAACTAGCAAATGGAGTCATTACTACAGGCACTCCAACAGCCAGATATTCGTTTATTTTCAGGGGATAAATGTTTTTATTTACTTCATTTACGATATATGGAATCATACCCACATCATATTTGGCTAACAGTTCAGGAACATCTGTTGGTGCTACGGGATCGAAAAATCTCACATTACTGTATTTGCTCAATCTGGATCGCATAGCCTGGTTGCGCATATCACCCGTAAATTCAAAATCAAATTCCTGCAACGTTTTCACGGCATACTCTACCGTTTCGATGTCAAATCGTGGATCCAGACTGCCTATAAATCCTACCCGTTTTCGGTCCCGCACATATAAAAACTGCTTTGCAAAACGCTCGAAGGCAGGAAAGTCAACTCCGTTTTTTACCACATGGCTATTCGGGTTTAAAGGTAGTTTCCCTGCTAATAGATGATCGGAAGTGGTGATGATTGCTTTTACTTTCATTGAAAAATCCGTTTCAAATTTGAAAATCCGATTGCCAAAAAATCCGGATTCCACGCCATCGTAGCAATAATAAATGTGTGTCTTTTCATTTAATTTGCCATCCATTTTCAGTCCGTAAAAAGGATTGTAAGCAGTAATCATAATCGGATCATTCATCTTGAGTTTTTTCATCGCCCGTTTCACCGAATGTCTGTATATGCAGGTATTGAATTTGAAGAGGAAATTGAAAATGCTCTCATTTTTCAAGAAATACAAGGGCAATACCGGCGGCACCACCAGTGTATGTACTTGCGTTTGCGAGTCGGTGGTGATTTGTTGCAGTCTGGGTTCGAGGCCAAGCATTCTTTTAGCAGGCGCATTCTGCTTGCCTCTCAGCGTTTGTAACATATCTTTATAGGTGAATGGATATTCAATAAAAAGAATGTTATTGCATTTTGCCAGGCGCTCCAAAAGCTGTACAGTTGATTTCGCATAATTGCCAAACCAATTAAAATTGCCAATACATATTATATTCTGACCTTTAATCATCGTTTCAAATTTTAGCGAATTCATTGTAAAGTTGGAGATATTGCTGAGCCATTTTGATCCATGAAAAGTGCTCAGACCGCTTATTGCCTTTTGCGATCAGCACTTCTCTGATTTCCTCGTTTTGCATAGCTGTAGCAATGCCTGAAGCAATCGATTTCGGACAAAACGGATCAACCAGCAAAGCTGCATCACCTGCCACTTCAGGCATAGCCGATACGTTGGAGGCTATGACAGGTACATAGCTGCACATACCTTCCAACATGGGAATGCCAAAACTTTCTCTGGTGGAAGTATACAAAAATGCTTTTGACATTTGCATGATTCCCGGAATTTCACTGTTGTGCATATATCCTGTCAAAACAATGTCTTTTGCCAAAGCTTCGCAACCGATATATTTCAATGATTTTCGAAGTTCTTTCTTCGAAAAATTCAGCATTACCAACTGAGTATCCGAGCTGTTGTTTTGTTTGTATTCATCAAATCCCCTTAACGTATTCAGGGTATTTTTCTTTGGATCGGTATTTCCCATAAACAGAATGAAATTTTCAGGCAGATTGTATTTTACGCTCAATTGCTGTTTCTCACTCTCGTTTTTTTTAGTTCTAAAATATTCACTCACACCATTGTAGATTACACGCAGACAGCATTCATTAATACCAAATACGTTTCTGATTTGCTGCTTTTCAAATTCAGATACGGTCACAATAATCTGACTATTCTTGACCACTTTATCCACAATTAAGCGGCGATACATATTGCCAAATCGCTGGTAGAGGGTAGCCGATTTTGAAAACAAATAATCTTTTTCCAGAAAAATGATATCGTGTAAAGTCGTAATTACCGGAACTTTGCAAAAAAGCGGAGCCGTATTACTTGTGCAATGCAGTACATCACAACCTTCCCGCAAAGCAATTTTTGGTAATTCCAACTGTTCCCATAAAGGATAAATGCTGGAATTTATTTCTACAATTCTGAAATTAGGAGCATGAGGGATACAGGTATTATCGATGTTGGGGCGAACAAATATGACATATTCGTTTTCCTTGTCGATAATTTGTAAGTGTTTTATCAACTCTAAAGCAACGATATCCATTCCGAATTTTCGTTCCCTATACAGTCTATGTCCTTCAATACCGATTCTCATTGTCTGAAAAACTTATTTTTTGATAGCTGTTTTGGTCGAAGTGTGTTTGGTGTGCAAGAATTGCTTGTTGGCTCCTTTTATCTGAAGCAATGCCAGCGTCATCAGAATCATCCCTTTAGGCAATCCCAACACAGCTTTGGCTGTTTCCATGTTGTAATATCGTTTGGGTACGGCAAATAAAAAGGCCAGCACGCAGGCAATCAAGGTGATAATCCAACCATAGGTAAGATCTATCGCTGTGTTCAGCAGATAATTGGCTACGCCAAAAATGGCTGTCAACAGTACGACTTCACCTATGAGCAACACTCTGGGGGGCTGGATAAACTGTATGGCTTTATCGAAATAATCCACATTAAAGCGGGTGAGTAAATGCCATACTGCCGTTCCAAAATCCTGTTTGAAATAGTAAAACTGAGCATACAGCCAACGTCTGCGCTGAGTTACAAATACATCCGACGTCTGTACTTTTTCATCATACACCCATGCATCGTTCAGGTATTCAATTTTAGTTTTAGCTTTGGACATAATGAGTTCTATTTCCTTATCAAAGCCACTTACCGCAACTACATTCTTCATCATATTCTTGAAATAATCGTAGTTGAAGGCCATCCCCGAACCAATAATTCCCGACGACATACCAACCGCCCGGTGTCCCTGGCGGAAAAGATTATTATTAATTTCCTCACTCACAGCATCCAAAATGGCCAGGCCAGTATTCAGATTTTTGGCAGCACGGTGACCCTGAACGGCAACAAAGCCTTTGTCAAAAGCCATATTCAGCTTTTCGATAAAGCGGTATTCCATAATATTATCTGCATCAAGGATTAATGCCACATCATAGTAATTTTCAGGTAATATCGACATGGCTTTGTTCAGCGCCTTCGCTTTGGTACTTTTATCAAAGCTGACTTCGATCACTTTCAAAGGCATTTTCCGCAATTCGTCCAAAGTGGAAGGTTGAAAAGAATCAGCCACAATGATCACATCGAACATATCAGCCGGATAACTCTGTTTCAATGCTTCTTCAGCCACTTCGATAATTACCTCATCCTCTTTGTAGCCTGGGATAAAGACAGCAAAGCGCTGTAATTTAGCGGCTTTATGCTCTTTTCGTTTTCTATAAAACAAACTGGCTGTAGCAAAAAATAAAATGTATGCTGTAGCAGATCCTGTGAGGATAAGCAGCACCAGCTGTAATATATAGTATGACGTAAAAAATGTATTTTCCATCTTAAAAAATATTGTAAGTAATTGAAAATAAAACAGTTATCTTTTTACCAAAAGTATATAAGTCTGCGTAGAACAAATTCCACTGAATTTGAGCCAATTATAGTTTGTCTTTAAAAGTATATAATGGAATTTGGAAGACTTTAGAATAAATCTGGCGATCCGGATTTTTTCATACAACGAGAAAAAATAATGTCTTCCTGAATTGAGATAAAAGTATAGAAAATTTTCAAACCTGTTGTACAATATAAATGTTGTACAACAGGTATTTGAATATAATTGAATCAGATATTGATAGGCATCCTACCAATACTGTAATATTTGAAATCGTATTCCACAATCTGTTCAATATCAAATATGTTACGACCATCAAACAGCACTTTGTCGTTCATCAGTTTAGCCATAACTTTGAAGTTCGGTAATCTGAATTCGCTCCATTCGGTGACAACTGCCAGAGCATCCGCTCCGATCAAAGCTTCGTACATGTCTTTACAGTATTTTATTTTGTCGCCCAAAATCCGTTCAGCTTCGTGCATCGCAATGGGGTCGTATGCCTGTACATTTGCACCAGCTGCCAACAGTTTTTCAATCAGTGATAATGCCGGTGCTTCACGCATGTCATCGGTTTCAGGTTTAAACGACAATCCCCACAAAGTAATGGTTTTTCCTTTCAAATCTCCTTCGAAATAATTGTATATTTTGTGATACAAAACTGTTTTCTGATTTTTATTCACAGACTCCACTGCTTGAAGCACCTGTAAATCATAGTTATAGTCTTTAGCAGTTTTGATGAGTGCCTGCACATCTTTAGGGAAGCACGAACCACCGTATCCTACACCCGGATAAAGGAATTTGTTGCCAATACGCGAATCGGATCCAATACCTTTGCGTACCAAATTGATGTCAGCCCCCACAATTTCGCAAAGGTTGGCAATGTCATTAATAAAGCTGATTTTGGTAGCCAGCATGGAGTTAGCTGCATATTTTGTCATCTCGGATGAAGTAATATCCATGACAATGATAGGGTGACCATTCAATACGAAGGGTTTATACAAGCGTTTCAGTACTTTCTCGGCCTGTTCGCTTTCAATACCAATCACAATTCGGTCGGGTTTCAAAAAATCATCAACAGCATTTCCTTCTTTCAGGAATTCGGGGTTAGAGGCCACATCAAATTCTATCTTAGAGCCACGTTTGTCCAACTCTTCCTGAATAGCAGCTTTTACTTTTTTAGCTGTTCCTACAGGCACAGTACTTTTAGTAACTACAACAGTATAATTTTCAAGATGTTGACCGATTTCCCGGGCTACTCCAATTACATATTTCAGGTCGGCACTACCATCCTCATCGGGTGGTGTACCAACAGCAATAAATATGGCATCACTTTCATTTACCACTTCGGATAATTTCGTTTTAAAGAAAAGTCTTTCCTTTTGAACATTTCTTTTTACAATGTCCTCCAAACCTGGTTCATAAATTGGCATAATGCCATTATTCAGGCTATCAATTTTACTCTGGTTAACGTCGATACAATTAACCACTGCACCAGTTTCGGCCAAACAGGCTCCCGAAACCAGTCCTACATATCCTGTGCCTACAATTGAAATGTTCATAAGGTAAATTATTTTGAGGTTATCGATAAAAAATAAATTCTATAATGTCGTATTTATTCTCGTTCAAATTATTTAGTTCTAAACAAAATTAATGAATTTCTCTGACAATCTGCTCTTTTTCTCTTTAAATATTATGGCTACGAAAAAGAATAATTTGAAGTTGTTATTGTATTTTTTTCTGTTTTTCCTGCTCTTCCCATTCGGGCATCAAAGATATTAATGTCAGGGTTGTAAACGCGATTACCGTATTGGGCATTTGACCCATGCTGGATGCTGTGTACGATGAAACCATCAAGCCAAAAATACCACTGGTAAATGCAATTGCCGGATAGAGAAATTCCGGTTTTTTTAGTCTGAAAAAGATGATAATACAGGATTTAAAAAGCATATATGCCATCATCAGGCAATAAGATACTAACCCAACTATACCAGTTTCAGCCCATATCTGGACATACCAACCATCGGTAGCTGTATCTGCCAGAAGGGTGCCCGGACTAAAACGCATGCCCCAGTTCCCTGCCGATCCTACACCTCCGCCGAATGGCCTGGTCTTAAGATACTCTGCAAATATTTTGCGATTTTCGAGTCGGGTATTCATGGATGCATTATCATCTGCAAAAGCTGTTCGCATTCTTCGGATGTCATAATTCCCTTGACCAATTGTGGTATATTTTAGAAAAAAGAATATCGAAAAAAGAAAGAATGCTCCAACTCCCATCACTTTGAAATTCTTGGTCAATACAGCGTATACTGTAAATGCTGAAAGCGGAACAGCTATAGAACTGCGCGTGCCGGAAATTAACATCGCATAAAACGCCATCATCCCCACTGTAAGATAGAATAATTTCGATTTAAGCACTTTAGTATGTATCGCTATAATTGTATATACTGCTCCTGCATAGCCCATGCTGCTGCCATAAGTTCCGGCATCAGAAAAAAATGAAAAGACCCGCAACTGCCCAAACAATAAATGTGTGGATTTATTACCCGGCAACATTAACCATTTTTTCTCACCGGGATCAACTCCGAGAAATTTTTGACCAACTCCCTTTAATACGGCTGCTATTGTAAACCATGCCAGCATTTTGATATAGAACTCAAGATCTTGTGGTTTATTGAACAAAATGTATACTAAGGGAACTGTAAAAACAATATAAAGGGCATAACCACGCATTGCATAAAACCAGGCTTCGCGACTTACTGCTTCCGGATTGAAGAGTTGCATAAAAATCATGATAAACCACGCCACCACAATAAAAGTATAATCTCGTGCAGCCATATGCCATGGCACCTTCTGATTGAACTGACTAAAAATCAGAGCAATAAACGTAAGAAATAACACTCCATCAACAGTTAACCCCATCGGAGCTGGTAAATATCTAGACAAACCTAATGCAAAATAATTGCAATAGAATGCAACTATCAATGTCGCTTTTGGAAATTTGAACAAATAGTAAATGCAAATAAACGGAACCGGAGCAAAAAGGACCGCCATGCCTAATAACAAATTATCTTTTGAGAAAAAGTAAATAGCCCCTAACATCAACAACGTGAACAAAGCACTTATAAATAATATAAGTGAAGCATAACGTGGATGAATTGTATGTTCCGGGTAGCTGGTATTCATTTTCTCTTCGTTACAAGACTTTTACTTAGCAAATCGCTTGAGTAATTTCTTTGACATTTTTCTCAATTTCGATCTTTTCTTCTCGATTTCGCCATACAGTTCTTCCAGATTGTTAGGTACAGCATTGGTTAGTATACTAAATACTGGTTTCTGTATTATCTCTTTAATTTTATTGGTATTAAATGCATCAGCATTTCCCCATGGAAGATCAGCATTGAACACCACCAAATTGAGGTCGGCGTCTTTGAGCAGAACCGTATTATCAATTCCGCGTCCGATTGATGGAATTACGCTTACAATATAGTCCAGTTGAGCAACTTCATCCCCCACAAGTTCGCGATAGCTATTGGCTCTCATATATAGCTCCATGGCATCTTTGGCGGCAACAGAAGCCGGGTCTTCAGGATCAGCCCCTGAAACCGCAGCCATAAAATTAAGGATTTTCACCCGATAACCACGCTTACTTAACTCTTGCTCAATTGATTTTGATGTATATGTTTTACCAGCTCCGTCCCAGTTACTCAAAAGTTGGATAACAAAAGGCGCTTCAACTCCCGACGACATACTCCTGATCTTTTCATACATAAAGAGACTGGCTTTGTGTTCAATCTGCTCGGTATTGAGAAACTTCTTGCTATGCAAACAAAACGCTGCCAACACCTCCCAGCCAGTCAAATTCTTCAAAAGTGTAGGTGTTTTTACCCGATGATCCATTAATTCCACCGAAAAAACTCCCAATATGTATAAAATTAGTGTAAATAAAACCGCAACAATGATATACATTTTCTTCTTAGCAGGCTCGGCAGTAATTGGCAGTTTGGCCTCATCGATAATGCGCATATTAGTAAGCAAATCAATATTTTGCTCATTTTGCAAGGCAATATTCAAATTATTGAGAATATTCAGGTACTCACTTTCACGAACTCCAATTTCACGTTCAATTCGTTTGGTAGTTGCCCCCAGAGGTGCATATTTTTTATACTCTTTAGCAAATTCTTCGCGGCGTTCTTGCATGGATTTGAATCGGGCTCCATAGGTCTCGTAGTTGCTTACAGCTGTTAGCCATTCACTTAACAAACGCTGATATTCTATCCCCTGACTATTGCTATCAAAATTATAAATAGAATCAATGCAACTTTGTAGCTTATGTTCAAGCAGGTTTTTACGTTGGTATAAATCTTTCACACTTTTGTTGTCAGCGCCCTGATTCATCTCCTGTTTGGCAATATCATTATTGCAGTTAACTAATTGACCTCGAATATTTATAATCTCTATATTTTTCAGATTAATTGCAAAACGCTTAGAAATTTCTGTTTCCAGCTTTTTCAATACCGCAGCAGTAGCTTCAAAGTTCATCTTTGCATCCTGCAATTTCAACTCAATTTCCTCATTTTGAGTAGTTACTTGTTTGGTCTGCTCATAGTAGTTGATAATATTGTTTGATACATTAAAGTCAAGCAATTGCCCTTCAGAATTATCAAGTTTACCGGTGGTTTCTTCCAGTTTCTTTTGAAAATATTTAACCGCTGAACTTCTAATATTTTTTTTAAGATTACCATATTCTTTGATAAATACCTGTGCAGCAATACGTGTTGTGTGATAGCAAATACCCGGATCAATGCATTTGTATGACAATTTTATCATATCGCTTGCATTCATTTGTTCAACCTTCAATGTTTGAAGCGCATTTACGCTATAATAGGGATTGGAACGATACAACATACTGTACAGGAAATCTTTATCATCCTGTTTTATCGATTTGGCCAGATTTTCATACGTTTTTTCTTCGTCGCCCTTCACCACAAGTTTCTTTACCTTATCTGGCACACTGCTCTTAAGCGCATTGTACGCATCTTTTGAAATAATATCTTTTTGTGGCTTTGAAAGTGACAAATGACTGGCCAATAGCCGCAGGGATATCTCTTCGTATATTGCTTCGGATTTAAACAAAGCAATAATATTGCTGTATTCGTTTTGATTTACAAATTTATCCACCCTCTGTGCATTCACTTCCAGTCCACTATTAGTAGTGATACCAGTATATATCGTTGTTTCTGATGAATACAAACTGGGAAGATCTTTGACCATAAAAAATGTTAAAGCTCCCGCAATTACTGGTAAAATAATCAGGTAAAGTATCTTGCCCGAGAGTATTTCTATGAATTTTACAAGGTTCATTTTTGTCTGTTCAATTTAAGTCCTGTAAGTATCTGTATCCTCATATATTGCGCTCTGTATTCATTTAAAGCTGTATTGTACTCTTCCTCTACCTTTGCTTTGGAAGCTAATACCGAGTTATAATCGGCAAGCGTTATCAGGCCGCTAGCTATATCTTTTCCAGCTTTTATGAAATTGACATTCGTTGTTTGGAGAGCATCCTGACTGATTTTTACCGACTTATTCATCTTAACCAGCTTGTAATACTCATCAACAACCGAAATAATCAAAGCATTTTTCAATTCTTCCTTTTTGTATTTGGTTTGCTCAGCATTGTATTTAAGTATTTTTATATCATTTTTATTGGTAATAAATGCAGAAATAGGCACTCTCAGAGTTAAACCAGCATAATAATTCAATTGTTGCTTAGCAGCTTTGGTGCCGGCATCAGTACCAGCATCAGCTCCACTTGAAACAACTACCGTATTGTACAAACCATATCGCGTGTTGGCATCGATAGTGATAAAATCGAGTAGAGATAATTTATTTTTCTTGATTCTTTCATAAATCTGATTTATGTCCTGATCAGATGCTTTTAGCAATGCAGAATTATCCACCGCCGATTGAATAAACTTATCCAGCTCAGGTATATCCTGGTCGATTCGTATCGTATCCGGAGGTAACAACGCCACATTCTGAGTGTTGTTTTGAGATAACACTAAAAGACAAGGACATGACAATAACAATATGCAAAACTGTCTAAGTTTCATACAATAAACGATTGAGGGTTCTTAACGGGTACTTGATTATTACACATTCTCGTGCTGAATCATTGCCGGAATAGTTTTGAGAAGGATTTTCAAATCGTACCAAAACGAGAAATTTTCAGCATACTCAATATCAAGCTGTTTACGATCGTCAGCCGACATTTTGTTGGCACCACCGCGTTTGGTAACCTGCCACAGTCCTGTCATACCTGCCGGGGCATGAAATCGTTTGGCCCATTGGTCCGTTGTGAGCATTTCGGCTTCGTAAAGCGGAAGAGGTCTGTTGCCTACTAATGACATGTCACCTTTCAACACGTTGATTAGTTGAGGTAGCTCATCAATACTTGTGTTACGTATAAACCGTCCTACTTTAGTGATTCTTGGATCGTTAGCCATTTTAAAGAAGGCATTCTCACGCTTCACTTTCTTGGCGCTTTTTACATACTCCTCTGCAATCAACCCATCATCAGATATCAAAAACGGACCTTTTTCGGCATTATCATTCTCACCTGCTGGCACTTGCTGCGAATCCGTCTCACTTGTGTACTGGTTTTTCTTCATCAGTTCATCCACTTTTTTGTCTGCATTAGTATACATACTTCTGAATTTTATGAACCCGAAGATTTTGTAACCGGTACCCACTCTGCTGGAGGTGTAATATACCTTACCTTTTGACTCAAAACGAATAGCCAACCCTACCAGAATAAACAATGGACTAAGAATGAGAAGTATTAAAGACGATCCAAAGATATCAAACAATCTTTTCCAAAGTGGGAGTCTGAAAGTAACCAGCAAATCTGATTTCAGATCGATCAGTTCTCTGAAGTGGGTTTTGATGAATGTATAACGTTTTGCAATATCCTGAAGTGTACTTTCAACTCCAAAAACATCGTGCGCACCGCTTGCAATATATTCCGATGGCTCAATCGTATTGTTGAAAACAAATAATACAACAGCTTTTGACTGCAAGTTAAACTTCAATGATTTGATCAAAAACAAATCATTAATTCCATCTCGTTCTTCGTAAAAAATGACATCAATCGTTTCTATCAGATTGACAGCATCATACGCATGATCAGTAATTTTAAGACTAAAAACTGACTCTTCAGACGTAAGCTTGTTGATAATCGATTGATTTTTCCCAATGTATAATGCACGGTATTTCATTGTACATCTATGTATTAAGGTGATTGCTGATAGTAGAAAAGTAAAATGGGGCAATTGCCGAAGCAAAGAATATGAATTATATATTAGCCTGCCACCGACTTGAAAATATTTTCAATCCGAGCCAACAATTCTGCTGGATTATATGGCTTTTCGATATAATCGTTTGCACCCATCTTTATGAGTTTTATTTTCTCGTCACTCTTATCGATACTTGATAAAATAATGACAGGGATATGCTTAAAAGCACCACTACTTTTTACCTGATCTAAAAAATCTTTTCCACCTAATACGGGCATCATTAAGTCACTGACAATCAAATCCGGATTATAACCGTTTTGTAGAATAGATAATGCTTCTACACCATTTTCAGCACTTTGTACTTCGTATTTACTTTCAAGAATGGTTTTTGTGAGGCGACGGAATTCAGTTTTGTCATCCACTATTAATATCTTCTTTTTCATAACTTTATGTATTTTATATTTGCACGTTATCGTATTGTTATGTAAATGAGATGAGAGATTCAATCTGATATGCCCCACGGAGGGAAATGTGAGTAATTAGTAAAGCTGGATAACATGCAGTAGAATAGTTTTTAAACCATTACTGCATGTCATCCATATAGGATAAAATTATTCTATAGACTTCTTTTTACTTCGCATATAGTTTTTGAGTATCTCTGTACCCTGTCTTGTTTGTGTACCAATCGGTATATGTTGCTCCACGACCCAATGCCCATGTATTGAACATTAAGTAAGCCTTTGTAATATCTTCTTTTTCTGCAGGGTAGTCAAATTGTACTGGTATATTTAGCGCCCAAGGCAGATATTTATCAGAAGTATAGTACTTTCCAGTAAGCGGATTAGAACCGTCCTGACCTTTACCGAATAAAGTCGGATCAACCAAAGCTGTAGGAGCATATCCCGATAAATGCACTTCACGCCCTCTGGTTTCATTTACCACTATGAATGGATTGTAGGGAGCACTTCCAAGATCAGCCGTTGCCACCGGAGTTGAAAATTTGATTGACAAGTTTACGATTTGGGGATTGCTATAGCTGCTACCTGTTACAGTATTTACATAGCCTCCTGTTTTATTCATTACTTTATAAGCATTGTCAAAAGCAACAATCACAGCTTTGTCCTGATTAGCTTCTGTTCCATTAGCATTGAGCGTAAAGATATTTTTCGATATATTTTGTCCTGTTACCGAAGCAATATTACCCGGAGCGGTATTAAGTTGTAATGCAAATGCATTCGCATAATGCGCACCAATTGCTCTCAAGGTCAGTGCAGCTTCAATTTCCACCACATTATTCTGCCCGTTTGTAATTTGGTTGAAGTTGTAATCAACCACCATATCATTGAAATCATAGTCGCCTTTTGATGGCCATAAGTCTTCGAATGCAAGGGTACCTTTTACATCCTTAGCCGGATAGTAATTGTTGTATGCTTTTGTTGCATCAGTAGGATATTCATCTTTTGTATCGGAGACTCCGTCACCATCAGTATCAACTGGTGTTTCAATTGTTTTATAAATTCCAGTTTTTACGGCAGTGTATGGAGTTACTGTTGCATAAAATACGGCATCGTTAAAATCATTGTCAGATCCATTATCACGGCGTAAATCTTCAAATCCGATCAATAATAGTTTACGGGCATCATCTTTCAAAATAATGTTATGTTTACGTAGCGAAGGGTTTGTTTCAGGATTAAATGCTGAATTAGAGAAATAGGAATAATAACCATTGCCGACAGTACTTCCGTTCCAGCCATTGGAACGAATCATCCACGATACAGTGGTACCTGCAGGAAACAGATTCGTATATCGGTTGTTAGCCTGATCAAAATACATCAGTCGAACTTTGTTACCCGACTTTAAATTGCCACCTGAACCAGCAAAGGAAACATTAGGAAATACAATAGTATTGTATTTAACGTCAGCCTTTGTAGCCGGAGGTGTGGCAGTTGGGTACGAATAATAGGACAATGCATTGGTATAGCCCGCACCTTCATGTACAAAAGTCACCCAAACTTCGGCATCCTCAACAAGTACAATGCTTCCATCCTCAGAACTGGTAAGATACTCGGGATGATAGGTAGGAACTGGCTTTGACTCAGGAAGCGACGCATTTACGTCTGCCAAAAGACTGGCACTAATTACATCATTGGCAGCTTCGAGATTAGCTGGTACGCCCGAATTATTCCAGGTAGCTAACGCATACAAATCGTTTACTTTCCAGAAATTAGTGATATACCAGATACCAGCATTGCTAACTTTTTGCGGTGCAGCTTTCGATCTGACACTTTGGGCTGATGATGATCCTCCGAAAACGAACGATATTTCGTCAGACGACCCAAACTTAACAACCTGATATGACTCCAGACCAACATAATTTACCAGAGCATATATACTGTCAACAGAAGTGGCAGGTGCAATGGTGGCCGTCATTTTGCCATCTGCCAAAGTGACTCCCTTATAGATAAGATTATTTTGCGTACTGTCAGCCAATGTACCTGTTGATGTAAGTGGGTTTTTAGTATATAATTCTACATGTACTCCTGACAATCCCTGATTGGTATTGGATAAAGTTTGTACATTAACTTTTACCTCTTTGGTTGATTTGAAGTCAAACCCGGAAAATCCTGTCGATGGAGTCACAGTATCATAATTATCGTTCAGGCACGAAGTGAACGATACAGCCGAAGCAATAATTCCGCTTAGTAAAAGGGTGAATCTTGAACTTTTCATATTTTTTATTTTATAAGTTTCGAATTATAGTTTTCTACACTTATCCAAGTTACATGCCAAACAATTAAACATCAAAACAACAAACACTTAGCCCAACATTCAACTATACAATTCTTCGTTTTCGAAAACATTGTCTTCGTTTTCGAAGATCTTATAGTTCTATACGGTATTTTTGAAGTCTCCTATACAATGCATTCCATTCTATATTTAGCAACCTAGCCGCCTCAGCTTTGTTGTATTTTGCCTTTTTAAGGGCATTGACAATGGTATTTTTTTCCAACTCTTCCAGATTATAAGTCTCCAACTCCGGCGAACTGTTTTTTGAAATATTGCCGGTAAGTAGAAAATGTTCCTTCGACAACTCATCGCTATTACACAATATAGCTGCTCTTTCCATTATATTCTTCAACTCTCTTATATTCCCAGGGAAATTATAATTCTTCAGCATGTCATATACTTCCGGTTTGACCAGCTTTATATTTTTACCTAGTTTCTGACTGAAAATTTTCACAAAATGATCAATCAATTCAGGAATATCATCTTTTCTTTCACGCAGTGGGGGCAAATAAATGATAAAGGTGCCTATTCTATGATAAAGATCCAATCGGAAGCTCGTTCCAGACGAGAGTTCTTCTATCGACTTATTAGTAGCTGCAAGTATGCGAACATCAAACTTCTGACTTGACTGTGTACCCACCTTTGTAAATGTCCTGTCTTCGAGAACACGAAGTAATTTAACCTGCAGATTGGCTGATATTTCGCCTATTTCATCCAAAAAAAGAGTGCCTTTGTTCGCGGTTTCAAACCAACCTACCTTATCGGCTATGGCTCCTGTAAAACTCCCCTTCTTGTGTCCGAAAAATTCACTTTCAAACAGAGCTTCAGGGATAGCCGACATATTTACTGCTCCAAAAAACTCATTATTCCGGCTGCTCAGGTTATGAATACCTCTGGCAACTAATTCCTTTCCGGTTCCACTCTCTCCAAGTATCAGCACCGATGTGTCAGGAGTTTGCGCCACCATTCTCATCTGTGTCTGAATATCTTTCATCAATTGAGAACTGCCGATCATTTCTACGCCAAACTCCCTCTCTACCATTTGCCTGAGATGATTGTTTTTGTTTTTTTCAGCATTGTAGCTCTGTTTTAGCTTACTATACTTCAAACTTCGTTCAATTGATAGCCAAATATCGGCCGGCGAAAATGGTTTTTTAAAATAATCAGTAGCACCACGTCTTAAAGCCTCTATTACGGTATCCATATTGCCCGAATCGCTGATCATGATCAACTCAACATTCGGATACGAAGTTTTGATTCGTTCCAAAACATCGAGTCCATCCATCTCGGGCATTCTATAATCGCAGATTACAAAATCAATCTTTTGCGCTTTCAGTACATCAAAACCAGCCGGTGGTCTATCAGCGGTGTACACATTGAATCTGTCTTTGAGTATCGATCCGGATAATCTCCTGTATACAGGATCATCATCAATTATCAATATATTCAGGTTTTGATCTTCCATATCTTAATTAGTTGGCAGAGAAATTGTGAATATTGTACCTTGTCCAATAGAACTATTCACCATAATTTGTCCGTTATTCTTCTTAACAAAATCTTTCACTAGCATCAATCCGAGCCCTGTTCCCTGTTCATTTGCTGTTCCGCTGCTCGAAAAATGTTGATTTCTCTCGAAAATAGTTTTAATTACTTCGTCTGACATACCAATTCCGGTGTCTTGAATACTTATCTGAAGTTCAGTACCAGTTTGATTGATCCTTATTGTAATAGAACCACTTATTGGAGTAAACTTTATAGCATTAGAGATAATATTCCGTATCACTGTATGCATCGAAACTTCGTCGTATATACAAACTCCTGGTAATGTATCTTCATAAATCAACCGGATATCTTTGTCATGGGCATTTGCTTCGAGCAACTGAATACAGCTTTTAATCACTACAGAGATATCGTTTTGTTTCAAATCCAATTGAATTTCTTCCGACTGAAGTCTGGTCCATTGCAGCAAACTGGTCAATAAAGTGCTGGTTTCCTTGGTTCTTATTTTCAAATGATGAATCAGCTCCCTGAAATCATCGCTATTCGGATCAAAATATCCCTGATCAATGGCATCTACCGTTTGTAATATGCCCGATAGCGGCGACCTGATGTCGTGTGCTATAATTGAGTAGAGTTTATCTCTTGATTTATTCATCTCCACGATCATCTTCTTTGAGTCTGCTAATTCAAGATGATTCTTAACCCTCACCAACAATTCCTCTCCTTTAAATGGTTTGGTTATATAATCAACACCTCCTGCCTTGAAGCCCTCCACTAAGTTTTCAGTTTGTGCATTGGCAGTCAGAAAAATAATGGGTATTTCGGTCCATTCTTCGTTTGCATTTATCAACCGGCAAACTTCATATCCATCCATTTCGGGCATCATCACATCCAAAAGAATCAATGACGGCGTTTGTTTCTCCAATTCTTTTAGTGCAGCTCTACCATCATCAGCTGTTAGGGTAGCATAACCTTCATTTTCCAACACATGAGATGTTAGGAGCAAATTCATCGGATTATCATCGACTATCAGGATCGTTTTTTTCTTCTGATTCATACTATTACAAGGGCTGTCTTTGCGAGTAAATACTAATCTTGCTTTTACATTCATCATTTTCAGTATTAACACACACCAGATAAATTCCTGAATTCAATTTTGAATCAACCGGAATTGATATATTATCACATTGGGGAGTTAATCTCATTATCAGCTGACCTGACAATTGATAGATAGAAATGGCTTCAATTTTTTCCTTTTTTTCGCTATATATATACAGTTCGCCAATGGAATTTCGGGGAATAATTTTAATTGATTGAGCTCTTTGAAGCTGAGCTGTGCCAACAGGATACTCAAACGCGCCAATATCAGAAATGCCATTGATAGCTCTGTCTACACCAAAGAAGTCAGTTGTAATTCCAAATAAACTGACATCCATTCCGGCATCTACGATTGGCAGTAATTTGCAGAAATTATACAGGGAGTCGGCATTTGAAATCATGTTTTCGCCGGGTTGAACATTCGAATAATAGTTATTGGTAATTTGAGCGTCCACCGCATTTTTTGTATTTACGTAACAAGTATTAGGCGCCTCCCACGAACCGTATGTACCAAAAGTACCCGGATGCAGAATTACATTATTGCTGATCTGATTGTTATGAGTTTTTGTACTATAGAAACGTATGCCATCTCCCTTAGGCGACACAATTGTATTATTAATGATTTTAAATGATGGATTTTCAATAAGAAATCTGTCGTCGCAAAATATTCCCATCGAACGGGTTGTAGTCATTGTGTCGCTAAGCGGATAGCCTGGATTAACAATAAGATTGTTGTATATTTTATTGTCGCCAATACCAAAAATTCCAATTCCTGTTCCTGTTCCTTTAATAATTGAATTACCATAACATTCACCTCCGGTACCCGGATTCAAAATGATTCCATACTTTTGGTCTTGCACATTTCCGGTGCCATAGTTGGTAATCTTGTTGTTGAAGATATAACAACCTTTTGTTGCACATCCTACCTGAATAGCGTCATATCCGGCACTATCGATTATATTGTTGTAAATTTTCACTCCATGGAGCTCGTGAGGATATTTCAGTACGGGAACAGAATCACAGGTAATCGTATATCCTTCATAAAATGAGTGTCCGATATACAAACCTTCGCCGGCAGTGCTATGGATATAATTGTCATGAAACTCGGTATTACGACGAACAAAATTTCCACGGTTAATCCGATCATCGCAATCAGGTTTGGGATTGGCACAAATACCTGCAAATCCTGTACGACACACTTCTATATGATCAATTTCATAATTGGTGCTTGTACCATCAATCGACAAACCATTACGACCGTAAGGAGTCCGCCATATTTTTATACCGTATTTGTATTGTGGGTCACCGGTTCCTGTGAATCTGAAGAATGAACAATCATCAATTATTACTGCAAAATGTGTGACTGTGGTACCTACTTTCACCAGCCCGGGACCGTTGATAATCGTCACAGGGTTCAACGAATCACCATGAATATTACAAATCCTCAAATGATCACGATCTCCGGCTGTAATAGATATAGTATCCCCGGGGTTGACCTGTATTTTATTACCATCATAGTTGGTGATATTTAAGCCAAGTACAAGTGTTTTAGCAGATATTGTTGGGGGGGCTACCATAGCCAGTATGAAAGCCGATAGCAATGCTACTATATATTTTTGATGATTTGCTTTCATTTTGCAGGATTTTTCGGGTTGATTTTTCGTTTTTAAGAAGTCCTGACAGATACTGTAGTACTTCTTGTTAATCATGCCGTTTTTTCTACTTTTAGGGGTATTTTACGGCTTCGATTCTGTTCAAATATAAATAGTATTTCCAAACACACAATAGCTAAGACAGCTTTTTTTACACCCAACGTAATTATTTAATATTCAACCTACTAATTTCAATTTTATGCTACAGAATTACCTATAAATACTATTTGGACAATGTAGTGTATTGTGTATTTTCGCGAAACAATAAATGCTACACGATGCTGTATCAGAATACAATATTTTTTGCTCGTAAATGAAGAATTTCCTCATAAATGAAGACGTCAGGTTTAATTTCCAATTTGTAATGACTTTAAGCTTTAGCTATACAGTAACGATCTTCTATTACTTCAATTTATTTTTGTATTTTTGCGATAATCGCAATTTTTCACTGAGCAATCATCCGCGTCAGATGTTTGAATGATCGATGTTGACATGAAAAACCAGCACCCAATAAACACTAAGAATACTTCACTTTCTATATTTTACTGATGAAATCCCGTATCGAAGCGCTAAGAAAAGAACTCGACCAACATAATTATAATTATTACGTACTGTCGGCTCCCACTATATCTGATTTTGAATTTGACTCCAAGCTCAGAGAACTTCAGGATCTAGAAAATCAGTATCCGGAATTTTTCGATCCACATTCACCTACTCAGCGGGTAGGAAGCGACATAGTTACTGGTTTTGATCAGGTAGCTCACGTATATCCAATGCTTTCGTTAGGAAATACCTATTCGGAAGAAGAAGTGAAGGATTTCTACGAAAGAACCCGAAAAGTACTGAATGAAGACTTTGACTTGGTATGCGAACTGAAATATGACGGTACTTCCATATCATTGACTTATGAAAATGGGTTACTGTTGCGCGCGGTTACCCGCGGCGATGGCGAAAAAGGTGATGATGTGACTGCCAACGTAAAAACAATACGCAGTATTCCGCTTCGTTTGCAGGGAAATTATCCTTCACTCTTTGAAATCAGAGGGGAAATTTTGATGCCCTGGGCGGTGTTTGATGCGCTGAATGCAGAGCGGGAAGCGCAAGAAGAACCATTATTTGCCAATCCACGAAATGCTGCTTCAGGCACGCTGAAACTTCAGGATTCGAAAATAGTGGCATCGCGCAAACTTGACGCATACTTATATTATATGCTGGGTGAATCGTTGCCTACCGATCAGCATTCAGAAAATTTGAAAGTTGCTCAAAGCTGGGGATTCAAAGTTTCGGATGCGATGAAAGTGTGCAAGTCGCTTGATGAAGTGAATGAGTTTATCCGCTATTGGGATGTTGAGCGTAAAAATCTACCGGTAGCCACTGATGGTATCGTTATTAAAGTGAATTCGCTTTCGCAGCAGCGCAACCTTGGTTTCACCGCCAAGTCGCCACGTTGGGCTATCGCTTATAAGTTTCAGGCCGAGCAGGCAGTCACTTGTTTACAGTCGGTGTCTTATCAGGTGGGGCGCACAGGGGCTGTTACGCCTGTAGCTAATCTCGATCCGGTACAATTGTCGGGTACTACGGTTAAGCGGGCTTCGCTCCACAATGCCGATATAATCGATACGCTCGACTTGCACATCGGTGATATGGTATACGTGGAAAAAGGCGGGGAAATCATTCCTAAAATCACAGGTGTAGATTTATCAGCCCGTGGCGATTCTTTTTCGAACGAAAGTAAAGTTGAATTTATACATCTGTGTCCGGAATGCGGCACCGAATTAGTAAGATACGAAGGCGAAGCCGCTCATTATTGTCCAAACGAAAATGCGTGTCCTCCGCAAATTAAAGGGAAAATGGAGCACTTCGTAAGTCGTAAAGCCATGAATATTGATGGGTTGGGTAGCGAAACCATTAATCTTTTGTATCAAAATGGACTTTTACATGGAATCGCAGATATTTATGAATTAAAAGTGCCTGACTTGATTCGATTGGAGCGTCTGGGATCTAAATCGGCCTACAACATTAAGGAAGCCTGCGAAAAATCAAAAGAAGTTCCATTCGAAAGAGTTATTTTTGCATTGGGTATTCGCTTCGTGGGTGAAACGATAGCCAAAAAGCTAGCCATGGCATTCAAAAATATCGAAGCCCTTGAAACAGCTACACTGGAGCAACTGGTGGCTGTGGACGAAATTGGCGAACGTATTGCTAAAAGCGTAGTGAGCTATTTTCGTGATGAGGCGAATCAGCAAACTGTAACCCGTTTAAAATCATACGGACTACAAATGAGCCTTTCGGAAGAAAAATTACAGGCGCACGGAACATCGCTGGCGGGTTTATCCATCGTTATAAGCGGAACTTTTTCGCTACACTCGCGAGATGAATACAAAGCGATGATAGAGAGGAACGGAGGCAAAAATGCCGGTAGTGTATCTGCAAAAACATCTTTCATTTTGGCGGGCGACAATATGGGACCCGAAAAACTAAAAAAAGCAGAGAAACTTGGCGTGAAACTGGTGGATGAAAAGACATTTTTAGAGATGATAGGGAATGATAGCGTAGAGTTACCTGTACAGGGAACGCTATTTTAAAATACAATAATACATTATGGCGATGAAATTACTTCAGGCAATAAATAATTATTTATTTGTCAGGCAAGCAAAACAATATATATCAGAAACAGAACGTGAACGACGCTTTGTGAGTTATGATAAAGCAAAATCAGTTTTGATTCTGTTTGAAAGTGACTTTACCGAAAAAAATCCGGCAATTCGAAGAATGATAGCCCAGTTGCAGCAAGATGGAAAGAAAGTATCGGCATGGGGATTTATCGACAAAAAGGAGATCATGACTTCCATCCTACCCGACTTCAGAATTCTCCATCATAAGCAAACTGATTTTTTTCAAAAACCAGTCATATCTTATATAAATGAACTGGAAGTACTGGAGTTCGATTTATTGCTGGATCTGACTATACAGCCCATTTTGCCACTGCAATATTTTGCGCTTTATTCCAAAGCCACCTTCAAGGTAGGAGCACACAAAACAGATGCTGCTATTTATGATTTTGTATTGGATATTGAAAGTCTGAAAAAACAGCCGGAAGAGGATGAAATTCAGGCCTCGGAAGTGGACGAAGTCTACATGTACGATCAGATAATTTTTTACCTCAAAAGCATACAAACTAACGATTAAAACGTTACTTTTGCACTGAATTTGTATTTTTGACCAATGATTAATAATAAACTGACAGGAATGGGTGTTGCACTGATAACACCTTTTAAAAGTGATGAATCGATAGACTTTGAAGCATTGGCCAGACTGGTTGAGCATCTGGTGAAAAATGGCACAGATTACCTCGTTGTATGTGGTACAACTGCCGAAACTCCTACGCTTACCGAAAAGGAAAAAGAAGAGGTAACCCGTTTCGTGATTCAGGTGAATGCGGGTCGTTTGCCCATCGTGCTGGGAATGGGCGGAAACAACACAAAAGCTATTGTTGAAAAACTGCAATCATACGACTTCTCGGGTATTGACGCTATACTGTCCGTTACACCATATTACAACAAGCCTTCACAAGAAGGTATTTATCAGCATTATGCAGCAATAGCCAAGGCATCGCCGGTGCCGGTTGTGCTATACAACGTACCGGGCAGAACCGGTGTAAATATGACTGCCGACACAACTCTTCGATTGGCAAAAGAGTTTCCAATTATTTGTGCTACGAAAGAAGCATCGGGTAACTTCACCCAGATAGATGACATTATCAAGAATAAACCAAAAGATTTTATGGTGATTTCGGGTGATGATGGTATCACGTTTCCGCTGATTACTTTAGGTGCTGTTGGCGTTATCTCAGTAATTGGCAATGCTTTCCCTAAAGAATTCAGCCGCATGGTGCGCCTGGCTTTGCAGGGCGACTATAGCAGCTCCCGACAAATTCACCACCGCTTTACCGAACTGATTGAACTATTGTTTGTGGAAGGTAATCCGGCTGGCGTAAAGAGCATGTTGGCAGTGATGGGAATGATAGAGAACAAGCTCCGTTTACCATTGGTGCCCAATACGATTAAAACCTATGAGAAAATCAGAGTGGTATTGGAAGAACTGAATATTAAATGTTGATTCAACATAAATAGAGTGAATGACCTGTTACGAGTGCTATCGTAGCAGGTTTTTTGTTGTGTGGAGGCATGATGTTTTGACGATCATTTAAGCTGTCTTAATGATTACAATAGTCGCAAATATGAATAAAAATGCTAATTTTGCATACGAAAAACATTCAATCTGATGAATATTGCCATTTCGGGTAACTTTTTGAGAAGATGATAAGAAAACTATTTATAAAGAAAACGCTGGCACAGCTGGACGAGCAGGCTGCTAACGACAACCACGGATTAAGACGTCATTTAGGATTGACGAACCTTACGCTATTGGGCGTAGGGAGCGTGATCGGTGCCGGAATATTTGTGCTCACAGGCACGGCCGCCCAAATGCATGCCGGCCCTGCCATTGTTCTGTCGTTTGTTCTTTCTGCATTTGGCTGTCTGTTGGCCGGTCTTTGTTACGCCGAGTTTGCTTCGATGATTCCGTTGGCAGGGAGTGCCTATACGTATGGATATGCTACCATGGGCGAATTGGTTGCATGGATTATTGGATGGGATTTGATTCTGGAATATCTTTTTAGTACAGCAACAGTGGCTGTAGGTTGGTCGGGCTATATGCTCAGTTTCTTAGCCGATTTTGGTATATACCTGCCCTCTTCTCTGGCTCAGGCACCTTTTGAATACGATCAAAACGGATGGCACACCACAGGTTCAATAATAAATTTCCCGGCCGTTTTTATTGTTGTTTTGCTTACAGTGCTCTTAGTTGTTGGCATTAAAGAGACTGTCAAGTTTAACAACCTCACAGTCATTATCAAAGTAATCGTTGTATTGCTTTTTGTAGGGTTTGGTATTTCTCACATTCATCCTGACAACTGGTCACCTTTTATCCCTGCCAACACAGGAGTGTGGGGACATTACGGCTGGTCGGGTGTTTTGGCTGGCTCGGGCGTTATTTTCTTTGCATATATCGGCTTTGACGCCGTATCTACTACTTCGCAGGAAGCCATTAATCCAAAGCGGGATTTGCCACTGAGTATTTTGTTTTCGTTATTGATTTGTACGATCCTGTATGTGGCAGTAAGTTTTGTTCTCACCGGAATTGTAAATTACAAAGACCTGAATGTGGCTGCTCCTATCGCTTTAGCTATTGATAAATGCGGAAATACGCTCAATTGGCTGAGTCCTATCATTAAAATAGGTACATTGGCAGGCCTAAGCTCGGTAATACTGGTTACTTTGCTGGGACAAACACGCATATTTTTTGCCATGGCACATGATGGCCTGTTGTGGAAATGCTTTGGCAAAACACACAAACGGTTCAAAACCCCACATTGGTCTACTCTTATTACGGGCTTTTTTACCGCACTAATGGCCGGACTTTTCCCTATCGGCTTATTGGGCGAATTGGTTTCGATAGGTACCCTACTTGCTTTTATGATTGTATCGATAGGCATTGTGATATTGAGAAAAACAGAGCCTGACGCTCCAAGAGCGTTCAGAACACCATGGGTGCCATTTGTGCCAATCTTAGGAGCCATTGTTTGTTTTGTACAAATGCTGGCACTTCCGGGCGACACCTGGCTTCGCTTGTTTGTATGGATGGCCATTGGATTTGTAGTTTATTTCGGATATGGAATAAAACACAGTGTGGCCAGAAAACACATGCAGGAGAAATCAGACAATGAGCGATAACTGACTTTCCTGTACTATCATTGATATAAACATATTAGAATAGACAGTGAAATCGGTCATAGTTAGTAGAAAAATTAAATAATAATATATGCTAAAAGATTTATTTATCAGAAAAACGCTTGCTGAATTAGAAGAGCAGGCTGATGGGCATCACAATACGCTGAAGCGCCATTTAAATGCTTTGAATCTGACTCTTTTGGGAGTGGGATGTGTAATTGGAGCAGGTATTTTTGTATTGACCGGAACTGCTGCGGCCACTCACGCCGGACCAGCAGTAGCCCTATCATTCATTGTTTCGGCATTGGGATGTTTACTGGCCGGGCTTTGCTATGCCGAGTTTGCTTCGATGATTCCGGTATCAGGTAGTGCTTATACTTATGGCTACGCCACCATGGGCGAATTTATCGCCTGGATTATCGGATGGGATTTGATTCTGGAGTATCTCTTCGGATCGGCCACGGTGGCAGTAGGTTGGTCAGGTTATGTTACCAGTATGCTGGCCGACTTAGGATTGCACATTCCTGCCAGTATCTCCCAAAGTCCTTTTGTGTTCGACGCTACCGGCTGGCACATGACAGGAGCGATCGTAAATTTCCCCGCAGTGTTTATTGTTGCGGTAATGACTACTTTGTTAGTAGTGGGTATTAAAGAATCAGCATCGTTTAACAATATTATTGTGCTCGTTAAAGTGACAGTAATTCTGCTATTTATCGGATTTGGCATTGCACATATTGATACTGCTAACTGGACACCATTTGTACCTGAACGTACTGCCGACGGTCATTTTGGTTGGTGGGGCGTACTTACAGGTGCAGCTGTTGTGTTTTTTGCTTATGTTGGGTTCGATGCTGTGTCCACTACTTCGCAGGAGGCTATCAATCCTAAAAGAGATGTTCCCCGCGGTATTTTATTTTCATTGCTGATTTGTACGATTCTTTATATTGCCGTGAGCCTGGTGCTCACAGGAATTGTCAACTACAAAGAACTGAATGTGCCTGCTCCTATTGCATTGGCCATTGACAAAGCGGGCACCAGCCTGGTGTGGTTACGTCCGATCATTAAAATAGGAGCGATTGCCGGACTAAGTTCCGTGGTTTTGGTATTGCTGCTGGGACAAACCCGCGTATTCTTCACTATGGCGAGTGATGGTTTGGTGTGGAAAAGTTTTGCCAGAACGCATCATAAATTTCAAACACCTCACGTTGCCACCATTCTAACCGGAAGCTTTGCTGCCTTTTTTGCAGGCGTCTTCCCTATCGGTTTGCTGGGCGAGATGGTGTCAATCGGAACACTGCTGGCATTTGTTATTGTTAGTGTAGGTATTATCATCCTTCGTAAAGCAGAGCCAGATGCACCACGTGCGTTTAAAACACCATGGGTACCGATGGTACCAGTTCTGGGGGCATTAGTATGTTTGGCTCAAATGTTTGCATTGCCCAAAGATACCTGGTATCGTTTGATTGGCTGGATGATTATCGGCTTTGTTATCTATTTCACCTATGGTCGGAAGCACAGCAAAGCCCGTATAAAAAGACAACAATAATCAGCTGTCCTGAGGCTTCAATTTATCTATTATAAAAACGGTCGGTCACTTCATTGTTGACCGACCGTTTTCTTTCGTCTTATTCCCAAAATCCCTGCTGCTTCAGGGCTTGCAGAAATTTTTCGGAGAAAAACTCATTGTTCTTTTTGGTATACCGGATATCGGTGAAAACCTGCGCCAATGTTTCTTTCTTGTTTTCGGCCACGAAATTCTGATAGAACTCGCTGGCTTCTTTCTCCTGATACAGTTCGTCGATTTTAGCTTCGCTAAAGTCAGTATAAGTTTCGTGATGAACTACTGCTTCTAAAGGCAATCGGTCGGTAAGTTCGGGCATTACTTCAGGATAACCAAGAGTAATAGTGGTAACGGGCACCACCAGTTTCGGCAAATGAAGTACGTCGATAATTTCCTGGGCATTATAAGTGGTGGTGCCGAGGTAGCAAATGCCCAGACCGGCACTTTCGGCTGCCACACAAAAGGTTTGAGCAGCAATAATGGCGTCGATGGCCGTTGCCATAAAGGATTGGAAATTATCGTAGCCCGGCTCGGCATTGCGTTGTTCGCACCATTTCGTGAAACGGTTGAAGTCCGCACAGAAGGTGAGGACTACTGGCGCTTGCGTCACCATCGGCTGATTGAAATGCGCCGGTGCCAATTGTTTTTTTACATCATCGCGGGTAGTCACTACAATGCTGTAGGCTTGCATATTGCCGGTATTGGACGACTGGCAGGCGGCTGCGAGCAATTGTTTGAGCAAATCGGCCGGTATTTTCTGGTCAGTGTATTTCCGTACCGTACGGCGTTGTTTGAGAAATTCTAACATAAGTGGTATGTGAGTTGATTGGTCTGCAAAGATAGCTTGTTCATGAAATCTAATGCAGATCGTTTCGGTTTTATTTTTTATCCAATTGGCCAAACACTTTCTTCAACAGTGCATTTACACGGGCAGCCGGATTGGTGCGGATGGCTTTTTCTTCGGCAGCAACACGCGAAAAGAGCGCATCCAGAGCTTTCTCGGTTACGTAATCTTCGATATTGGCTTGTACAGGTTTTAGTCCCGACAGGCTGCCAATTGCCGATTTGGCCACGGTGTTATAAGCACCACTCAGGTTGCTCCAGCTTTGAGTGGTAGAGATATTGCCTACCAAAGGCTTGGCGAGCGATGCCTTTACCTTGGGCGCAAAACTGGCTTTGAGTTGGCTGTAGGTGCTTTTGCGGAGGTATTCGGTAGCCGCATTGTCTTTGCCAAACAGAATTCCCACAGCATCGGTGATCGACATATCACGGATGGCGGCG
Source organism: Bacteroidota bacterium (assembly GCA_046051105.1). GTDB lineage: Bacteria > Bacteroidota > Bacteroidia > Bacteroidales > Paludibacteraceae > Paludibacter. The sequence continues at coordinate 29,792 of JBJOOU010000158.1, forward strand.
CTAAATATCGGCGTAGCGGTAGTCACTGCATCCTCAGCTGAGCGATTGAGCGACAGCACGGCTTTGTCCACCAGTTGTTGTCCGCCGGGAATCATTTTTATGTGCTCGGTAATGGTTTGAGCTTCGGGCGGAAGTAATATTTTGTAAGCTTCGTTCTTCAAAAATCCATCACTATTGCCCAAAGTGGCCACGGCATTTTCAATTCCTACATTGAGCGAGCTTTTGAGCCCGGCCACATTGTCGGCGTTGGTAATTTGATTGGCATTTACGGTGGTTTGCACCTGATTCAAAATTTGGGGAAGTTGAGCACATCCTCCCAAAAACAGACAACTTGCTGTTAAAAATACAATTTTCTTCATTTTCTTCTTAAATAATGGTAATGTTTACGGAAAACTTAATAGCTACAGTTTGGTCAATAATCAGCTATTTTATAACTTTGTATGCGCAAAAAACAGCTACAAATTTAAACATAAAATTGTACTCTGCAAGTTACTGAAAATAAATACTGAAAATATGTGTTTATTAGCCTGTGACTTTTGTTTTTGCCCACGAAAATGAATTTCTAATCTAGTTTAATTATATATAGAAAATGAAAATTGAAAAGATTGTAGCTCGCGAAATTCTTGACTCGCGCGGTAATCCAACCGTTGAGGTGGATGTAGTTTTGGAATCAGGTGTAGTAGGTCGTGCAGCAGTTCCATCCGGAGCTTCTACAGGCGAAAACGAAGCACTTGAACTTCGTGACGGTGACAAGAGCCGTTATTTGGGTAAAGGTGTGGTAAAAGCTGTAGCTAACGTAAACAACGTGATTGCTCCTGCTTTGATCGGCATCAGCACTTTGGAACAACGCTTGATCGACAAAAAAATGATCGCTCTTGACGGTACCAAAACTAAATCTAACCTGGGTGCAAACGCTATTCTTGGTGTTTCTTTGGCTGTTGCGAAAGCTGCTGCTAACTACCTGGATATTCCTTTGTATCGTTACATCGGTGGTACTAACACATTTGCGTTGCCAGTACCTATGATGAACATCATCAACGGTGGTTCTCACTCTGACGCTCCTATCGCGTTCCAGGAATTCATGATCCGTCCGGTAGGTGCTCCTTCATTCAAAGAAGGTTTGCGTACAGGTGCTGAAGTTTTCCATGCATTGAAAAAAGTATTGCACGATAAAGGTCTTAGCACTGCAGTAGGCGACGAAGGTGGTTTCGCTCCAAACCTGGCTGGTGGTACTGAAGAAGCGTTGGAATCTATCCTTTTGGCTATCCGTAACGCAGGTTACGAACCAGGAAAAGACGTAACGATCGGTCTTGACTGTGCTGCTTCTGAGTTCTACAAAGACGGTATTTACAACTACGCTAAATTCGAAGGCGAAACTGGTAAAAAACGTACTTCTGCTGAACAGGTAGAATTCCTTGCTGACCTGGTAGCTAACTATCCTATCGATTCTATCGAAGATGGTATGGGCGAAAACGACTGGGATGGTTGGAAACTGTTGACCGACAAATTGGGCGACAAAATCCAGTTGGTAGGTGACGATTTATTTGTAACTAACGTTGAATACCTGAAAAAAGGTATCGATATGGGTTGCGCTAACTCTATCCTTATCAAAGTAAACCAAATCGGTTCGTTGACTGAAACATTGGACGCTATCGAAATGGCTCACCGCGCTGGTTATACTTCAGTAACTTCTCACCGTTCGGGCGAAACTGAAGATGCTACTATCGCTGATATCGCTGTGGCAACTAACTCAGGACAAATCAAAACTGGTTCTTTGAGCCGTTCTGACCGTATGGCTAAATACAACCAATTGCTTCGTATCGAAGAAGAATTAGGCGAATTGGCTGTTTACGGATACAAAAAATAAGAAAAAATGGCAGTCCATTGACTGACAAAATTTTCTTTCCACTTAAAAGCTACCTGACATCAGGTAGCTTTTTTTGTGCCCTCTTTTCAGATTTTTTTACTTAGCTTTTCTTGTTGGTTAATGCTCGTTAAGCCGAAAAATAAAAATATTAATAATCGCCAAATATCAATGCCACATATAGTTGAAGGAACAACTTTTGTATATTTTCGCATCGAATTTTTCAAACAAAATATCATTACAAACGCATTAACCCTCATTTATTAATCATAAACTTATAAACATGAATGCAATGAAAAGAATGAACATGCTCGGCTTATTTGCTTTAGTCGTTGCTGTGAGCGTTGCCACTAATCTTACTACCAGTTATGTGGCAGGCAAAGCCGAATCGGATGGATTTAAGGGACAGGGTAGTATCCCGGCAAGCTATGCCAAACTAGCACAGGCAGGCCCCGCCGTTGGACCGGACTTTACGGCTGCTGCCGAGCTTTCGGTACATGCAGTGGTGCACGTAAAAACCAAAACACCCATAAAAACGCAGTCGATGGATGGATTTGGATTCCCCAACGATCCGTTTTTCCAATACTTCTTCGGACAGCCACAGCAACGCAGTCCGCAGCAGAAAAAAAGCGAAGCTCCGATGCAGGAAGCAGCCGGATCGGGCGTTATTATTTCTACCGACGGATATATCGTAACCAACAATCACGTAGTGGATGGCTCTGCCGAAATTGAAGTGACCCTCAACGACAAACGTTCGTTCAAAGCCAAGCTGATTGGGGCCGACCCTTCTACCGACCTTGCCCTGCTAAAGATCGAGGCCGATAAATTGCCCGTAGTGCTGTTCGGAAATTCCGATTCGCTAAGAGTGGGCGAATGGGTGCTTGCTGTGGGAAATCCTTTTAACCTCACATCGACAGTAACGGCCGGCATTGTTAGTGCCAAAGCGCGCAATATCAACATCATCAATGCGCAAATGAAAATCGAATCGTTTATCCAGACCGATGCGGCGGTAAATCCCGGCAACAGTGGTGGTGCTTTGGTGAATACCCGCGGCGAACTGGTAGGTATCAATACCGCTATCGCTTCGCAAACGGGCTCTTATGCCGGTTATGCATTTGCCATTCCGGTGAGCATCGTCAAAAAAGTAGCGGCCGATCTTCGTCAATTCGGTACCGTACAACGTGCCTTGTTGGGAGTTGAAATTCGTGATATCAATACCGACTTTGCCAAAGAAAAGAAACTCAATACGCTGGATGGAGTGTACGTGAACAAAGTAAATGAGAATTCGGCTGCCGAAAAAGGAGGCGTAAAAGACGGAGATATCATCATCAATGTAAATGGCGTGGATGTAAAATCGAGCTCCGAACTGCAGGAACAAATTGGCCGTTACCGCCCTGGCGATAAAATCAACCTCACCGTGGTGCGCAAAGAAAAACAGGAAAAACTGAGCATCGAACTCAAAAACAAGATGGGCAATACCGGAGTAGTAGCTTCGAAAAACAACGAAGACGTGCTCGGTGCTACCTTCAAACCCGTTACCGACAAAGTGCGTCAGCAACTGATGCTCGATTATGGCGTTGAAATCAAATCACTCTCCAAAGGTAAATTTGCCGATGCAGGTATCAAGCCCGGATTCATTATCCTCAAGATCAACAATCAGATTATCCGCACCGAAGAAGACGTACAAAATGCCTTCGAAGCCGTGATCAACAACGGACAGAATGAGAAAGTATTCTATATCTCGGGAGTATATCCAAATGGCAAAGTCACTTACTATGCAGTAGACCTCGCCGACGAAAAATAGATATTGAATCGTACCAGAACAAAACAAACGGAGAAAGATGATAAAAAAGTCTTTCTCCGTTTTTATTTTGTGCGACCTGTCCGCGAAAGGGAGCTTATGCAATAGCATGCTTTACAAAAGTGCGGCAGCGGGGAATCGTAGATCAGCGAAGCTAATACGGTTCAACCGACGCTTCCGTGCTGGGTCGTTCCGACCACAGGAAGCCTAAGTATTATGGCCTAGTTCTTTTTTTCATTTTTTTTGTATACAGAAATAATTGGTTTGTTTTTCAGGAGACAGATTAGAAAATTCTTTTGTAAAATAGCTTCTTTGTCTAAAGGGTTAATTTGTAGAATAAAATTAATCTCACCCAATAAGTGTTTTAGATAATTCTTTTTTGTGCAATTAATGTTTACCAAATGACTAGACAATCCGAACTTTTCAATAAAATAGACTTCTTGTCTTATTTTTTTTCTTTTTTCTTTTGAAACCTGGACTTTTTCATTTACAATGACTCCAGTAACAGATTGTCTCA
>JBJOOU010000159.1:0-15619 GCA_046051105.1 Bacteroidota bacterium
TACACGACGCGACACACTGGTCAATACTTCGTAGGGTATGGTTTTCAACCAATCGGCTACTTCCGAAATGGTCAGATTGTCGCCAAAAATTTCCACCTGATCGCCTTCATTTGCATCAATGCCAGTGACATCAATCATCACCAGGTCCATGCACACATTTCCAATCACTTTCGCCCGCTTGCCATTTACGAGCACCTCACCTACTCCATTTCCCAGCTTACGGTCAAAGCCATCAGCATACCCAATCGGAATGATGGCAATGCGCTTATCAGATTTCACTTCGCCTTTGCGGCTATAGCCCACCGTTTCGCCGGCTTTTACGGTTTTTATCTGTAGAATAATGGTTTTCAGTGCACAAACCTGCTTCAAATTCATATCCGGCAAGGAGCTAATACCGTAATGACCAATTCCCAGGCGAACCATATCAAACTGAAATTCAGAAAAACGCTCGATGCCGGCCGAATTCAGAATATGACGCATGATGTAATGGGTAAATTCTGCCGAAATCTTATCGGCACAGGCCGAGAAAGTGGCCACCTGCTCGCGGGTAAAGTCATCGAACTGCTCGCTATCCGAGCCCGACAAATGCGAGAAAATGGAACGCACTTTTACCTGATTTTGATTTTTCAGACGCTCAATCAGCTCATCAATATCCTTCGGTTCAAAACCAAGACGATGCATACCGCTATCTATCTTCAAATGAATCGGATAATCGGTAATTCCCAGCTTTTCTGCCGAAGCGATAAATGCATCCAGCAAGCGGAAACTGTAAATCTCCGGTTCCAGTTTGTTGTCGAAAATCATTCCGAAGCTACCTTTTTCGGGATTCATCACCACAATGGGAATGCGAATTCCTTCGCGACGAAGCTCGGCGCCTTCGTCGGCAACGGCTACAGCCAGGTAATCACAACGATGATGCTGCAAGGTACGCGCCACTTCCACCGAACCACTACCGTATGCAAAAGCTTTCACCATACACATCATTTTGGTTTCGGGGCGCAGTTTCGACCGGAAATAATTCAGATTATCCACCAACGCATTCAGGTTGACCTCCAGCGTGGTTTCGTGAGCGATTAACTCCAGTTTTTCGGAAATATCTTCGAAACGGAAAGCCCGGGAACCTTTCAGCAAAATAATCTCCCGCTGAAAATCGCGTACAAAAGCCGATTTCAAAAAATCGTCGGTATCATTAAAAAATGTCTTTTGATCGATACTAAATAAATCAGCATGTTTCGAAATTTCAGGTCCAATTCCGATAATTTGTTGCACATTTTTATTCACAACAAGTGCCGCTACGGTTTTATACAGCTCTTCTGACGAAAGTCCGGTTTGTAAAATGTCCGACAAAATCAGCGTTTTGGACATATTTTTAGCAGAAGCCTGCTGGTTCAGAAAATCGAGCGCAATGCTCAATGAATTCAGATCCGAATTATAACTATCGTTGATAATCAAACAATCGCGGACACCTTCTTTTACTTCCAGTCGCATCGCCACCGACTCAAGAAGCTGTAAACGGCGATTGATTTCCGACATTTCGATTCCTAACTGTAAAAGTACAGCTACGCAATGTAGCGCATTTTCAATAGACGCATCGTCGGTAAAAGGAATTTTCACTTCTTGCTGATTGGATTGATAGTGAAGCTGTACGGCAGTTTGAAAACTTTCCTTTTCCACTTTCAGCACCTGAAGAGTCGCTTTCCCGCTTTTTCCCCACGAAAAAAGCTGCCCTTTGAATCCCGACTGCGCAATGGATATTTCCACCAACTTATTGTCGGAACAGTACACCAGCACATCCGCATTGACAAAGAGTTTGAGCTTTTCTTCGCATTTTTGCTTCAATCCACTAAAATTTTCCTGATGCGCCTCACCCAGATTGGTAAACACGCCAATGGTAGGCTTAATAATCGGCTCCAGATGCTCCATTTCGTGCATTTGGGAGATACCAGCCTCAAAAATTCCCAACTGTGTACTTTTACTCAATGCCCATACCGACAACGGAACGCCGATTTGAGAATTGTAACTTCTCGGCGAACGGGTAATGCGGAAATCGGCATGAAGCAACTGGTACAACCACTCTTTCACCACCGTTTTTCCATTGCTACCGGTAATACCAATCACCGGAACTGAAAAAGACTGACGACGCACAGCAGCCAGTTTTTGTAAAGCAGCCAGTGTATTGTCCACTTTGAGAAAAACGGCATCAGTCAGATTTTCATATTCCGGACGAAACTCACTCACTACAAAATAGCGCTGATTTTGAGCATACAGCTCCGGAATGTAATTATGGCCATTGTTACGGGAAGTAGGAATGGCAAAAAACAAACTTTCTGCCGGAAAAGAGAGGGAGCGGCTGTCGGTCAACAACCAATCGATCTCAACATCGGGTACCTTCACGGATGCAGCACCGATAGTTTGAGCAATATTTTTTAGTTTCATTTGAGTAAAAAAATTATCCCAAACTCCGTATTACGAAGTTTGGGTTTTAATTGCCTTGTCCGATGGGCAAGTATATTTATTTTCTTCTGCCGAAAATTCTCAACAGATAGAGAAAGAGATTGATAAAATCGAGGTATAAAGTTAAGGCACCAATGATGGCTTCTTTGCGGTCATCGTCGGTTCCTTCGTTACCAATCACGTTCAACTCCTTCAGTTTTTGGGTATCATAAGCAATCAATCCCACAAAAATCAGCACGCCTACATAGGAGGAAATCCAGTAAAGCATTTCACTTTGAAGAAACATGTTAACCAAAGAAGCTATGATCAATCCAATCAACGCCATAAACAGGATATTCCCAATTTTGGTCAAATCTTTCTTCGTAAAATAGCCATAAGCACTCATGGCCGCAAAGGTACCAGCAGCGATAAAAAATACATTGGCGATAGACTCTGATGTATAAAGCAAGAAAATGCTCGACATGGTTAGCCCATTCAACAAAGAGTACAAAGCAAAAACAGCGGTAGCAGTTACTGCCGTCATTTTGTGGATTGCACTCGTAAGTACACCCACCAACACCAATTCTAATATAATCAAACCGAAGAACACAAAACGTTCTCCAAAGATAAATTGCATTATTTCAGGAGAAATGGCCGCCTTGTAAGCCATCAATCCGGTAATCACCAACGCCAGCGTCATCCAGCCATACACACGTACAAAAAAACGTTTCGTTTCAGCAATTTCCTGCTCTTTTGAATAGCCTTGCAAAAATTCGTTCATAGATCTTTTCTTTTAAAAATGTTCTGATATAATATAAATATTGTGCTTCAATTATTTCTCGAGTGGCAGTTCTGCCCAAATTTCTTCGGGCTCCCCTATTCGTTTTTCAGCGACGTGAATCTGATCGTCAACCGTATAAATGGTATAAGCCGCCGGTGCATCTTTCTTTTGCATCACCGTGCGGTTTACAATTCCGGGGATACCATCAAAATTCAACACCGTGTTTCGATGATAATGACCGTTCAGCACTGCTTTCACGTCAAATCCCTTCAGCATGTCCGTCAGCTCTTTTCCATTGTCCACATCGCCGGGCAGCAGCGGATAATGAGTAATTATAAATGAGGGCGTTTTTCCACCCGCTTTTTCCAGTTGACTTTTGAGCCAGGCTATATCAGCCGGCTGTATGTAGCCATTCACCCCTTTTTCTTTGGGAGCGGTGGCAAAGCCCGCAAACAGATAGCCTTTGTGCATAAAAGCAAACTTATCGTCGCCAAACACTTTGACGAAATTCTTCGGTCCAACTCCCACATTCCACTGAAAATCATGATTGCCTGGAACAATATAATAAGGAATTTTCAGGGTGGATAAGGCTGTTTTTGCCATTCGGAGCGAAATGGTATCTCCGAAATTGGCGATATCGCCCCCCACCAAAACAAAGTCCAAACCCGAAGTCGCATTCACTTCACTGATGACTTTTTGCAAATCGGCAGATGGGCCTGGATTCAGATTCGTTATGTGTAGATCGGTAAAAAAGACAAACCGGAAAGGAGTTTTGGCAACTACAAAACACTGAAATAATACGAGGTAAAGGGTAAGAATAACAAACTTTTTCTTCATATACAAAACCAATTTTATTCTGATTAAAATAGTCGTTGATTTGAAGTGCAAAGATACAACAGGCCTTGTGAAATTATTCTTCCAAAACTATATTTTTCTAAAAGAAAAGTTTAAAAAGCACTTGGAAATTAGAATCAATTTTATTCCAGCATTAATTTCAGCAAAACGAATAAATCACGTAATTTTGCGCCATGAGTGAAGGCAATTACACAGCAATATCAAGCAAAACAGACTGGTTCGACTCCCTTCGGGCGATAGCTACCGTTGGCGTAGTGGGCATTCATGTATCTTCGTACTACGTTCCCGGTTCGGGGCAAATACCCGATTACGATTTCTGGATAGGCAATATTTTCGATAGCCTGTCCCGCTTTGCGGTCCCGATGTTTGTGATGCTATCCGGCGCTTTATTGCTGGGGAAAGAGGACAGTCCCGGCATTTTTCTGAAAAAGCGTTTTAGCCGGATGCTCATTCCATTTCTGTTCTGGAGCTTTATCTACATCGGCCAATCGATCTGGAACGATTACGACAATGGCCTTCATCCCACCGCCTTTCAGTTGCTTCGTACTATTTTTGTGCAGCTTCGCGATGGCAGTTCGCTCCATCTGTGGTACATTTATATGCTCATCGGGCTTTATCTTTTTGTACCAATTATCGGGAAATGGGCTCGCCGGGCTACCGAAAAAGAATTTCTCTACTTTCTGGGAATCTGGCTGTTGTTTATTTTTCTGGATCAACCATTTCTGGAAAAAATGAAACCCGACATCGACATTCGTTATTTTACCGGATATGCAGGCTACCTGGTGCTGGGCTATTATTTGAAAATCAAAAATTTTGGCAGCAGCAACCAATCAAAATTAATCGGCTGTGGCATGATCGCAACAGGACTCGCCATCACGATAGGTGGAACCTGGGCAGTACACGCTTATACCCATCAATACGTTTCCACCTTTTACGAACCACTTTCACCCGGTATTTTGCTGTATTCGGCAGGATTGTTTATCGCTTTTAAAGAGGCAGAAATACAATTTCGGCCACTCATCAAAACCCGGAATTTTATCAGTAAATACAGCTATGGCATTTACCTGGTGCATGTATTGTATTTGTTCAAACTGGATGAATGGGGCATCGGATGGCACTTCATCAACCCCATTGCAGGCATCCCCGCAACAATTCTTTGCTGTTTAGCGTTATCATCACTAACAATTTACATCCTCCACAAAATTCCGGGAGGAAAACATATAGCAGGATAAATGAACGCCGATATTCTGAAAATATTAGCATCAAACAATGTAAAAGCAACCCCCATGCGGATGCTGGTGCTGGAGCAAATGATGAATGCTCACGCCAACCTTACATTGGCCGAACTGGAACAACTCCTCTACCCTTCCGACCGGATTACCATCTACCGAACGCTGCAAACTTTTGTAAAATCGGGGATCGCCCACACCGTGGAATCAGCCGGAAACAGCGCATTTTATGCACTTTGCCACGGTGAGTGCAGCCACGGAACCCATGCCGACGAACATCCGCATTTCATTTGCGAGCAATGCAAAAAAATCAGTTGTTGCACTGAGTTTTCGTTTACCCTTAATGGCTCATCACGCTCTACCGGATACGAGATTCATAAGGCCGAAATGACCTTAAAAGGCATTTGCCCCGACTGCAAAAAACCATAACCAACCCCATCAATGCAATTGAATTGCATTCGTTTCAGGTGTATCTTTGCCGTAAAAAAAAAGAATATGGCACATTCACATCAACATCATCATAGCCATCACGGCCACCATCATCACGATCATACCGACGTAAAAAATATCAAAGCTGCGTTTTTTCTCAACCTATTTTTTACCATTATTGAAATTATTGGCGGTTTTCTGACCAATAGTGTGGCTATTATTTCGGATGCGATACATGATTTGGGCGATTGTCTGTCGCTGGGCATGGCCTGGTATTTCCAAAAAGTGGCCAAACGAAGCAGCGACACTTCCTATTCCTATGGCTACAAACGTTTTTCGCTTCTGGGGGCTGTTATCAATTCAGTGGTGTTAGTTACCGGAAGCATTCTGATACTGTCGGTGGCCATTCCCCGAATTTTCCACCCCGAACCTACCAAGACCGAAGGCATGTTCCTGATTGCCATCCTGGGAGTAGTGGTGAACGGAGCTGCCGTGCTACGCCTTAAGAAAGGCGATTCGATCAACGAACGCGTGGTTTCGCTTCATTTGCTGGAAGATGTGCTCGGTTGGTTGGCTATATTAATTGGTTCCATCGTGATGCACTTCTGGAATGTGCCCATTTTGGACCCCATCATGTCGGTGGGCATCGCTGCATTTGTACTTTTCAATGTTTTCAAAAACATGAAACAAAGCCTGCGCATCATTCTGCAAGGCATACCCGAAGCAGTCGATATTGAACACGTAGCCGGGCATCTCCGAAAAATGGACGGTATTGAAGATGTACACGATCTTCACATCTGGTCGGTGGATGGCAACTACAATGTGCTGACGGTCCACATCGTGCTTTCGTCGGCCAAAGAAATGGAGCAGCTGGCTGCTTTGAAAGTAGAAGTACGCGAAATGCTGGAAAAGGAAGGTATTCAACATGCAACCATCGAGTTTGAAGCCGCCAACGAACATTGTTGCATGGAAAAATGCTGCTGAAATACATCGCCCGGCACTTATTCAATTTGGAGAAGCTTCCAGCGACCGTCATTGAGGTTTAAAACAATTGATTTGTCAATAAACGACGGTCAAAAAGGGCAAAAACGTTTGGAATAGAAAGAAACGACCGTCGTTTTTATCATTTCCATTTTACAAAGTCAAGAAACGACCGTCATTTAGGGCTAAAACTTTTACAAAGTCAACAAACGACCGTCGTAGAAGGCATTTTCATTTTACAAAGTCAAGAAACGACGAATAAAAAGGAGATATCTGAAAGTAAGAAGCCCCGACACACGGCCAGATATTGACTCACCAACCAGCGAACCAGCGGCAGGAAGATGAACAGCACAAATCAATTTCGCACACCTCTTTTAATTGGTTGTTAGGCCATTGACAGGATCGACATCCAAAAAAAACGAAGCTGATTATTTGTACAAAATAAAAATGCAGGGGCGCTTACTCAAATCGATGGATTGCGACTTCCATTCCTTTACGGTTTTCGTCTTGATATATTCCGTTTCCAGCGTAATGTCCGCAGCAATGCAAAGGCGGGTATTGGGCTGGCAGGTTTTCAAAATCTGTTCCAGCATTTTCATGTTCCGGTACGGAGTTTCGATGAAAAGTTGCGACTGACTTTCAGCGTAGGCTCTCGATTCCAGCTTCTTCAACGCTTTAGCTCGCTCCTCGGGCTGAATAGGCAAATAGCCGACAAAAGCAAAACTCTGCCCGTTAAATCCTGAACCCATCAGTGCCAATAAAATGGACGACGGACCGATAAGCGGCACAACTTTATAATTACTTCGCTGGGCAATGGCCACCACATCAGCACCCGGATCGGCAATGGCCGGACATCCGGCTTCGGACAAAACAGCCATATCCTGCCCTGCCTGCATGGGTTTCAGATAACCCGCAATTTCTTCGGGGGAGGTATGCTGATTAAGGGTATAGAACGTCAGTTGATCGATGTCAATTTCTTTATTGGCTTTCTTCAAAAACCGACGAGCCGTGCGAACATCCTCCACTATAAAATGGCGCACATTCGTCACTACTTCGGTATTGTAAGTGGGAAGAATCCGGTTGAAATCACATTCGCCCAATGAGGTGGGTACCAAATAAAGTGTTGCCATTATTGTTCGCTTTTAAGTTCTTCGAGTTGCTCTGTAAGGAGCTCCCATTCGTACATACGCTGTTCCAGTTCGCGCTGTTTCTTTTGGTATTGCATGATAAAATCGCTGTCCGATGCTTTTACAGGATCCTGCAGTTGTGTATCCATGTCGGCAATTTCGGCTTCGAGGCTCATCACCACCCCTTCGATGTCCTCCACCGCTTTTTCAGCTTTTTTAATTTTCCGATTCAGTTCCTTGCGGGCTTCATAGCTCAGTTTGCTTTCGGATGTAGCTTCTTTCTCTTTAACTTCGGTGGTTTGTTTTTGACTGCTCGATGCTTCCAGTTCGCGCATACTGTCCATGTTCTTATTGCGCAGGAATTCATAAATGCCGCCCAAATGTTCACGAACTTTTTTATTGCCGAACTCGTACACTTTCGTCACCAATCCATCCAAAAATTCACGGTCGTGCGAAACCACAATCACCGTACCGTCAAAGGCTTTGATGGCTTCTTTCAGTACATCTTTCGATCGCATGTCCAGGTGATTGGTCGGCTCATCCAGAATCAGCAAATTCACCGGCTCCAGCAACAAACGAATCATCGCCAAACGACTTCTTTCTCCTCCCGATAGCACTTTTACTTTCTTGTCCGAAGCTTCACCTCCAAACATAAATGCGCCCAGAATATCTCGGATCTTCGTACGGACATCGCCCACAGCCACATAGTCGATGGTTTCGAATACGGTGCGGTTTTCGTCCAGCATCGATGCCTGATTCTGCGCAAAATAGCCAATCTTCACGTTATGGCCCAGTTTCAACATACCTGAATATTCTATTTCATCCATGATACATTTCACCAGCGTACTCTTTCCTTCGCCATTCTTACCCACAAAAGCCACTTTCTCGCCCCGATTGATAATCATGGCAATATCGTCAAGAATCACCCGGTCGCCATAGGCTTTTGTCAGATGTTCCAACTCTACCGGTATACTTCCCGAGCGTGGAGCCGGAGGAAATTTCAGACTCAGACGAGAGTTATCTTCCAGATCGACTTCCAACCGTTCAATTTTGTCCAGCTGCTTGATGCGCGATTGCACTTGTACGGCCTTGGTGGCTTTATAACGGAAACGCTCAATAAAGTCCTCCGTTTCCTGAATCAATTTCTGCTGATTTTCGTAAGCACGCACTTGCTGCTCATGGCGTTCTTTCCGAAGCTCAACGTATTTCGAGTAGTTTACACTATAGTCATATATTTTCCCGAGGGAAATTTCAATGGTACGAGTAGTTACTGCATCGATAAATGCACGGTCGTGCGATACCAAAAGAATGGCGCTACCACAAGTCATCAAAAAGTTTTCGAGCCACTGAATGGATTCAATATCGAGGTGATTGGTCGGCTCATCGAGTAACAATACATCCGGACGTTGCAGTAGGATTTTGGCCAGCTCAATACGCATTCGCCAGCCACCGCTAAACTCCGAACACTGGCGTTCAAAGTCCGAACGAAGAAATCCAAGCCCCAACAAGGTCTTTTCAATCTCAGCATAAAAGTTGCCACTGCCAATAATTTGCAGGTGCTCGCTTTCGTGAGTCAGCTTTTCAATCAATGCATGATAAGATGGGCTTTCGTAATCGGTACGATCGGCCAATTCCTGATTCATTTGTTCAATGCGTGATTGCAACTCTGTAATATGCTCAAAAGCCTTCTCAGCCTCCTGCATCACAGTGGTACCATCGTTGTGAATCATGTGCTGTGGCAAATAGCCGATTGTTATATCTTTGGGATAGGATATGCGGCCACGGGTGGGCATTTGTTTTCCCGAAAAAATACGCAATAGAGTCGTTTTTCCGGCGCCGTTCTTCCCCACAAGGGCAATGCGGTCTTTGGGATTAACCAGAAAACTTATCTCATCAAAAAGCGGTGAACCTCCAAATTCAACCGTAAGTTGTTCAACTGAAATCATATAATAAACTTTTGGAACACCAAAATGTCCGCAAAAGTACGGATTATTTTTTTATTTTTCGTGCGGACTCGGCTTTATCTACAATTTTCCAAAGTAAGAAAGTAAGCGATGAAGCGATGAAAAATGCAGTCAGCACCAACCAGCCAATCGACCAGTTTCGTCCGAGTATACCCAGGCAAATAAACAACACATTGACAGTCATCAGCACATAGGTCACCTGCCGATGTTTCAGCCCTGTTTTGAGTAATAAATGATGAATGTGATTTTTATCGGGACTAAAAGGAGAGACACCTTTCTTTATACGAGTCATCATCACCCGCATGGTATCGAACAGTGGCACAATCAATACGCAAATCGCTACAGATGGGGCGGCTGACATATGATAAAAACTCTCAAGTTTGAAATTGTCCGGATACGCATTCATTTCGCAAAACTCGAAGACAAACAAAGTCGTTATGTACCCTAAAAACAAAGATCCTGAGTCACCCATAAATATTTTATGACGCCCACCAAAAACGTTGTAAATAAAGAACACTATCAGCGAACCTACAAGTGTGTAACCGGTAATTGACAAATCAATACGCCCCGAGAGTTGAAAATAAACGGCAAAAAACAAGCTGATCAGAATTCCCAAACCGGAAGCCAGTCCGTCTACTCCATCAATCAAATTCAAAGCATTGATGATGGAGACAAACACGAAAAATGATAGCACATAACTCTCCGAAAGTGAAAGCTCGGTGATTCCCAGAAACCCGTGAAGATTCGACAACCGAATATCCGCAACAATGATCAGAAAAAAAGCAGCCACCAACTCTCCAAAAAGTTTCCAACCGGCTTTAATATCAATCAAATCATCCACAAATCCGATAATCAGAATAACAAACACTCCGATAATCAGAAATTGCAACTGCCCAATGATATTAAATGAAAAAATAAGAGTGGTAAGAAAAAATGAAATAAAAATATCAATTCCACCTACGTTAGGAATTGCACCTTCGTGAGATGTTCTTTTATTCGGTTTTACTACAAATTCTTTCTTCTTAGCCACATTAACTACCATGGGCATAAATCCCAACCCGATCAAGAAAGAAACAATTAGCGAAAAAGCGGGAAATGAGTGTATAAAATTTACAATTGAAGCCATCATTACAAAATACTACAAACTAAACATCAAGACGTTCATACTGAGAATTTTTACTCAAAAACTCAGGAACTATTTTTTTCATTAAAGACACCGTTAGGAAATTCTTGCACAACAAACTATAATGAATCAGTTCGTCAATTTGCAAGCACACTTGTTCATAATCATACTCCTGAACCCTGGCAATCATGATTTTTGGATTATGAGTCTTGGTCGTAATCTCTTTCTGATTTAAAAGTTCTTCATATAATTTTTCTCCTGGGCGCAAGCCAGTGAATTCAATTTTTATATCCACTTCTGGTACATATCCGGCAAGCCTTATCATTCGTCGGGCAAGATTTACAATTTTCACAGGGCTACCCATGTCAAAAATAAATATTTCGCCCCCCTCTCCCATGGCGCCGGCTTCCAGAACCAGCATACACGCTTCTGGAATAGTCATAAAATAGCGAATAATTTCCGGGTGAGTCACCGTTACCGGACCTCCTTTTTCTATTTGACTTTTGAAGTGAGGTATTACCGAGCCATTAGAGCCCAACACATTACCAAATCGGGTGGTAATAAATTTTGTTGAGCTTCCGCCTTCTTTCTGCAATTTTCGGAACAATGACTGAACATATATTTCAGCAATACGCTTAGAAGCTCCCATCACGTTCGTTGGATTCACCGCTTTGTCGGTCGACACCATCACAAACTGACTTACCTTATATTTCACAGCCAAATCGGCCATAATCTTTGTGCCCTTCACGTTCACCTGAATACTTTCCACCGGATTGTCCTCCATCAGTGGAACATGCTTGTAGGCAGCTGCATGATATATTACGTCAGGTCGAAACATTTCTACGATATACTCCATTCGCTCCTTGTTACGCACATCCCCCAGGCAAAGTGTGAAGTTTTCATCAGGAAACTTTTCATCCAGTTCCAGTTTCATCGAATGCATTGGCGTTTCTGCCTGATCAACCAACACCACCAACTTCGGTTTATAACGAAGTACCTGACGTACAATTTCACTACCAATCGATCCTGCAGCACCAGTAATCATTATCACTTTGGACTTAAGTTGCTCAACCACATTTTCGCTGGAAATATCGATCTTAGGTCTGTCCAACAAATCCTCAATCTCAATAGACTTGATTTGCTTGATCGAAGGCATATCATTTTTCCAGATACTCATAGGAGGTGATGTCAACACCTGCAAATTATTATTGATAAATATATCCAGATCGGTATTCGGATCAATCTGGTTCATTTTGTTAGGAGAAACAATAATTGCCTTAGCCTTATTTATAACATGTTTTTTTACCGTATTTTCATCTAGTTTGTAAACCTTTACTCCCATAATCATTCGCTGAGAGGCATTCTTATCATCATCAAGAAATCCGACTAATTTATATTTTATTTCATTTGATGATCGGAGCATTTTTGCAATACCGATTGCCGCTGAATGAGTTCCATATATCATCACCGGACTTATTTGACCAGAATTCTGCGTAAAAAAATCAAATATCGTCTTTACAAACAAGCGGGTAAAAAACAAAAACAGGAAGGATAGCACTCCATAAATGATCAATTCGGAATATAAATAAATCTTTTGCGCAGCTACAATATTTACCACTACATTAATCGCTGTGAGTAAAACCACGTTACAAGTTACAGCCAAAAGCAATTTCGTTGCATCTACATAGCCGGAATATCGCAATACGCCTGAATATGTATGAAAGACCCAAAAAAATACAATTTGAGAGAGAATGAGCAGCCCTGTTCGTTGATAATAATGAAGTCCCCAGTTTACAAGTCCATAATTGTAAAGCATGGCAGAGATCAAAAATGACAGGTAAAAAACAAGAACACAAATAAATATATCAAACAATAATACAACCCAACGAGGTATGTATTTCATGCTTGTCAGGTGCGAAAAAACATCTGTCCCCCACAAAAACGTAAATATCTCTTTCATAAATCAGACTAAATAATGCAGGAATTTTATCTAAATCCAGATGCAAAGATAACTTTAAAAAGCGAAAAACATAATCATTCTTGCACATTAATAGAGCAAGCTTGTCGCTGCAAAAACATAACAAACTGATTACATGCCCCATAGCTTATCACATTCAGAAAAACTGTAAATAAATACAACAATCCCCGCAAATATGCTCTATCTTTGCGGAGTCAAACTAAAAAACTTTACAGAGCATGTCCATACACAGCGAAGACACAAGAAGAGTAACTACCCACCGCTTACTCGAAATGAAACAACGGGGTGAAAAAATAAGCATGTTAACAGCATATGATTACACCATGGGAACGATCGTTGACCGTGCAGGTGTAGACATTATTTTGGTCGGCGATTCGGCTTCCAATGTAATGTGTGGTAATGTTACTACATTGCCAATCACTCTCGATCAAATGATTTTTATGGCCAAATCGGTAGTGCGCGGCGTAAAAAGAGCATTGGTAGTGGTCGATATGCCATTTGGTACCTACCAGGGCAATTCCAAAGAAGCGCTTTCGTCGGCTATCCGAATTATGAAAGAAACACACTGCGATTGTTTGAAACTGGAAGGTGGCGAAGAAATCATCGAATCGGTAAAACGCATCCTTACAGCCGGTATACCTGTAATGGGACACCTGGGACTAATGCCGCAGTCGATCAACAAATATGGTTCTTACTCAGTTCGCGCTAAGGAAGAAGAGGAAGCTGAGAAGCTTTTGAAAGATGCAAAATTACTCGAAGAAGCCGGATGTTTCGCCATTGTACTTGAGAAAATCCCCGCCAAATTAGCTCAAAAAGTAGCTGCAGAGCTTACCATCCCGGTTATTGGTATTGGAGCCGGAAATATTGACGGCCAGGTGCTCGTGATACACGATATGATCGGACTCACAATGGATTTCTCGCCGCGCTTTCTACGTCGCTATGCCAATGTTCAACAAATTATGCACGAAGCAATTGGGCATTATGTTGAAGATGTAAAATCAGGTGATTTCCCCAACGAGAAAGAGCAATATTAAATCTCAACAACAAAATTTCGATCCAACTCCTGCCTGTCAATAGTACTGCGCAGGAGTTTTTTGTAGATATCTTTTTTGTTCTTCAAAAATAGTATCTTTGCTTTATGCTACATCAATACGTTTCCACCCGTATCACCGAAGAATTACCCTTTTCGCCTACCGAACAACAATCACAACTGATTGATCTGCTTGGGCAGTTTTTGATGTCCGATGCATCCGAGAAAGTATTCTTGCTGAAAGGCTATGCCGGTACCGGAAAAACCTCGGTGGTGAGTGCTTTAGTACGAGCAATGAACTCGCTAAAGCAAAAGACAATCCTTCTGGCTCCCACAGGCCGGGCAGCTAAAGTCATTGCAGGCTATTCGGGTTTCCCTGCCTTCACCATTCACAAACGCATTTACCGCCAAAAGTCGATGGGCGAATATAGCTTTCAGCTGGCCGACAATTTATTTCGCGACACTTTATTTATTGTCGACGAAGCATCCATGATTTCGAATACCGGAACCGATGCAGCGTTTGGCTCTGGTCGATTGCTGGATGATTTGATCGAGTTTGTATATACGGGCGATAACTGCTCGCTACTATTACTGGGCGATACCGCTCAGCTCCCGCCCGTGATGCAACCACACAGCCCGGCGCTGGAGGCCGACCAATTGGCCGGATATGGTCTGAAAGTGCATCAGTACACGCTCACGCATGTAGTAAGACAAGCGCTGGAAAGTGGAATTCTGCACAATGCTACTTTGGTGCGAAATCAATTATTGGAAGAAGCAACCAACCACTTCCCTCATTTGGAATTAAGTGGGTTCCGTGACATCAGCAAGCTGGACGCCATGGAGTTGATTGATGAAATTCAGCGTTCGTACGATGGTGTAGGTATCGAAGACACCATTGTAGTTACCCGTTCCAACAAAAGAGCCAACTTATACAACAATGGCATCCGGGCCAGAGTAATGATGAAGGAAGAGGAACTGAGCAACGGCGATTTATTGATGGTCACCCGCAATAATTACTTTTGGAACAAGCCTTACAAAGAAATTGATTTTATTGCCAATGGCGATATCCTGGAAGTAATGCGCGTGAGAAAGTATTACAGTATATACGGATACCGATTTGTAGACCTCACCCTCCGATCGCTCGACTACGACTGGGAAATTGACGCCCGCATCTGGCTGGACAGCCTTCAATCCGACTCACCTTCGGCCATGAACGAAATGACCCAAAAATTATTCGAAGCAGTAGCAGAAGATTATCCCGAAATACGAAATCGCAAATTATTAGTGAAGCAAGTCATGGAAAATGAATTTTTCAATGCTTTGCAGGTAAAATTTGCCTATGCCGTAACTTGCCATAAAGCTCAGGGTGGCCAATGGAAGAAAGTATTTATCGACCCCGGACAAATTAATGATGATCAGATGAACACCGACTTTTACCGATGGTTCTATACCGCCCTAACACGTGCATCTGAAACAGTATATTTATTAAACATACCTGATTAATTTCCGACCAATGACTTTCATAAATGCATTGAGTCAATCTTTAATTCATCGAAAATAGCCCAATACAAATTATCCATATTTTCGCTTTTCTATTTCCTCTAACATCAATAAATGAGAAAAAAGGTGTGAATCATCTACTTTCTGCTATATTTTAGTTAGTTTTTAAGTATCAAACATGCAACAAAT
>JBJOOU010000160.1:0-3354 GCA_046051105.1 Bacteroidota bacterium
CTGGATGAAGAGGGCTTCGGTGAAATGAATTTTGATGATAGCAGCTTGTTTTCAGAAGATCCACGATTTTAATTCACAACAATAACCGTATTCGAAGACAGAAAATAGCGTTGTATTTTCTGTCTTTTTTTATTGAATAACACATGGAGAAGAAACCAACCTTGCTGGTGCTGCTGGGGCCAACAGGAGTAGGCAAAACCAATATTAGTATGCGATTGGCGGGTGAATTTGCTTGTCCGATAGTTTCATCGGATTCGCGGCAGTTTTATCGCGAGCTGAAGATTGGGACGGCGGCTCCAACCGAAGAGCAACTGGCTCAGGTGAAGCACTATTTTATTGGTACGCACTCTATTTTTGATTTGTACAGTGCCGGTCAGTATGAGCTGGATGCGATGGAATTGTTGAGCGATTTGTTCCAAAAGCATTCCGTGGTGATGTTGGTTGGCGGCTCGATGATGTATATTGACTCTATTTGCAATGGGATAGACGATATTCCGACGGTTGACGCGGAAACACGCAAATACTGGCAGGATGTGTATGCCGAAAAGGGATTGGAGTACATTCAGGAGGAACTCAAACGACTCGATCCAAAGCATTATGGTGAAGTGGATTTGCAAAATTACAAGCGTGTGTTGCATGCATTGGAAATTTGCTCGATTACCGGCAAGCCATTCTCGGATATAAGAACGGGGAAAAAGAAAGAACGACCCTTCAAAATCGTAAAGATCGGGCTGAACCGCGAACGGGAGGAGTTGTATGCACGCATCAATTTGCGTGTAGACGAAATGATGGCTGAAGGGCTGCTGGAGGAAGCCGGAAAGTTTTATGAACAGCGCCATCTGAATACACTGAATACGGTGGGTTATAAGGAAATTTACGAATACATGTCGGGCAACTGGACGCTGGATTTTGCGGTGAATATGATTAAGCAGGATTCGCGGCGATATGCCAAGAAACAGTTGAGTTGGTTTAATCGGGACAAGGAAATTGCCTGGTTTCATCCCGACGAGGAAGAAGAAATAATCGAATTTGTAAAGTCGAAAATATGAAAATAACAGAACAAGCCTCGCTATTGCCGTTCAATACCTTTAATATTGATGCAAAAGCAGCATATTTGATAGAATATGCAACTGTTGAAGAATTGCAGGAAGTCTTGAATTTGAAAGTTGTTACAGAGAATAAATTGCTTCATGTAGGTAGTGGTAGTAACTTGCTGTTTATGGCCGATTATGATGGGGTAGTGTTGCATTCTGATATTCAATTTATCCAACAAGTAAATGAAACTGCTGAACACGTGTTTGTTGAAACTGGTGGTGGAGTTGTGTGGGATGATTTTGTGGCATGGTGCGTTGAAAAAGGTTTTGGAGGAGTTGAAAATCTGTCGCTTATTCCCGGCGAAGTAGGTGCTTCTGCGGTGCAAAACATCGGAGCCTATGGTGTGGAAGTGAAAGATGTGATCGAAACTGTATATGCGGTAGAGATTGCTACCGGGCGAACTCGGGTGTTTAGTAATGCCGATTGTAGGTATGGCTATCGGGAGAGTATTTTTAAAGGAGAATTGAAGGGGCAGTACATTGTAAGTTCTGTGACTTTCCGACTGGATAAACAGCCTGTGTTTAAGCTGGGCTATCAGCATTTGGAGGACGAAGTGCGCAAAAACGGAGATTTGAGTCTGGAAAATATCCGTCAAACCATCATTGCGGTGCGTGAAAGTAAACTTCCCGATCCGAAAGTGTTGGGTAATGCAGGCAGCTTTTTTATGAATCCGGTTGTACCCAAAAATCAGTATCTGGAATTGCAGGAGCAGTATCCGCAGATGCCTCATTATTATGTGTCGGAAACGGAGGAAAAAATTCCAGCCGGGTGGTTAATTGATCAGTGTGGTTGGAAAGGAAAGTGTGTTGGAAATGCAGGTGTTCACAAAAATCAGGCATTGGTACTGGTCAATACAGGTGGAGCTACAGGTGCTGAAATTGTACATCTGGCGGAGGAAATACAGAAGACTGTGAACGAGAAATTTGGCATTTTGCTTCATCCGGAAGTAAACTATATTTCGTAGTATAGCCTTTGCTCGCATTGAGCAGGAACTAAAACAAAGATAAATGTCTTTGCTCAGGTGGAGCAAGTAGCAAAATGGTAGTTTTAGCTTTTGCTCACGTTGAGCAAGTACTAAAACAAAGAAAAATGTCTTTGCTCAGTTGGAGCAAGTATCAAAATGATAGTTTGAGTCTTTGCTCACATTGAGCAAGTACTAAAACAAAGAAAAATGTCTTTGCTCAAGTGGAGCAAGTAGTAAAATAACTTTTTGAGTCTTTGCTCAGCTGGAGCAAGGAATTAGAAACCTCGAAAACAAAGATCCCCGTCTGAATTGAATACTTCGGACGGGGATTTTTAGTTTAATGAATGTTCAACTGATTTAGTTTCTCCTGATAACGCTTGGCGTTGGCCTGATGCTCGTCCCATGTGGAGGCAAATTTATGTAAGCCGTTCAGCTCTTCTGAAGCACACATATATATATAGTTGTGATGTGCATAATTTAAAACCGCATCGATGCCGTTTTCAGAAGAAACACGGATAGGACCCGGAGGTAGGCCGTGGTTGCGGTAAGTATTGTAGGGCGAAATAAATAAAATTTGTTTCAATGTAAGGCGCTTCAGACCAAAATCACCCACGGCAAATTTCAGGGTTGGGTCGGCTTGTAGGGGCATATCCTGTTTTAAGCGATTGATGTAGAGGCCAGCCACCATCGGTCGGTCCTGCTTGTTGTTGGTTTCCTCTTCCACAATTGAAGCCAGCGTGGCAACCTCCACAGGAGTCATCGGGATTGCGGCAGCTTTGGTTTTTCGTTCCTCGGTCCAGAATGTTTTATACTCTTTATTCATTCTTTCAAACAAATCCTTGGCCGTTACATTCCAGAAAATCTCGTAGGTGTTCGGGATGAACAGGGCTACAACCGTATTGGGGTTTACACCGTATTGAGCCAAATAAGCTGTGTCGTTCATCAGTTTCAGAATAGAAACGGAGTCGGCCATCAATTGTGTGCCGAGGCGCGCTGCCAATTGCTCTTTCGTGCGAATGTTGTTGAATGTAAGTTTTACAGGTGTTTGACGGCCGCTACGCAGTATGCGAACTAACTGAAAATTGTTCATGCCCGACTTGATTTCGTAACGTCCCGATCGTACTTTGTTGTACCTTAAAAGAGCAGAAACCTGACGAAAAGCAGACAGATTACTAACGTCGGCTGTGTTTTCCAGCAATTTGGTGACATCCTCAAAATTGCTGTTTTCTGGGATGAATAAGTAAGCCTTTTTATCGGTTTTAAGCGATATGTTAGGCATAAAAAGGATATATCCT
>JBJOOU010000161.1:0-10189 GCA_046051105.1 Bacteroidota bacterium
ATCTAAAGCATAATAACTTATGAAAATAGTAGAAATCACATTTTGGGTGCTGGCAGCACTGATATTTTATACCTATCTGGGATATGGAATTGTACTTTTTGTAATGATCAAAATCAAGCGGTTATTCAAAAAGAAAGTAACTCCAGTATTGTCTGAGGACGAATTGCCGGAACTGACATTATTGGTGGCCGCCTACAACGAACAGGATTATGTGGCCAGGAAAGTAGAAAACAGTCGGCAACTTATTTACCCGAAAGACAAATTAAAAATGATGTGGGTCACCGACGGTTCGAATGACAATACCCCTGATTTGCTGCGGACTTACAGCGATGTGGAAGTGCTGCACAAACCGGAACGGAGCGGAAAAATCATGGCCATGAATCGCGCCATGAAATACGTAAAAACCCCGATAGTCGTTTTTTCGGATGCCAATACCATGCTGGGTAATGATTCACTGATGAAAATCGCACAAATGTTTGCCGATCCGAAAGTAGCTTGCGTGTCGGGCGAAAAGCGCATTTTCAACGCCAGCGAAGAAGCCGCTTCCGCTGCTGGCGAAGGCTTGTATTGGAAATACGAATCGGCTCTCAAACGCTGGGATGCAGAGCTGTATTCGGCAGTAGGTGCTGCTGGCGAGCTGTTTGCTATCCGCACACCGCTGTTTACCGAAGTAGAACCCGATACTTTGCTGGACGATTTTATTATCTCGCTCCGATTAGCGATGCAGGGTTATAAGATTGATTATGATCCGGATGCTTACGCCATCGAAACCGCTTCGGCCAATGTGCAGGAAGAATTGAAACGCAAAATCCGTATCGCAGCTGGTGGTATCCAGTCGGTGGTTCGTTTATATCCGCTGCTGAATATTTTTAAATATGGCATCCTGTCGTTTCAGTATATTTCGCATCGCGTTTTGCGCTGGACCATTACCCCTGTAGCTTTACTGGCATTGCTTATCATCAATATTCCTTTGGCGTTAGAATCCACATTCTTCGCTATTGTATTGGGCTTGCAAATACTCTTCTACGCCTTTGCGCTTATAGGATGGGCATTTGAAAACCGAAAAATGAAAGTCAAGATTTTCTTTATACCGTATTATTTCTTTATCATGAACTACGCCGTATTTCGTGGATTTGAACGATACATGAAGAACTCACAAAGTGTGAACTGGGAACGGGCCAAAAGAGCGTAATCAACGAATAAAAAGCAAGTATTTTGAAAGAAAATAACAACAGCCGACGCATTGCCAAAAACTCCATGATGCTGTATATCCGTATGATATTCACCATGGCTGTAACGCTCTACACATCGCGTGTGGTGCTCAACGTGTTGGGTGTGAGCGAATACGGTATTTACAATGTCATTGGAGGTGTGGTGATGATGTTTTCTTCGATCAATACCACCATGGCCACTGCCGTGCAACGCTTTATGAATTTCGAAATGGGTCGCAAAAACTTCAAAGGGCTCAATGACATTTTCAATACCAGCGTGATTATCCATTTCTTTATTGCCGCTATCGTTTTCGTATTACTCGAGACGCTGGGCGTATGGTTTCTGAATGCGAAAATGAACATCGATCCCTCCCGCATGGAAGCAGCCAATTGGGTGTTGCAATTTTCCATTTTGGCCTTTATCGTTACCATTCTGAGCGTGCCTTATGATGCGGTGATCATTGCCAACGAGCATATGCAGGCTTTTGCTGTGATCAGCATTATTGAAGTGGCGCTGAAACTGTTCATTGCCTTTTCGGTGGCCTGGTTCGATTTCGATAAACTGAAATTGTATGCAGTGCTCACCTTTGGCGTATCGCTGGTATTGCGGATTATTTACGGATCATACTCGAAACGACATTTTGGGGAAGCAAAATTCAAATGGGAATGGCACAAAGATTTGTTCAAAGAAATGCTGTCGTTTGCCGGTTGGAACCTGATCGGGGTTTCGTCTACACTTATCAGAACTCAGGGAATCAATATAGTTTTGAACTTGTTTTTTGGGACATTGGTCAATGCAGCCATGGGCATTGCCAATCAGGTAAAAACAGCTGTTGATCAGTTTACCAACAATTTCCTGATGGCGCTCAACCCACAGATAACCAAAAGCTATGCATCCGAAGACCATGAATATCTGTTCAAACTGGTTTTCAACGGCAGTAAATATGCTTTCTATCTGGTGTTTTTTCTCACGCTGCCTATCCTGATGGAAACGGAATATATTCTAAAGCTTTGGCTCAAAACGGTACCTGATTACACGGTCATTTTTGTTCGGTTGGTGCTGATTACCTCCATTATTGAGGCATTGTCCAAAACACTGATTCAAACCATGTTTGCCACCGGAAATATCCGCCGTTATCAAATCAT
The DNA here is from genome assembly GCA_046051105.1 of Bacteroidota bacterium. Lineage (GTDB taxonomy): Bacteria > Bacteroidota > Bacteroidia > Bacteroidales > Paludibacteraceae > Paludibacter. Next base: position 2,358 of record JBJOOU010000161.1, read on the forward strand.
TGTAGGCAGTGTGACCATTCTGAATCTACCGCTGGCTATCCTGTTTTTATACCTCGGCTTCCAACCCCAAATCACCATGACGATTGGTATTTTCATTGCCATTTTTGCGCAGCAGGTGCGGTTGCAAATGCTCAAAACAATGGTTGATCTACCCGTAAAGCGGTTCTACAGTCAGGTATTGCTTGTGGTGGTAAGCGTAGGTACTTTATCGTTGATAGCTCCGCTGATTGTCACATATTATATGCCATCCAGCTTTCTCCGATTAGTGATCAACTGTCTGGTATCGGTGCTATCGGTATTTATAGCCGTGTATTTCATCGGACTTTCAAAATATGAAAAAGATTTCTTTGGATCGAAAATCAAAGACATATTATCTAAAAAACTAAGTATTAACACGAAATAAATCAAGCCTATGTACGCGAATAACAAACTCATTCAGCATCTTCTGTATTTACTGAAAGCAAATAATATACGTAAGATCGTTATCTCACCGGGATCGCGTCATTTCCCTCTGAGCCATTCTATTGAAAATGATTCGTTTTTCCAACCCTACTCGGTGGTAGACGAACGTAGTGCTGCCTTCTTTGCATTGGGATTGATACAACAAAGCAACGAGCCGGTAGCCATTTGTTGCTCATCGGGTACTTCGGTGGCCAACTATGGTTCTGCCGTAGCCGAAGCCTTTTATCAGCATTTGCCTTTGTTGCTGCTCACTGCCGACCGCATTCCCGAATATTTGGGACAAAAAGAAGATCAGATGATCAAGCAGGACGATATTTTCCGGGAATTCATCAAATATCATGGTCAATTGCCGGTGATCAAAAACGATGTGGACGAATGGTATGCCAATCGGGTGATCAACGAAGCATTGATGGCTCTTCACCAAACAGGGCTCGGCCCGGTGCAACTTAATTATCCCATCTTCGAACACCGTACTGATCCGTTTGAAGTAACTGAATTGCCGAAAGTGCGCAAAATTACTTTGCATAAAGTCGATGATGAAGCTGAAACATGGTCGGCCATGCGCCAGAAACTTTCAGGTAAGAAAGTGATGATCGTTTGGGGACAGGCAGTGCCCGAATCAACCCGATTAACCAAAGCACTGGATAAATTTTGCGAGCAATACAACTGCGTCATTCTTACCGACCGTATTTCCAATTGCACACACGCCAATGCCATCACCAACGCATTTGTGGTGCTGAAAGCCATGACACTGGACGAACAGGAAGCACTGGCGCCCGATATTGTGCTGGATTTTGGCGGCAATATTATTTTCAATGCCGAAATTAAAGACTATCTGAAACGCAATGCTACTAAAATGCAAAGCTGGCAGGTAGGGCCGCAGAATAAAGTGAGCGATACTTTCCGCAAGCTTTCCGAAATGTTTGAAATGAACGAATATGCATTTCTGGAAATGATGACCGCTGAAAAGACGGGAACATCCGGCAATACCTATTTCGAAGAATGGAGCAATATTGCTCAAACCATCGATCCGCCCAAAGTGGATTTCAGCCAGTTGTATGCCATTGGCGAGCTGATTAATCACATCCCTGAAAACTCGGTGCTTCAGTTGGCCAACAGCAATACCATCCGCATGGGGCATTTGTTTGAGATCGACGAAAGCATCAAATGCTTCTGCAATCGTGGGGTTAATGGGATTGACGGCTGTATGTCCACAGCTGTAGGATATGCCGCAGCAGCCGATCGTCCGGTATTTTTGATTATCGGCGACCTTACGTTTTTCTACGATATGAATGCGTTGTGGAACCGTCATTTGTCCAAACATCTGCGCATTCTGTTGGTCAACAACGAAGGAGGAGCCGTTATGCACCTGCCATTTCCCAACGATATGGGCAAAGTGCTCACCAAACATACTTCGGCGGGACACGTCACTTCTGCACAAGGCTGGGTAGAATCTATCGGCTTTAAATACCTGTCGGCGCGCAACAAAGAAGAAACGGACAAAGGCATTGAAGCATTGGCCGACTTGAGTTACGAGGGGCCGATATTGCTGGAAATATTTACCCACAAAGACGACGACGCAGCTGTGTACAAAAAATACATGGCCGAAATCAATCGCGTGACGCTGGCCGACAAAGCCAAAAAGAAAGCCGGAAAAATGATTTCTAATTTCTTCAAACGATGAGCTTATGCTGAAGAAAATAGTAAAACTGCTCGTACCCGAAAAGGTACGTCAGCAAACCAAAGACAAGATCATGAAACGCTTTGAAGTGATTACCGTGACACGGCCTTATGAAATCAACATAAATAAAGAAGGTAGATTTATGGGGCAAGTGGTGGTGGTTACCGGCGGCTCGGGAGCCATTGGTCGGGCCATCTGCTTTCGGTTTGCTGCCGAGGGCGCCAAAGTGTACGTGTGTGGCCGAACAGAAAGCAAACTTCGCGCGGTGATTGACGAAATTCGCGAAGCAGGCGGAGAGGCAGCAGCAGGCATTCTGGATATTTCGAAGGCCGAAAGCATCGATTTCTTTTTTCAGCAAGTGATAGCCGAAGAGGGAAAGATAGATGTATTGGTAACCAGTGCCGGAGGTAGTGCGCGCGAGCAACACAACGTAATCGCCGAGCAAGATCCGGATATTATTGCTGATGTGATCAATACCAATCTGATTGGCACTATCCTTTGTACCAAATACGCAGCGCAACACATGATTCGTCAGCAGCAGGGAAAGATCGTCACCATCAGTTCGTCCATTGGCATTCAGGGCAAAGCCGGATTTTCGGAATATGCAGCCTCCAAAGGCGGAGTGATTGTTTACACCAAATCGCTGGCCATGGAGCTGGGCAAACACGGCATCAACGTGAATTGTGTTTCGCCGGGCATTGTGCAACGCGATGCCATCAATTACGCCCGACTAGAAAAAATTAAACGTACCAACTTTATGAACGATTACGGAAAACCGGAAGATATTGCCAATATGGTGGCCTTTGCGGCATCTGACGAGGCTTCGTTTATTACCGGACAAAACTTTTTGGTAGACGGAGGACGGAGCCTGGGGTTGAAAGGAGATTAATCAATGTTTTATTACTCACACACACTTATTGTAGAGTGAGAGCGTGACTTTAAGTCACACTCTCACTAAAATCTAAAGCAAGAATCTAATTTATATTGTGTTTCGGACTTATTGTACTATTTAATAAATAAAACTCCGATATTTTATATCTTTGTATCCTTTAAAAAAAACAAACTAATACAGAAACAACTATGAGCAGAATACTTATTACCGGTGGTGCCGGATTTATTGGTTCGCATCTGGGCGACAGATTGTTGAAAGACGGCCATGAAGTGATTTGTCTGGATAATTTCTTTACCGGACGTCGTAAAAACATTGAGCACAATCTTTCGCACAATTATTTCGAATTTGTACGTCACGATGTGATTCAGCCTTATCTGGCCGAAGTAGACGAAATATATAACCTGGCTTGCCCTGCCTCGCCGGTTCATTATCAATACAATCCGATCAAAACCATCAAAACATCGGTAATGGGTGCGATCAATATGTTGGGATTGGCCAAACGTGTGAAAGCAAAAATCCTTCAAGCTTCTACCAGCGAAGTATATGGCGACCCTTTTGTACATCCGCAGGAAGAATCGTATTGGGGAAATGTAAATCCGATTGGTATACGCTCTTGTTACGACGAAGGAAAACGCTGTGCCGAAACTTTGTTTATGGATTATCACCGTCAGAACGATGTTCGGATTAAAATCATCCGCATCTTCAACACTTACGGTCCCCGCATGAATCCGGACGATGGACGCGTGGTGTCGAACTTTATTGTGCAGGCGCTGAAAGGGCAAGACATTACCATTTTTGGCGAAGGTACGCAAACCCGCAGCTTTCAGTATGTCGATGACCTGGTAGAAGGAATGGTGCGCATGATGGGAACGGACGAATCGATCATTGGGCCGGTGAATATTGGTAATCCCAACGAGTTTACCATGTTGGAACTAGCCACCAAAGTGATTGACCTGACCGGCTCCAAATCAAAACTGATTTTTCAACCGCTTCCTTCCGACGATCCCAAACAACGTCAGCCGAATATTACACGTGCCAGTGAGTGGTTGGGCGGATGGGAACCCAAAATTCAGTTGGAAGAGGGTTTGATAAAAACCATTGCCTATTTCGAAGAAGAACTGAAATCAATCAAATAAAAAAAATCCTGAGGCCCGACGGTCTCAGGATTTTTTTTGATATAGTATGAAGTCTTCCTCCCATCAATGGCTGTTATCATCCCCTCACTTTTTGCTTGCGGCCAACAAGAAAATAATAAAGTGTCCCTATTATGTTGGTGAAGAACACCACCAGCAACCAATACCATTTTTTGTGCCCTTCAAATTTACTGATCAGAATGTCGATCAGAGCTACCACCGGAAGAAGTACAAACAACAAAAAGAACAGTACTTCATGCTGTGCAATAGATAAAAATAATGTCGTCATATTGTATTATCATTAAGTAGTTTTGTGTATATACCGAAAAAATCATTTAATCATTGATACCGGACAGGTCGCGACCTGTCCCTACACAGGCATTTGCGCAACGTTTATTGGTATTTCTTTGCCACATCCACCAACCCTTTGCATCTTACCCGCTTTGTATTCTTTCTGCCGACAATCGCGTAGGGACAGGTCGCGACCTGTTTCTCCACGACTCCTGTAAAAAGATCTCTCCCGTCAACTCTTTTTTTTGATGTTGCAGTTCTCTGTTTCTTATTTATCCATTCGGAAACAGGCGGACTACAAGTCCTTATACTCCATTCCGACGTGATAACATATCACGTCGAACAGTGCGTGATTTTGCTCATCTAATAAGTATATCTTGATGGACGGGGTTTCTCATTTTTTGGATCAATTGTGTATGGGTGAGAAGGGTTCAAAATAATACAGTCAATAGAATTACTTCTATTATCATTACTGTCGATAATATTTCCTTTAGTTATCCTAAATGGAAATGGAAAGTATTTCTCTACAAACGCTTTTACCAAGGCAATTTCTCTTCTGTCAGCAACTTCTTGAGGTGTTCCTTCACCTTCAATACTCGCTTTTTCAAAAGAAAGTTGAATTTCTTTTGATTCGAATTCTAGCAATTTCAGTAATTTGTCCTTCATATTATTATTTCTTTTATTCTGCCGCCTAACGGGGCGAACGGTGCGCGATTTTGCTCATTTGATTAAGTATATCCTGATGGACGGGAATATTTTATGTCAAACTTGTGTAATTCGTCTCTTTATACTTGTAATCCACTTAGATTCAGGAATTCTAGCAAAGAATGGTTTATCCCAAATTTCAATATATTTTTTTGCAAATCTTATTTTGTTATATCCTTCATTTCCATCAAAAAATTCTTTAATTACTTTCTTTTCGCTTATTCTTAAGTCAATGAATTGCGCAGAAGATTTTGCATCCTTTATGACTTCATTAGAACCTAAAATCTCAGCAAGCTTTTCATCTTCAGATACAAACTCAAGTAATGTTTGATAAAAAATATATGGATTTAGACAGTCTTCAATTTCTGTGGCAGGATTTGTCAGATTGCTATCAACGTCTGTTAGTGTAGATTCGCCAGTTTCATCGTTGATTAAACGTTCAAAAAATAAGTTTTTATTTTTTTCGTATGCAACCTCTACTCTTTCATTATCAGTATCAATTAAGCAGAAGACTTTACCATTTATTTTATAATCAGGGTCTTTGATTGGTGATAATAAATATGAATATATTTTCCGAACTTCCTTATAACTCCCTAATGGAAGTAATCTAAGATTGTTTGATTCAATTTCGGATTTAAATAAAGCCTCAAAATAAATTTTTTCAGAAAGTCCTTCACATATAATCCAATTGTATGGTTCCTCTTGAAGAAGCGAATATATAATTGATTGGACTAAATCATTATAACTTTTAATATTGTAATCAATAGGTAATTGGCCTTTAATTTTTTTTCGTGATTGAGTAATTGCTTCTCGATAATTGTAAAGATTAAAAAAGTCGGCTGATATTTCGCTTTTATTGTTCTTTCGTATTGAAGTTGCACTTCCATTTGTCACCACAGGTAAATAACCATACCAATGTGTTGAAATAAGAATCTGGTGATTTTGCTTGCTAATTTTTATCAACTTTTCAAATTGACTATAGCAACTTGAAATATGTAATGAGGCTTCAGGTTCATCTATGGCCAGAATTATATTCGAAGCCCTGTCAGTGTTGTTTTGTAGGAATGAATATGCAACATCAATCAGAGCTTTCCTTTTTTCGCCAGAACTTAGTTCACTTACAGGAATAAGTTTATTTGCGCTTTCTGTCTTCTTATTTAATACCTTGATAGAAAAATAGGCTTCAATTATTTTAGTCACCAAATCAGGCATTGTTAAACTATTTTTAAAATGCCCTTTATATTCATAAATTTCTAATACTCTTTCAATCTCCTTGATAAAAGCATCTAAGTCTTTATTTATTTGCTTTAGAGTTCCAGGTTTTATTGCTTTTTCAATTTCAACTTGGATATTTTTGTCCATCAGTTTTTGCATATCCTGAGTTTCGAGTTTAGTATAGGTATATACGTCTGTCTCTACCGGTATGTAGATATATGAATAATGTGATATCACATACTCATAAAATCCTTTAAAATACTTTTGTAACTCTTCATCTTCATATTGAATATGTGGATTGTCATTAATAAAATCCATTCCATTTTGATATGAAGCAAAATATATCCCATTTTCATTATACTTTTTACCAACCAACAATAAAAGGTACTCCTCTTGATTGTAGCATAGTTTTAACTCATCTCTATGTTTGTAAAAATCATCAAGTGATTTTGATTTTGTCTTATATTTTGTGTTCCAAAGAAATTGGGATAGCTTTTCAGCTTTTTCATATTGTTCTAAGTCATCTTTTTTTGTTTTACGTAACAACTCTTTCTTTATTAGGAAAATTGGAGCTATAAATGGAATATTTGAACCTCCTAATCCACCTTCATATTTCGCTTCATTATTGATTGGCCAATCTTGACTTCCCTTTTTATTAATTGCAAAGTCAAGTGCTTCAAGAACTGAACTTTTGCCAACACCATTTTCACCAATTAAACTTGCAAAACCACTGCCTTCAGAAAGTGGAATAAAAGTAATTCCCTTGTAAACTTTGAAATGTCTTATGAAAAGAGAAGTTATCATATGTTCTTATATTTTAGTTAGATAAGCTTTGATGCGCTTTATACTTTTAACTTTCACATAACACCAATATATGCGAACCTTCATTTCGCATATATCAGATGCATTAATTCAAACCAGCCCGCAACTCCTTCTTATTGTCAGGATATGCGAACCTGATTCTTTATTGATTTGCAAATATACAGTAAAATGTTATACTTTAACTGTATTCTGATAAATAAAAGGGATAAAGTGTTGGATAGCATGTTTTCAGGAGAAAAGTGCTGTGGGGTGTAGAAAGTTAGTGCTTTTTAGCTTTCATTATTTTCGTTTCAACTTTCAGCCAGGAGGGTTTTGAATAGAAGATCCGTAGGTTTGGGTTTATTGTGTTTCGCTTTTGTGGTGATTCAGTTGTGTTCAGTCAGAGGGGATTCGAAAAGAAAAAATAAAGTTTACACAGTTTTTTGGACAGTTCCTATCTGACAAAAAAACGATAGTTATTTGAAAAATTTCTATAGGTATCTGACAAAAACCTATAGTTATTTGAAAAATATCTATAGTTATCTGACAAAAACCTGTAGTTATTTGAAAAATATCTATAGTTATCTGACAAAAACCTATAGTTATTTGAAAAATATCTATAGTTATCTGACAAAAACCTATAGTTATTTGA
>JBJOOU010000162.1:0-15324 GCA_046051105.1 Bacteroidota bacterium
ATAAGCATTATAGATTAATTAAACAATACTTGACATTAAAATATCATTACATCAATTAATCTTTTCATCCATTTCCCCATCACAACAGCCTGGTCAAGTATTCAAACATAAAAATAACGCACCTAAACATATATTATTATAAATAGCTATTCCAAAAAGCCTTTTCCTTTACCTGCACATGTCTCCCCGTATTGGATTTCTCTTGTCCAAACATTCTTTCCTCTGGAGTCTTTGACCTCTCCCCAGTCCTCTCCTCAAGGAGAAAGAAAGCGAAAACAAAGGAGAAGCGACTTCCAGGTCGCTTGTATAGATAATCTGCAATTGTATTTATTGTACCCTTTTTCATTTATGCCTGCTTGCTACTTTTACCGTCCCCCTCCTGTGGAGAGGTTAGGAGAGGTCTTGTTAAGTTTGAACGATTTATTGCAGCTCTTCCATCTTACTCTTTTCATCCTGACCTCTACCCCTACTGCCTCAGTCGCTTTACTGATTATCTCCGAAAATAATATACTTTTGCAAACGATTTCATCAATCACCGAAAAACAAACTGATGCGTTTACGCCTGCTATCCATATACCTGCTGCTGGGTGTGATAACCCATACGTCGCCGGCTCAAACCGAAAGCTATCGCGACTTCGATAACTTCAACACGGCTGCCGACGCTTCGGTGGTCAACTGCTTCATTCAGGACCCCTCCGGACTTATCTGGCTGGGCACCAACAAAGGCCTTTACAGCTACAATGGCTTTGGCACACAAATGCACACCTGGACTCCTGCTGCTTCGCGCATCAAAACGGACACGAAGATCAACTGTGGCTTGCTCTACAACAACCATACACTTTGCCTGGGTACCGACAACGGCGTTTTGTTCTACAATATCCTCACCGACAATTACGAATCTTCGCCGGTTGCCTTCCCTGCGGATGTGCGTTCGCTTGTTCTTCAGGGCAATCAGTTGCGCATCGGCTCGCTCAACGGCCTTTACAGTTACGATACTGCCCGCCACAGCCTGAGCAGTTTCGACCAAAAGCAGTTGACGGGCATTCCCAACCGCACCATTTATTCCCTGCTTCGCTCGCGCGACAATACTTTATACGTCGGCACTTACAACGGACTGTGCTATTTACCTGCCAATGCCACGCGCTTTCGCACCATCGACCTGACGGCTCTATCGGGCAAAAGCTCCTTGCTGGTGAATGCCCTGCTCGAAGATTGGCGCAATCGTTGCATCTGGATTGGTACTGAGGGCTATTTGTTTCGCTACACGCCGGGCACTGGTCAGTTGCAACGGATGGAGGACTTCAACGGCAATTCCATCAAATCCCTCGCCACCGACGACGAAAACAACCTGCTCATTGGCACCGATAACGGACTGTATGTATTCAATCCGTTTACCAACCAGAGCCGACGAATTGTACACGACTCGCGCTCCCCAAAATCATTGACCAATAACATCATTTGGAGCATCTTTATTGATAAAAACAAAAACAGTTGGTTGGGTACCGATTACGGGTTTTCGCATTACCGCCACAACAAAAACTACAGCTACATACCTATTTCGCAAATTACCGGACTGGGCGATGGTAATCAGTTACAGGCTATCTACAAAGACTCGCGCAATAACCTGTGGCTAGGTGGCACCAACGGACTGATTTGTAGTCCTGCCGATGGTTCGTCCTGTCTTTGGTACAAAATGGGCGATAGTCGCTACCCGATTTCCCACAATCGCATTCGCTCCATCTACGAAGACAAAGAGCACATCCTCTGGGTAGCTACTGACGGTAGCATCAATCGCTACGATTATCAGCGAAAACAGTTTGTCCGTTATAATATTGTCGACCGATCGCGCACCCGCAACGCCAACTGGGCGTATCAAATCACCGAAGACAATCAGGGGCGCCTGTGGATAGCGACTTGTCTCGGCGGCGTATTTGCTGTCGACAAAAAAGCATTGATAGCCAACGGCAGCCAGCCTTTTGTTGCGGAACAGAACTTTTACAAACAGCGGGGTGGATTGTCCGACAATTACATTCTTCAACTGGTATGCGATAAGCAAAACAACATCTGGGCACTGACCTACAACAATCAACTCAACCGCATCAACACGCGTACAGGCAAGGTAGAGGTGATTAATTTCGACACCCAAAGCCGCAACCTGGCCAACGGTAGTTCGTATGCACTGCTGTGCGACAAAGAGGGCTTTATCTGGGTAGGCTACAGCAATGGATTAAGCAGAATCAATCCGCGCACCGCGAAAGTGCAACCCATCAACTTGGGCTTATTCAAAGATATCCGCATAAAAGCCCTCACCGAAGAGAATAACCGCATTTGGATCAGTAGCTCCGACGGCACGTTTGCGATCAACAAAAGCACGCTTCAATTGCAACATATCCGGCTGATCAGCAAAGATTTCAGCTGCAACTTCTACGATTCGCTGACGCACAAAATCTTTATGGGCAGCGTAGATGGCTTTGCGGTATTTCCGGCGGGCATTTCGGGCAATAGTCAACCCACACCGCAGCTTTTACTGACGGGTATGTATGCCAACGATCAGCTCCTGCAACCCAACCGCGATTACAATGGACGAAGCATACGCACTTTACCAGCCATCGCCCTGCCTTACAACCGCAACAACGTCAGCTTCGAATTCTCCGACCTGACCTATTCGCAGGACGAAGACAGTAAATACATCTATCGGTTGGAAGGTGCCGAAGACGAGTGGCACTCGCTAAAAAGCAACAGCAACCGGATTTCGTACACCAACCTCGCTCCCGGCAATTATGTATTGCATATCGGCGCTCCATCGCCCGATGGCAGTCAGACAATGACTTTGCTCAGCTACGCGTTCAGCATTTCGCAGCCCTGGTACTACAATGTGGAAATGCGGATATTGTATATCCTGCTGATAATAGCGCTCATCGTATGGGTCATCAAGTATTTCGTGGATAAGCATTACGCCCGCATCGAACGCATTGAACGCGAGAAGTCGTTGGAAGTCTCCAAAATGAAGATTGACTTCTTCACCAATGTTTCGCATGATTTCAAAACGCCGCTCAGTTTAATTCTCGGGCCTGTCAGTCAGCTCCTACCCGATATCAAAAATGCGTCGCACAAAAAGCAACTGGAACTGGTGCAAAAGAATGCATTGGCGCTGAATGAACTGATACAGCAGGTGATTGGCTTCGAACGGATGGACGGTTCTGCACTTCACTCCATCATTGCCTCGCACATCGAAATCGTAGAGTTTTGCAAAGGTATTTTCTCGGTGTACGACGATGCGTTCAAAGCGCGTAATCTTCATGCTGATTTTCAAACAGATATTGAATCGTTGGTGGTCAATGTGGATGTGGTCAAATTCGAATCCATCCTCAACAACCTGCTTTCCAATGCGGTAAAATACACCCCCGCCGGAGGAACTATCAACTTCATGCTGGAAGTCACTGACAACGAACTGCAAATGCGAATCACCGACTCGGGCGTGGGCATTCCGGCAGCCGATCTTCCCTACATCTTCGACCGCTTTTACCAATCGGACAAAACCCGCAACACCCTCGAAGGCAGTGGCATCGGTCTGTATCTGGTAAAGAATTATGTAGAAATGCATCAGGGCACCATCAGCGTGCAGTCGGCCGAAGAGCTTGGAACTACCTTTAGTATTCGCCTCCCGCTGGAGGCCATCAAAGCAACAAGTACCTACAACAGCAACGAACCTGTTTCTATCGACGATCAACAACCCTTAATTTTGGTAGTGGAAGACAATCCCGAGGTGAGTGAGTTTATTCTCAGTGTGGTTCGCCCCCATTATCGCGTAGTAGCTGCCCACAACGGCAAAACGGGTCTGGATGCCGCAATGAAGCTCAAGCCCGACCTGATTATTTCGGACATTATGATGCCCGTGATGGACGGAATGGAAATGTGTAAACAAATCCGCAAGCAGCAGGAACTTTCCACCACGCCCATTATTATGCTCACGGCCAAAGACGACAAACGCACCGAAGAACGCAGCATCGAACTGGAGGTAAATGTATTTATCTCCAAGCCATTTGATGCCGAACTGTTGCTGATGCGCATTAACCAACTGCTCGCTACTGGCCAAAAACTGGAGAAGAAGGTGCGCCTGCAACAAATTGCGGAACCAAAAACAATCGAAGCCCGCTCGTGGGACGAGAAATTCCTGAGTGATATCACCGGCATTATCGAAGATAAGATTGCGGATGCCGATCTGAACGTGAACCGCCTGAGTGAACTCTCGGGCATCAGCTCGAAACAGATCTACCGCCGTATTAAACAGCTCACCGGTCTGTCGCCTGTGGATTATATCCGCTCTATCCGTCTAAAGAAAGCAGCCATGCTGTTGTCGCAACAGAAGTTTACTGTAGCCGAAGTGATGTATCTTGTCGGCTTTTCCAACTACTCGTACTTCTCCAAATGCTTTCAGGCAAAATACGGCACTACACCCAAGCAATATTCAGAAACAAAGGCAGGGGAATGATGATGTAAAAGCTTGAACCAATAATTGTTTCGCATTGTTGTATCAGAAAGAAATAGTATTTTTGCCTACATCCAATTAGATATAAGATTATGATTTACACCGTAAAAATAGATGACTCTACCCGCAATGGTAAACGCATGATGAAAGAGCTAAGCAAAGATCCCGAAGGCGTAGAATTTGAAAACCCAGCCATTACCGGAAAAATTCCTGAAGGATATATGACCAGTGAGGAGTTTGAGAAAAAAACCATCGAGCATATCAATAAAATTTGCAAAGAGAATGGTATTTTATAGCGAAAGAGCCAAACAGGATTTGAATGATATTTTCAATGGGTTAATCTTATGGAAAAGGATCATTTTAAGTCGTTCTCACGCTTTAGAGTACCATCGTTCGATTTTAAATGAATGCAACCGACTCGACAAAACCATTTACCACGCTCGCTGCACCTATCAACAGCACAAACAATACGGTCGGTACGTTCATCATTTCCGCAAAAGCAAACACACCACCTGGTACATTATCTACAACAAGGATAAATTCAACAATATTTTTATTCAACACCTCGTGTCCAATCATCTGACTTCGGATGAAAATGCGGAGTAACCGCAACCTTGCCTTTCTCCCAATCACTTTTCGGCATAAAACGTCCTTTTAGTACTTATTTTATTATTATTCAGCTATTTAGAAGCCAACATCCACTTATCGGACGTTTCAGTCCGTGTCCGATTTATGTCCTTTTTTGTCCAATCTGTGCTTTTACAAAAGCATTTTATACGGTTATTTTGCCCTGCTTGATTCGAAAGACGTCAAACGATTGCGCTTTCAGAATCTACACGATTAGGATTACCAAATAACCTGTAAAATTAATACCCATGAACCAAAAAAATTGTTCTTTGCAATTGCTTTTGCTGATGGTGTTGTTTTGCTTTCCAGTGATGACTACTCTCAATAGTGCATCGGCTCAACAAAGCACACAACAGTCGCAAAGCCCCAAAATGAAAGGAAATGTGGTGGACGAAACCGGATCACCGCTTCCCGGAGTCAGCGTAAAAGTAGATGGTACCGCCAATGGCACCATTACCGACCTTTACGGTAACTTCAACCTCGCTCTACCTGCCGGCAAAAATGCGATCACTGTATCGTACATTGGCTACACCACACAAAAAGTAGTCATAACCAGCAACAGTCCATTAAAAATCAAATTACAACCCGACCAAAAAAGCCTCGAAGAAGTGGTAGTGGTTGGTTATGGTACCCGCAAGGCCAAAGACCTGACCGGTAACATTGCCACAGTAAGCTCTCGCGATTTCGAGAAAGCTCCTGTCACCAACGCCGAAGCCTTAATAGCAAGTAAGATTTCAGGCGTACAGGTTGTGCCATCCGGAGGAAAACCAGGATCAGGAAGCTCATTCCTCATTCAGGGAGGTGCATCCCTCTCGGCAGCCAACGACCCTTTAATCGTGATAGATGGAATGCCACTCGAAGGTGCAAACGGCGGCCCTGGTATATTGAGCCAACTCAACCCCAACGATATTGAAAACTTCACCGTACTAAAAGATGCATCAGCATCAGCCATTTACGGGTCACGTGCTTCGAATGGGGTTATTCTGATTACTACCAAAAAAGGAAACAAAGGAAAAATGGCTGTCGATTTCTCGGTAAATACGCGCTTGTCGACCCTTCGCGATAAAGTGCCTGTTTTAAATGCCGATCAGTACCGTACGTTAGCCAGCGAACTGGGCTCTTCTATGCGTACTGCTCCCGGCACTGCATCTACCGATTGGCAAGATGAGATTTTTCAGAATGCTTTTGCACAAGACTACAACCTGAGCGTAAGTGGATCGGTCAACAAGTTGCCTTATAGGGTTTCGGGTTCCTACACCAACCAGGACGGTATCCTGAAAACCGGTAATTATGAACGTGCCACCGCATCGTTGAACATGAATCCCAGCTTTTTGAAAGATCAGTTGAAAGTAAACTTCAATCTGAAAGGGGCGTATGAGAATGAACGCATTGCCAACTCTTCGGCTATTTGGGCTGCTACCACTTTCGACCCCACCCAACCTGTACACGTCGACGATCAGACTTATGGCGGATATTTTCAATATACTGACTTTCGTTCTAACCCAGCTCTGGTAAATCTGAATCCGGTAAGTATGCTGGAGCAGGTAAACGAGCGAAACAAAAATTACCGCGCTATGGGTAATATTCAGGCCGATTACAGCTTTTGGTTTATGCCCGAACTTCACCTGAACGTAAACGGAGGTTTGGATATGTCCAGAAGTCAGTACACTTACCAGACACCTGCTACCTATTTCGGCACCTTGCTCAATGGAGGAAATGTATATAACGGAGACCCTTCGAAAGAGGTATTCAACAAGATATTCGAATCGTATTTGTTTTACTCCAAAGATCTGAAACAGGCAAACAGCAAGTTTGATCTTACAGCGGGGTACTCATACAGCGATTTTACTACAACGAACTATAACTACAAAACTTACAGCGAGTCCGGTTTGGTAGTTTCCACTCCGAAGTATGATTTTGATAAGCCAAGTCATTCAATTGTATCATTCTACGGTCGTGCCAACTATACGTTTATGGACAAATACCTGCTTACTGCTTCGCTGCGCGACGATGCTTCATCACGATTTGCAGAGAAACATCGTTGGGGTTTATTTCCATCCATGGCTTTGGCATGGAAAGCAAAAGAAGAAAGCTTCCTGAAAGATGTAAAAGTACTTTCGGATCTGAAAGTACGTGCCGGATACGGTATTACCGGACAGCAGGATGGGTTGGATAATTATTATCATTTACCCACTTACTATACAAACAATAACCAATACCAATACAATGTGGGGCCTAATGCGTACTACGTAACCTTACCGGCCAAATACAATCCAGACTTACGTTGGGAGCAAACTGCTACTACTAATATCGGTATCGATTACGGCTTTTTCGACCACCGTATTACCGGTAGTCTGAATGTGTACGATAAAAAAACCAAAGACCTCCTCAACGAAGTAACTATCCCTTACGGATATAGCTATGACGATCAGCTGATCATGAACATTGGTAGCATGGAAAACAAAGGAGTGGAATTTAATGTAAAAGCTATCGCTCTGCAAACAAAAGATTTTTCGTGGGATTTGAGCTTCAACGCCACTTACAATCAGAACAAAATCACCAAACTGAGTTTGATCGATAACAACAGCGTAGGCTTATCAAGTGATAATGTAAAGGTAAACACCATTGGATATGCCCGCAACACCTATTACCTGTATCATCAGGTGTATGATGAAAACGGAAAACCCATTGAGGACCAAATGCTGGACGTAAATAACGACGGCCTTATCAACGAGAAAGACAGGTACGTCAGCGGAAAATCGGCATTACCCAAGTACCTGTTGGGCTTTAACACTAATTTTCAGTACAGGAAATGGTCGGCAGGAGCTTCGATGCATGCCAACCTCGGACACTACATCTACTACGTGCCCCAGGAAAACAGCGTAGCAATGACAGGCTGGACCACCTCTCAAAATCTGAATACTTCTTATTATCAGTCGCAGTTTAAAAACTCCAATCAATACCAGGGTTATAGCGATTACTATCTTCAAAATGCTTCTTTCCTGAAAATGGACAATGCCTACATCGGCTACGATTTTGGTAAGATTGTGCGCAACAGCGGCATCAGCCTTAAAATGAACGTGTCGGTACAAAACATCTTTACCATCACCAGGTTTACGGGCTTAGATCCGGAATCCAACAGTGGCACTCAGAATGCCTACCCTGTACCCCGTACGTTTGCATTCGGACTGAATATGAGTTTTTAACCTTAAAAGAATAAGAATATGATTTTCAATATAAAAAACATAAGAACAAAGCTGGGAGTTCTGCTCATTCCGGTTGTAATGCTTACAGCCTGTGTGGACGATTTGGAAAAAACACCCACTAACGATATTACAGCCGATCAGCAATTCAATACGCTTGATGGCTACAAACAAGGCCTCGTTTCGGTATATTCTACACTGGTGTATGGCAATTTCCTGCGCTATTACTGGGGCATGCAGGAATATACTACCGACGAAGCAGTTAGCACCTGGAATGACGATGGCGGCAATGCCGTTTTTCATCAATTAGCGTGGAGCGCCGATGCCGGTGCTATCAAACAAGTGTATTCAAGCACATTGCTGACCATTACCTACTGCAACAACTTCCTGAACGAATCGACTGATGCGAAAATCAGTAAACGCGGATTTTCGGGTACTGATGTCAGCACGATTCAGCAATACAAAGCACAGGTTCGCTACCTGCGTGCCTATTGCTTTTGGGTATTGATGGATTTGTATGGCAATCCTCCTTTCCCTACCCCTGAAGATATTGGTTTTTCATCACCCAAGCAAATCAAACGGGCTGAATTATTTACGTTTATCGAATCGGAGCTGAAAAGCATCGAGGCCTCGCTTCCCGAACCCCGTACGGGCGAATGGGGATTGCCTGATAAAGCAGCCGATTGGGCCCTGCTTTCGCGTATGTATCTCAATGGGAAAGTGTATACCGGAACCGAATATTATACTCAGGCCATTACTTATTGCAACAAAATCATTGCATCGGGCTATTCATTGGAAAGTCGCTACAGCTGGTTGATGTTGGGCGATAACTACAAAAACACCAACGAATTTATTTTTACCCTGAATTACGAAAACTACAACACCAGAACCTGGAACGGAACCAACTTTCTGGCTTTGGGAGCCGCTGGTGTTCCTGATTCGATCAACGGATTGTCGGGCAGTTGGAACAACTTCCGCATGACACAGCAATTACCGGCTCTTTTCCCCACATCTGATACTACTGTGGATAAACGGGCACAGTTTTATACTACCGGCCAGAAACTGGAAGTAAAAAGCATGACCACTCAAACAGATGGATATTCGGCATGGAAATACCGGAATGTAGACAGAGCCGGAAAAAGATTTACGCAAAACAATGGCGACAACAACCTTTCAGACATTGATTTTCCTGTTTTCCGTTTGGCCGAAATCTACCTGACCTATGCCGAGGCTGTGCTTCGTGGTGGTGCAGGTGGCGATGCAGCTACTGCGTTGACCTACATCAACAAACTGCGCGGACGTGCTTATGCCAACAATCCCACCAGTACTTCGGGAAATATTGCGCAAGCCGACTTAACGCTCAGCTTTATTCTGGATGAAAAAGCCCGCGAAATGTACTGGGAAGCACAGCGCCGCACCGACCTTGTGCGGTATGACAAACTGACTACTGCCGGATATGTATGGGCATGGAAAGGAAATATTATGGAAGGTAAAGCTGTAGATCAGAAATACAACCTGTTCCCATTGCCGGCTTCGGATGTTTTAGCCAATCAGAATCTAATACAAAACGATAATTACTAAGTACATTATTCAAAAATTCATCGTATGAACAACATCATATTTAAACTAACGGCGATTATTGTTCTTGTAGCAGGGATGCTTTCCTGTACAGACAATGATGTGAAATACAGCATCAAAACACCGGCTGAAGGAGAGTTCATTCTCCGGATTTCCGACTCAACCCTGCTGCTGAACAAAGCAGAGGCATCTACACACAAGGCTGTCAGCTTTGGATGGGATTCACTCACTTACCAACTGACGACTCCTGTAATTTATACTATACAAATAGATACGCTAAATGGCAATTTCGCAAGTGCAGTTGAGAACACCATTGGAACGAACCAGTATGCAGCAGCTTATACCGATTCGGTATTGAATAAGCTGTTGCTGAATCAACTGAAACTCACCGGCGGTGTGGAGTCGACCATCAAAGTGCGACTGAAAGCCAATCTGGCCAACGGAAACAACGCGGTGTATAGCAACGTGATCAAGGTAAAAGTAACGCCTTACGCACTGAGCAAGCAGGTTTCCTTCCTGTACATGCCGGGATTGACTTCATGGTCGGATTTTTCTACCAAACTTTGCTCGAAAAACAACGATGGCAATTACGAAGGCTTTGTGGAAGCGGCACAATGGGCCAACTTTAAGTTCACTTCGCAAGTCGATTTCAACGGCGCGGTGTACGGTTCGTCAGCAAGTTCGCTGACCACGCTGGATCCCAGCAGTAGCATGTGGAATATCTGGTTCGACGAAGGTGGTTATTTCCTGGTAAAAGCCGATCTCAACGGAATGACCTGGAGCAAAACAGCCATTACAAGTATTTGTGTAACGGGCGACTTTAATAGCTGGAGCTTAACAGCCAACCCGATGACCTACGATAGCAGCAAGAAAGTCTGGACAGCCAATTGCAATATCTCAACGATAGGCTGGGGAGTTCAAATTATCGTCAATGGCGATTGGGGCTTCAAATACGGCGATACCGACAAAGATGGATCATTGGTACTTGGTGGAAACAATCTGATACCAGCATCTACCGGCGATAAAGTGATCACACTGGACTTAAGTAATCCTGAAAAGTACACATATTCAATTAAATGATTAATTTTGAAGCATGTTGATCTAAAGTAGCTTTTCCAAGGTTTTGAACTTTGGGAAAGTTCTCTTTAGGTTTACGAATAACTTCAAAAATCAGGAACATTAAAATCCATTGTTATGAAAACACCCATCCGCAAGATTACTCTTTTTTTGTTGTCATTTGGCTTCTTGCTGAGTCCAACTTCCTGTAAAGGTAGCGACCCTGTAGATAAACCAACCGACACCACCACAACTAAGGTAGACACTACTTTTGTAAAAGGTGCCGACATCAGCTGGTTACCCCAAATGGAAGCTACCGGATATAAATTCTACAACGACAACGGAGTGCAGGAAAATTGCATCAGCATTCTGAAAGCGCATGGAATCAACACCATTCGCCTGCGAACATTTGTAAACCCATCCAATGACAAAGCCAGCGGGCATTGCAGCAAGGATGAAACGGTAGCTATGGCCGTAAGAGCACAAAATGCAGGTATGCGCGTGATGATTGATTTCCACTACAGCGACACCTGGGCCGACCCTTCTCATCAGGCTAAACCAGCTGCATGGGCCAACCTAAGTTTCGATCAGCTGCAAACAGCGCTTTATGATTATACAGTAGATGTAATGACTGCCCTGAAAACAGCCGGAGTAACTCCCCGGTGGGTACAGGTGGGAAATGAAATTCCCGGCGGAATGCTATATCCCGATGGAAGTAATGCAACCAGCTGGACAAAGTTAGTGCAGTTGATCAACAAAGGTTATGATGCCGTAAAAGCCGTTAGCCCCACATCAAAAGTCATCCTGCATGTCGACCAGGGGAATGACAACGCGCGATTCCGTTGGTGGTTTGATGCCGCTAAAAATGCCGGCGCAAAATACGATATTATCGGTATGTCCTACTATCCTTACTGGCTTACCGGCAGTCCGGACTATACATTGTCCATTAATAGTCTCGCAGCCAACATGAACGACATGGTGGCACGATATGGCAAAGAAGTAATGATAGTAGAAGTGGGCGGCGAAGATACGAAAGCCCTCAACACCTACAATATGCTGGTGGCTGTACAAAGCAAAGTAAAAGCAGTGCCCGACAACAAAGGCCTTGGAGTAATTTACTGGGAGCCACAAGGGGCGCGTAGCTGGAGCAATTATCCACTCAGCGCCTGGGGAAATGATGGTAAACCCACCGTGGCACTCGACGCATTTAAATAAAAAGGTATTTAAGGATAAATAAAAAAGAATATGAATCGAATTCATAGTATAAAGATATTTCTGGTTCAGGCTATTTTGCTGACCACTTTCACGGTTTCGGTGCAAGGCCGTCAGAAGCTGAATTTCAACGACGATTGGCAATTTCGTAATCAGGAGGATTTTCCTGCTGCCGAAACGAAAGCGCCAACAGCCGACGGGTTTAGTTTTGACGACTGGCAAAAGGTGTGTTTACTGCACACTGCCAAAGTGGAACCGCTGGTGGTCAAAAATCCCTGGACAGGAATTAGTTGGTATAAAAAAGATTTTGTGTTTAATCCTGCATGGAAAGGCAGGAAGATTTGTGTTGAATTCGAAGCTGTGATGCAGCAAGCGGATGTCTGGTTAAACGGAAAGTTACTTCTGAAACATACAGGAGGATACCTTCCGTTTACCATCGACATCACCAACGAACTGAACCAACAGGGCACCAACCGACTAATTGTAAAGGCCGATAACCACGACCATCCGGAGATTCCACCCGGAAAAACCATTGAAACGCTCGATTTCTGCTACTTCAGTGGTATTTACCGCAACGTTTCGCTCATCGTTACCAATCCCTTGTACATTACCGATGCTGTAAAAGAAAATCGGGTCGCTTCGGGCGGTGTGAAGATTTGGTACCCTGTAGTATCCAAAGCTTCGGCCACCATTGCGGTAGCTACTCACCTGCGCAACGACGATAAAAACGGTAAAAAACTGACATTAGCCTACAAACTGACCGATAAAAACGGAAAGCTGGTGGCTTCGGCCCGATCGGCTGCACAAGCCATTGATGCCAACGGACAATTGTCGGTAAGCAGTCAGTTTACAGTAAAAACACCTCAACTCTGGCATCCGTCTCACCCCAATCTCTACACCCTGGCCGTAGAAGTGATTTCCAATGGAAAAACCGTTGATGTGGTGAAGAACCGCATCGGAATCAGACAGTTTGAGATCAAAAACGAACAATACCTCATCAACGGCGAACCGCTTTTGTTGGTGGGTACCAATCGTCACCAGGAATATCCGTACGTAGGCAATGCATTGTCGGACAATGCGCAATACCGCGATGCCGTAAAAATAAAATCGGCCGGATTTAATATCGTTCGCCTGTCGCATTACCCACAATCGCCGGCCTTTATGGATGCGTGCGATGAGTTGGGCATCCTTACCATGGACGCCATTCCCGGATGGCAGTTTGTGGGCAACGAAGCCTTTATGCAACACTCCTATCAGGATGCGCGGGAAGTAATTCGCCGCGACCGCAACCACGCATGTGTGGCCATGTGGGAACTTTCGCTCAACGAATCGGCCATGCCCGACCCGTTTATGGATCAAATGAACCGGATTGCCCGCGAAGAATTTCCTGAAACCAAGCTAATCACCTGCGGCTGGATTGATCGGTTCTACGATGTGTATATTCCGGCTCGTCAACATGCCAAACCGCCTTATTACTGGAAAAAATACAAAGGAAAAATTCCACTCTTCACCGGTGAATACGGCGATTGGGAGTATTTTGCACAAGATGCCGGACTGAATCAGGCAGGATACGCCGGACTTAGCTCCAACGAACGCACCAGTCGGCAATTGCGCGGCGATGGCGAGAAACGATTGCTGCAACAGGCTACCAATTTTCAGGAAGCTCACAATGACAACCTGCGCAACCCGCATTTGGGTGATGCCAACTGGTTGATGTTCGATTACAACCGTGGCTATTCGCCCGATATCGAGTCGTCGGGCATTATGGACATCACCCGTTTGCCTAAATATGCCTATTATTTCTACCGCAGCCAAAGCCTGCCCACGCTGAAAATTGCCAGCAACTGGGACGAACATTCCGATCCGCACGGCATCCGGGTATATTCCGATGCCGACGAAGTGGCTTTGTACCTCAACGGACAGCTGATTGCCCGTAAAAAAGCCGATAAAACCGAAAATTCGGACAAAATTAAGAGCGCTCCGTTTGTTTTCGATGCAGGTACTTTCAAAGCCGGACAACTCAAAGCCATTGCCTATAAAAACAGCAAAGAAGTGCTTACCGACATTGTAAACACAGCAGGAACCGCCGCCAAACTGTCCATCAGTTTCGACATCAGCGGACGCAAGCTCAAAGCCGATGGAAACGACCTGATATTTGCCTACGTTACTGTATGCGACAATAAGGGAAATCCCGTTTCCAACGGAGAACAGGAAATTACACTCACTCCGCAGAACGGCGCCATACTGACAAGTCCGGCTACCGTAAAAGCAGAAGCGGGTGTAGCCACTTTTCTGGTAAAAGCCGATAAAAACGGACAGAATCCAGGCATTATCGCACAATCGGCAGGACTGGCTCCCGCTACGATCGTACTTCCACTATCAAACCAAAAGTGATCCCCGACAAGCCCCACAGCTGTCGGACTACAGTAATTCTATAGCTGTAAAACAACCGAAAAGCCGCATCCGAAACAATGGATGTGGCTTTTTTTGAATGTCACTTGCTACAAAATACTTTAGATTTCCACAATAAGGATGAGATGCAATGATATTTTTACTGTGGAGATCCTACAAATGAGGTAGTATTACTGAATAATTCTGACAGATAATCATTCTATATCAACATCATACCAATTAAACATCCTAATTTCAAGCAGAAATCAACGGGAAATATATCCAGACCTGTTGGGCTTTATACTATTTCTACTGGTTTTTGAAGTATTTCTATAGTTTTTGTACAAATTCTGCTGGTTTTTGTAAGATTTCTATAGTTATCCAACCGAATACTATAGTTATCGGTTTTTTTGACCTATCACAGACATATTATACACAGCTTAAATGTATTATATATTATCTGCTCACTAAAGTTTATGTAAAACCAAGCGCAATAATTAAGAATTTAGTATCTTTACAGGCGATTTATCACGCTGCCACAAGCTTAGCGAAACGAACCTTGTGTCGATATCCCGAAAAGCAGCTAACTTTGGTTTTGCATCTAGGTGATGCATCGCTAAAGCTGAACAATCATGTTTTGCTTAAGGAATAAGACTGGATGAAAAACCGGTGAAAGGCACTATAATATTAAATATACTATAAATTACAAAAATGATTACTGGCTTAGATGCATTAATAAATGAAGAATTAGTGGGAGTCACATTTATC